>NZ_SSYA01000002.1:0-346526 GCF_004917065.1 Geomonas ferrireducens
TCCAGAGCGGTCAACGACTCGTGCGGAGCGGTCAACGACTCGTTCGGAGCGGTCAACGACTCGTCCAAAGCGATCAACGACTCGTCCAGAGCTATCAACGACTCGTTCGGAGCGATCAACGACTCGTTCGGAGCGATCAACGACTCGTCCAGAGCGGTCAACGACTCGTGCGGAGCGGTCAACGACTCGTTCGGAGCGATCAACGACTCGTCCAGAGCGGTCAACGACTCGTCCAGAGCGATCAACGACTCGTCCAGAGCTATCAACGACTCGTTCGGAGCGATCAACGACTCGTTCGGAGCGGTAAACGACTCGCCGAGCGCGGTAAGGGACTCGTCGGTAGCGATCAGTGACTTTCGGCCATCCCCCTCTCCCTCTGGGAGAGGGCGGGGTGAGGGCGTCGGCAGCAGCGATTCCCTTCGGGCAGCGCCCTCCCTCCCCTTCGCAGAGGATCCGCTAAGTGGCAGGCCCGGAATCTTCACATAGGTGGGGACGTAACGCCTCTCTTGGTCTGGGTTATAGATTCACTCGTTTACCCAAAATAGACAGGCTGTATTCCTTCCCGTCCATTTCCGCGATATTTGGCAGTTTACCCCACTCCTCAAAGCCGAATGACTTGAACAAGCGGATGCTGGGTTCGTTGTGTGAAAATATGAACCCGACAACGGTCTTGATCTGAAGTCCCTGCGTCATCTCCAATGCCTCTGCGAGCACCTGACGCCCGAGCCCTTTGCCTCTTTGTTCAGGCGAAATATAGATACTTATCTCGGCAGTGTGGTCATACGCTGGGCGGCCGTAGAAGGACTGAAAACTCACCCACGCAACTATTTGGCCGTCTCTTTCACAGACCAACAAGGGACGCTTGTGAGGCTCATGCCGCCGAAACCATTCCATTTTGGATGCGACACTAACCTCTGCGGTGTCGGCAGTGGATTGTCGCGTCGGTACCGTTGAGTTATAGATGGCTACGATTGCTTCAAGGTCATGCTCTGTTGCGATTCTCATGGCTGTGCTCTCCCCAAAGTCCTGTCATCGAGTCCCACAACCGGGCCAATGTTGCCCGCCCTCGGCATCGCGGAACCAAAGCATGAGTTCCTTGTGCTTGTCGTCCTCGGCGGAAGGCGACCAGGAGGCGAAGTCTTCCTCTTTGAAAGGAGCGTAAGGGCCGTGTTTGACTTCAAAGATGACACCACCGGTATCAAGAGAGAGGACCGCATGCCATGTCGCGGCCGGAATTTCAACCACGGAAGCACCTTCACCCAGTACTGCGCGATCGATGACGACGCCGTCATCATCAAAGGTCAAGACGACAAACCGGCCCCGCAGCGGGGTCAGAATCTCCCATGTCTTGAGATGGCGATGTGGGCGAATATAGGTATCCGGTTCCATTGCTATCGCTAAACGCTGGATAGGGTCGGACAGTTCGGAATGAAGGTTACGATTCATCCGCTTGCGTGGGGATTGTTCTGCTTGGCTGCTAAGGCTGGAGAGGTCGTCGATAGAGATGGTTTTCATAGAAGCTCCCGCAATGAGTTTTGCGGGCGAGCGTAGACCGAATCGTTTAACTTTGCAATTCCGATTTTAGTTACCGCGGCATCAGCGCGAATACGCCCCAGCCCAGGTATTCGCGCGTGTATGCGGCGTAGCGCTGCGGTTCCGAGGTCAGTTGCGCACGGACCTCTATCGCTAACTCATCGTCTGGATTTGTTTCAAGCCATCGGCGCATGGTGAGCCATTTGGCCGCCTCATATCTGTCCCAGCCGTCCTGATCGGCCAGCACCATTTCAACGACGTCATAGCCCAAGCGGCTAAAAGAAGCGAGCAGTTCCGGCAGCATGAGGAAATCGGAGATCAAATTGACCAGACACCCTTTGGCAACATCGTCCGTCAGAGGTAACTGTCTCCAGTAGGGCTCGCCGATGAGGATGATCCCTCCGGCACGCAGGCTCTGCGCCAAGAGCTCGATAGTGCCGGCGACTCCACCGCCGATCCAGGTGGCACCGACACACGCCGCCACACCGACCTTGTCGTCCGAGACATAGCCGGCAGCATCACCATGGATGAACTGGACTTGTTCGACGACGCCAAGTTCTTCGGCGCGGAGCTTTGCTTGCTCGCTGAATAATTGGCTCATGTCGATGCCGGTTCCGATGATTCCGTAATCGCGGGCCCAGGTGCACAGCATCTCCCCCGATCCGCTCCCTAGATCGAGCACCCGAGTCCCCTTTTCCATGCGCAGTGCCGCACCGAGAGTTGCGAGCTTTTCGGGAGTGAACGGGTTATGGATGCGGTGAGCACTTTCGGTGATGTTGAAGATCCGGGGTATGTCCATTTCGGAATTCCTTTATGGGTTACGAGTAGGTTCAGCCAATCACTGAAAGAGTGCTATTCCTACCACAAGTTGCCTAGTCTTCTCAAATAAACACATAATTCTGATGCATTACACCCGGTAATAAAGTATATCGTTCAAGCTATGAAAATTCACTTCTTGAAACCAATCGTTATCTGAAGAACCGGGTTGCCAGGAAAAAGGCGTTAGAGCGTAACATCGCTTCATCGTCTGCAATCGAAGGCATCCGAGTTACCCGTGATGCCAAAAGCGGTCGATTCGTGTCGCAGGAAAACCTGGAGTTACAGGCTAAGCAGCCTGTGACGGGGTCACTATAATACCTGCAAAAAGCTTCTGCATTGGTATGTAATCCCTGTCCAAACCGGCACGAACCGCTGCAAAATAAGGCTCCCGCGTTTCCCCATCCCAATCACTAAAATCCAGTATTGGCAATCCTGCCTGTAATGCCATGAGCGTCGCCAGCATGCGCCATAATCGTCCGCTCCCCTCCCTGAAAGGATGTATCAGCATCAATTCAACATGCACTTCTGCTGTTACAATGGTGGACGTCTGACGCAAACACCCTACAATTGGCAGAAGAGCCCTTGTGTCGGAGACCCTCTGAGGGCCGCCCCCTCTCTCTTTGAAAGAGCAGAAAACAACAAACACCAGTATCGGTCATGCCGGTCAGCCTGGTGGTGACCAGTTGGAACAAAAGCACGAAATCAACGGTTACCTTCGTTCTGTTTTAATCATGGTGTCCAATATGCGATTGCCAGTATCGTTAGTTTTGATCGTTTCCTTCGGATTAGCTTCCGGGTGCGCAACCCTGCCCAAAGCATCTGAAGTCATAGACAAGGTCCAGTCTGACGGTACCCCCCCGCGGATATCGTCGATTGCCGGAGTGTTGTCCCCAAAACAGAGCAGGAATATCATGGATCGTCTGAAAGCATCAGCCGGCCCGACGGAGGTTCTGGAGCGCCAGATCGCGGTAAACGAGGAGGTGAGCGGAAGCCCCCTCATCAAGGGGAACAGAGTAAGGCTCCTTGTCGACGGACCCGCCACGTTTGCTGCCATGTTCAAGGCGATAAAGAGCGCGAGGCACACGGTAAACATGGAAACGTTCATTTTTAAGGATGACGAAACGGGGCACAAGCTAGCGGATCTGCTCATCTGGAAACGGCAGGAAGGAGTCCGGGTGAATCTCATATACGACAGCGTTGGGAGTATGGCGACATCCGCTTCATTTTTCAAAAGGTTGCGGGACAAAGGCGTCAACGTCGTCGAATTTAATCCGATAAATCCGCTGAAAGCTTCGAAGAAGTGGCGGCTGGCTTTGCGGGATCACCGAAAGCTACTGGTCGTGGACGGCAAGATGGCGATAACCGGTGGGGTCAACATCAGCCAGGTCTATTCGAGCAAGTTCGTCGGTGAAGGAGAGGACACGACCAAAATTCCATGGCGCGATACGGACATCCTTATAGAAGGTCCGGCCGTGGCTGAATTACAGAAGGTATTTCTCCATGCATGGACGATGCAGAAGGGGCCGGTTCTGAATGACAGGGACTACTTCCCGGTACAGAAGGAGTACGGCAACAACCTGGTGCAGGTCGTAAAGAGCAGTCCCGGCGAAGCGGGCAGAACCACCTTCATCATGTATGTGTCCGCAGTCGCCTTCGCCGAGAAATCGATTCATTTGACGATCTCTTATTTCGTTCCTGACCGGCAGATGATAAAAGCTCTATGCGATGCCGCCCAAAACGGGGTGGACGTCAGGATCATCCTGCCGAAAACCAGCGATCAGAATCTGGCGCTATATGCAGGAAGGTACTATTATGACGAGCTGCTGGAGTCGGGTGTCAAACTTTATCAACGACGCAACGCCATCCTGCACGCCAAGACCGCAGTTATAGACGGCGTCTGGGCAACCGTCGGATCTACCAACCTTGACTTTTTAAGCTTTTCCCAAAATTTCGAGATAAATACGGTCATTTTAGGCGGAGATTTCGGCGCCAAAATGGAGAATATGTTCACTAAAGACCTCGCCGAATCCGATCCAATAAAGAATGAAGAATGGGAAAAGAGGCCATGGAGCTCAAGGATAAGGGAGTGGTTTTCGCACCTCTTCTCTCATATGCTGTAAAAAGCGGTCTCCTTTGCCATCGCTGAAAGAGTTGCTTTTCCGCTGACAAGACACTGCCGCCCGGCGTGTACTGCTAATCGCGAAGGACAGTATATTTACATTGATCTCGGCTAATCGCGCGTGCTAATAATCTGCGTCCCGTCCTGCTAGCGCCGGTCCGGACGAAGGGCTGGAATCTCAAAAGGTAGAGTTCAACGTTGGAGCAGGACCGTCTGAAGATCCTCGCCTACTTCGGGAGGGACTTCAAAAACGGCAGATAAGCGAAAGCCCCGGCCGCATGCGAAAGTTCATGCGAAAGCCGGGGCTTAAAGAGAAGAATCCGTAAGGATTACTTGTAGATAAATGGAGCGGGAAACGGGGTTCGAACCCGCGACTTCAACCTTGGCAAGGTTGCACTCTACCACTGAGTTATTCCCGCTCAGAAGAGATCCTGTTTATAGCAAACCGATGGCTCCCAGTCAACCCCTTTTTTTAATGACACGAAAAAATCCGGTACCCCCTCCTCCGCAAATGTCGTATCATATCGAGCGTCATCCGCTATACTCTCATCATGAGAAAGGACGACAAGATACGCAGCATGATCGCCAGCGAGGCGGCGCGGCTCATGTACGAGGACGGCGTCCGTGAGTATCGCGACGCGAAACGCAAGGCGGCGAAACGGTTCGGCCCCGAAAAGGCACTGTCGCTCGGCTCCCACCTCCCAACCAACGCGGAGATTCACGACGAACTCGCCAGTTTGATCGCGACCAGGGAAGAGAAAGTGCTTCCGGAACGGCTTTTGCGCCTGAGGCTCACCGCCCTCTCCTACCTGGAGTTCTTCGCCCCCTTTTCGCCGTACCTGGTAGGCTCGGTCCTCTCCGGGGCGGTCACCGAGCGCAGCGACATCGACATCCACCTATTTGCCGATGCTGTCGAGGATGTGGAGAAGATGCTTGCGGAGCACGGGATGGCCTTCCAGACCGAGACGGTCCCCATCAGGAAGGGGGGCGTGATCAGGGACTACACCCACATCTACCTCGAGAACGACGGAGTTGAGATCGAATGCTCCGTCTATCCGACCGAGGAGAGGCGCAACCGCACCATAAGCAGCATTACAGGTAAAGCGATGGAACGCGCCAACGCGGCACAACTGAAAAGAATCATCGCGGCCGGTATCAGGACGCAATGAAAAGGAGCTTTCATGGATAACAGGAAGGCGGAACTGATCGAGACCCTCCTCCCGAAGGATACGAACTCTTACGGCAACATCTTCGGCGGGGTCATCATGAGCATCATGGACAAGACAGCGGGGGTGGTCTGCTGGAGGTACGCGCGCAAGAGGGTCGTGACCGCCTGTGCGCAGCGCATCAACTTCCTCACCCCCATCAACGTTGGCGAGGTGATCTACTCGCGGGCCACCATCATCCACGTCGGGCGCTCGTCGATGGAGGTCGAGGTCGAGGTCGAGGCGGAGAACGTCACCGACGGCGAGAAGCGTCTCGCGGCGAGCGGCATATTCACCATGGTGGCGGTGGACGAGAACTGGCATCCATCTCCCGTCCCGCAGTGGCAACCGGTTACCGAGGCTGAGATTGAGAAGTGGCGCGCGGTGGAGAAAAGGAGAAAGGAAGCGTGAGGCCTTCAAGTTTCCTGCTGCTAGGCTTTCTCTTTCTCTCGGGATGCGAGACGCTGAACGAGGCGATGGTGCGGCACATGATGAAGGAACCGGGGATGAGCGGAGAGATGCTGGACCAAATCAGGGAAGGGTTGCAGAGACGGGAACAGGGTCCTCCGGAGAAGCGGGAATCGCTGCCGGCTTCACCATTTCTCGACCAGGGATGAATAAGGGTAGCACTGGGTTCAAAGGCAAATCCCCCCTATCCCCCCTTCGCGGAGCGCTACGGGGGGCAAGCTCCCCCTTCGCAAAGGGGGGGACACTTGGCCACGCTCACTATTTCGTGGCAACAACCCCTTTGCTCCCAGAATTTCCCGGGTTCGCAAAGGAGGGAACGTCAGGGCTCTTGCAGCGCTTCGTGGAGAGCTGTACGGAATTCTTCTGCTTTAAAGAAAGGGGGCCGGGGTGCGAGGAACGACGCCTGGCTCGAGGTGGGTGACTCCCCAGGCGAGCACTTCCGCGGGCGGGGCGTCCTGCAGTTCAGGCGGCGGGGCTTGGCCCAGAAAACGAAGTGCGGCACAGAGGAGCCTGCCGCCATCACGGTCGAGGTCGCGACCGGCAGCAAGAGAAACGGCGTTGTCGCGCTTGCTTAGTTTCGAGCCATCGGGCCCGGTGACCAGCGGCAGATGGTAGTAATCAGGCGTCGGGAATCCAAAGATGCGCTGCAGGTAGATCTGGCGCGGCGTGGAGGCCAGGAGGTCGCAACCGCGCACCACCTGATTCACCCCGGAGGCGGCATCGTCGACAACCACGGCGAGATGGTAGGCATAAGGGCCGTCGGCCCGGTGGATGACGAAATCGCCGCAGGACGCGGAGAGATGCTGGCTGTAGCGCCCCATGATGCCGTCCTCGAAGGAAATCACCTCATCGTAGACCTTAACCCGCAACGCCCTTTCCACCTTTTCCGGCGGCAATCCTTCCCTGCACACCCCGGGATAGACCAGCTCCCCTTCGTGCGGTGCGGAGGCGATCTCGGCGATTTCCTTTCTGGTACAGCCGCACGCGTAGGCAAGGCCCTTCTGCTGCAGCTCCCTCGCTGCGGCACGGTAATGCTCGGTCCGCCGGCTCTGGTAGAGCACCTCGCCGTCCCACTTAAAGCCCAGCTTCTCCAGCGTCGCCATCATGTCGTCAGCGATACCCGGGACCACGCGCGGCAGGTCCAGATCCTCCATGCGCAAAAGCCAGAGGCCTCCGGCGCGCTTCGCGAGCAGGTAACTCCCAAGCGCCGCCACCAGTGAACCGACGTGCAACGGTCCGGTAGGGGAAGGGGCGAAACGGCCTACGATGCTTTTTGTCTCGGATGGTTGGGAAATCAAGGTCACGCTCGTGCCCCTTGCCGGAGGATCAGCCTCGGCAAGGGGCGTCATGTCTTAGAGGTAGGAGCAGCAGTAGTCGGTGACGGCGGTTACCTTGAGCTCAAAGCTCGCATTCTCGGGGACCTCGAAGGCCTCCCCGCCCTTGATGGCGACCCAGTCAGGGGAACCGGGGAGCAGCACGGTCAGCTCACCCGCCATGATCTCCATCACCTCGGCGGAGCCGGTGTTGAAGCTGTACTCTCCCGGCATCATGATGCCCAGGGTCTTGCGGGACCCGTCAGGGAAGAATACGGTACGGCTGGTGACCGCCCCGTTGAAATAGACGTTGGCCTCTTTGACGACGGTTACATTGTTGAATTCAGACACGAAGAACCTCCAGTTTAGTTATGTTGATTACATTTAGTGACGGCGGTCCAGCGGGACCAGCCGTGGCTATTTTTCCCAGTCGCCGCTTTCCCAGCGCTCGAGCGCTGCCTGCGCCCTGAAACCTATCAACCCGGGCAGCGCCGCGATAGCGGTAAGGGCCACCACGCAGCGTCCTGGGGCCTCGCGCATGGCATAGACGGCTACCATCCCGACAACCGCCGGGTCTGGATGGCCGAGTCGAAGCAGAAGTTCATCAACTCCTCCCTCGCGCTTGAGTGCCGCATAGTAGCGATTAAGGTCCGCGACTTCAGCGGCAGCCGCCTCATCGTCCATGGCCTCCATGGCCGCGGCATGCCGCAACGCCCCTCTCACGAACCACTCGACCAGCTTTTTCACTTTTTCATGTTGCAGCAAAGGGTTCCCTCGGTGCGGCAGTAGGCAATATCGCAGCAGAAATTAGCAGCTTTTCCACCGTCCAGCAAGGAGAAAGACTCGTGACCGTAATACCTGCTGCGCCTTTTATAATGGTCTCGGTTCATCGAGTGATTGCGCCGGTTGCTGATTGTATTTGTTGACAGCTATTAACTCGAACTATATAGTGCCGACTAATTAGTCAACAAATATAAAAGGAGCACGGATAATGCTAAAGAAGGTAAGGACACAACTAGGAGCAGCACTGGCACTGTCTTTCGTCATGATGATGAATAGCGGATGCACTCACAACATGAGGCTGACAAATGCCGATGATTTCTTCACTCCTCCAGCAGCGGCACCTAAGCAGACCATAAAGCTCGGCGTCACATCCAGTAACATGAGCCAGCCGCAAAACAGCAGGTACATCGCCGCAGTTGTCGATGCCCTGCAGAGAAACAGCGCAGTGGAAAGGGTGATTTATCCCTACAACACCGCCAACAACAAGGACCAGGCCGACGCGGTCATCGACCTTTCGGTAAACCCGCGCTACGACGGCAAGGGGTCAAATTTCTTCGTAAACTGGCCCGGCTTCCTGATCTTCGCCCCCGCCATCTGGGGTTACGGATACACGGCTGACATCGGCACCGAGGCCACTATCACCAATCTGAAGAACGGGAAATCACAACAGTTGTCGATACCCGCGAAGTACGAGTTCAGGCAGGCGGAGATCGACAGGACCTGGACCGAGCTCGGCTGGTTCGAAGTCGGCATCATACCTCTCATCGGCGGCATCGCCTTCACCGGGTACGACGACGACCTGACCCCGGAGTTCATCAGAAACGTCGCGCCGAGCTACGGCCCCTATGTGGCGGCAAAGGCGACCCGCGCCGTGTTCGACAGCCTGGGCTACAACTAACCCGACAACCAAAGATCGAGATGCGAAAAAGGCGGGGGAAAAATCCCCCGCCTTTTTTGCTGCCCGTATGAGCAGATCTGCCTAGATGTCGAAGTACAGTGCGAACTCGAGCGGTACCGGACGCATACGGACCGGGTTGACTTCGGCTTCGGTTTTGTACTCGATCCACTTGTCGATGACGTCCGGGGTGAAGACGTCGCCTTTGTAGAGGAACTCGTTGTCTTCCTTGAGGGCGTTGAGAGCCTCCTCCAGGCTGCCCGGAGCGGACGGGATGGTGGAGAGCTCTTCCGGGGAAAGACCGTAGATGTCCTTGTCCAGCGGCTGGCCCGGATCGATCTTGTTCTCGATGCCATCAAGACCCGCCATCAACAGTGCCGCAAAGGCGAGGTAGCCGTTGCAGGACGGGTCCGGAGTACGGTACTCGATCCTCTTCGCCTTCGGATTGGAGGAGAACATCGGGATGCGCAGCGAAGCGGAACGGTTACGGCTGGAGTAAGCCATGTTCACCGGAGCCTCGAAGCCCGGCACCAGACGTTTGTAGGAGTTGGTGGTCGGGTTGGTGAAGGCGCAGAGGGCACGGGCGTGCTTGATGATGCCGCCGATATAGTACAGAGCCATCTGGGAAAGCCCGCCGTATTTGTCGCCGGCGAAAAGGTTGGTGCTGTCTTTCCAGAGGGACATGTGGCAGTGCATACCGGAGCCGTTGTCGCCGTAGAGCGGCTTCGGCATGAAGGTGACCGTCTTGCCGTTGCGGTTCGCGACGTTCTTGATGACGTACTTGAACCACTGGAGCTGGTCAGCCATGTCGACCAGCGAGGAGAAGCGCATGTCGATCTCGGCCTGGCCGCCGGTGGCGACCTCGTGGTGCTGACACTCAACGCGGATACCGACCTTCTGGAGTTCCATCACCATCTCGTTACGGAGGTCGTTCTGGGAGTCGGTCGGCGCTACCGGGAAGTAGCCTTCCTTGTGGCGCGGCTTGTAGCCGAGGTTCGGGAACTCTTCACGGCCGGTGTTCCAGGCGCCTTCGACAGAGTCAACGGCGTAGAAGGAGGAGTTGGAGGTGGAGTCGTAACGGACGTCGTCGAAGATGAAGAATTCGGCTTCCGGTCCGAAGTAAGCGGTGTCGGCGAGGCCGGTGGACTTCAGGTAGCTCTCAGCCTTTTTCGCGATGTTACGCGGGTCACGGGTGTAGCTCTCTTTGGTGATCGGATCGAAGATGTCGCAGATCAGGGAGAGTGTCGGAACAGCGGTGAACGGATCCATCTTTGCGGTGGTCGGATCCGGGAGGATGATCATATCGGAAGCGTGAATCGGCTGCCACCCACGGATGGAGGAGCCGTCGAAGCCCTGCCCTTCCTCGAAGGTGTCCTCGCCGAACTCGCTCATCGGCACGGTGAAGTGCTGCCAGATGCCGACGAAGTCCATGAATTTGAAATCGACCATCAGCACGCCGTTTTCTTTGGCAAACTCCACTACTTGTTTTGGTGTCATCTACTGTCTCCTTTCAAATTAAGTAAAGAATCAGCCGACTAGAGAGCGTCCTCGCCCCTCTCACCGGTCCTGATCCGGACTACTTCTTCTACGGGGGTGACAAAGATCTTGCCGTCGCCGATGCGACCTGTTTTCGCTGCCTGCTCGATGGCGTCTACCACCTTGCTTACCACTTCGTCGGACACGATGATTTCCATCTTGATCTTCGGGATGAAATCAACCACGTACTCGGCGCCGCGGTAAAGCTCGGTGTGCCCTTTTTGACGACCGAAACCTTTGACCTCACCGATGGTGATGCCCTGGATACCGATCTCATTGAGTGCTTCTTTCACTTCATCAAGCTTGAAAGGTTTTATGATTGCTTCGACTTTTTTCAAGGCAGTTATCCTCCGCTTGTTGTTCAGTGCGCCGCGAATTATAGATACCTTGCCATTGAATTGCAAGGTTTAATAAACCGCTGGCTGGTGCTTGGTGACCCTGCTGCAAGACTTTGGCCAATCGCCTGGAAGGTAAACACCCCTTCCTGATTCCGGGAACTTAGCCGGGGCGGCCCAGCCTCCGGCAATCAAGGCAACAAGACTGTTGCCTAAAACTTACGCAGGCCATTGTCTGCAATATGTCCAATCAGACAACGGTTTGATTAACTAGTTATTTATTAACACGTCCTAGCGGCAAAGCTGAAACAGGAGCCCCGTCAAGAGGCTCCTATTGTCAGGCAAGTAAAGATTCGGGGATTACAGAACGAAAAGCATTTCCCTGTAGGTCGGCAGCGGCCAGCACTTGGCAGAGATGATTTTCTCCAGCGCATCACCGGTGGAGCGCAGCTCGAGCATCTTGGTGAAGACGTTCGCCCTGAATGCGGCGGCCTGCTTGTCTGCATCGGCGATGCCGTTCGCCTCTTCAAGGGCCTTCTCAAGCGCCTTGGTGTTGGCGCTCATCGCGGCAAGCTTGTCGCTGAGCTCTTCCAGCAGTTCCTTCTGGGTGGAGACGTCCAGCTTGCTGGATACCGCGGTAACCGCATTGATGGACGCTGCCACCGTGGTCGCATACTCGATGGCGGTGGGGATGATGCTGTGGTTGGCCATGTCGATCATGGTCAGCGCTTCGATGTTCAGGGTCTTCACGTACTGCTCGACCATGATTTCGTAACGGGCATGCAGTTCCTTCTCGCTGAAGACGCTGTGAGCGGCAAACACTTCCTGCGCTTCCTTGGAGATCAGCTCCTTGAGTGCCTCGGGAGTGCTCGGGATGTTCGGCAGGCCGCGCTTGGCAGCTTCCTGGACCCACTCGTCGGAGTAGTTGTTGCCGTTGAAGATGACGCGCTGGTGTTTCTTCGCGGTTTCCTGCAGCAACCGGTCGAGGTCGGCGTCGAAGTTGGTGGATTTCTCCAGCACGTCGGCGAATTCCTTCAGGGCCTGGGCGATGATGGTGTTGATGATGATGTTCGGGCCCGAGATGGAGAAAGAGGAACCGAGCATCCTGAACTCGAACTTGTTGCCGGTGAAGGCGAACGGCGAGGTCCTGTTCCTGTCGGTGGCGTCTTTGGGCAGCGAAGGAAGGGTGCTGACGCCGATGTCCATGTGACCGCTCATCTCAGAGGATTTCGTTTTACCCGCTACGATCTGGTCGATGATGTCGGCAAGCTGCTCGCCGAGGAAGACCGAAATGATCGCCGGAGGTGCTTCGTTGGCGCCCAGGCGATACTCGTTGCCGGCGTTGGCGCAGGAGCAGCGCAGGAGCCCGGCAAAGGTGTCCACAGCCTTGATGGTTGCCATGAGGAAGGTAAGGAACTGGGCATTTTCATGGGGGGTGCGGCCCGGCTCGAGCAGGTTCTGCCCGTCGTTCGAGCTCATGGACCAGTTGTTGTGCTTGCCGGAACCGTTGACGCCTGCAAACGGTTTTTCGTGCAGCAGGCAGACCATGTCGTGCCTGAGGGCAACACGTTTGAGAACCTCCATGACCATCTGGTTGTGGTCGGTGGCGATGTTGGTGTTCTCGAAAATCGGGGCTATTTCGAACTGTCCCGGCGCCACCTCGTTGTGCTGGGTCTTGGCGGAAACACCGAGCTTCCACAGTTCTTCATTCACTTCCTTCATGTACGCCAGCACTCTTTCCTTGATGCTGCCGAAGTAGTGGTCTTCCATCTCCTGTCCTTTGGAGGACATAGCGCCGAAGAGGGTTCTCCCGGCCATCATCAGGTCGGGTCTTTGCAGGTAGAAGGACTTGTCGACCAGGAAGTATTCCTGCTCAGCTCCGACGGTCGAGGTAACCCTGGTTGCACTGGTGTTTCCGAACAGTTTAAGAACACGCACGGCCTGCGTGGAAAGCGCTTCCATGGAACGAAGCAGAGGAACCTTCTTGTCCAAGGCCTCACCGGTGTAGGAGCAGAAGGCGGTGGGGATGCAGAGGGTGACGACGTCGGCCTCTTCCCTCAGGAAGGCAGGCGAGGTGCAGTCCCAGGCGGTATAACCCCTCGCTTCGAAGGTCGCCCTCAGGCCGCCGCTCGGGAAAGAGGAGGCATCCGGCTCGCCCTTGACCAGCTCTTTACCGGAGAACTCAAGCAGAGCGCCGCCATCCGCCGGCGAAATGAAGGAGTCATGCTTCTCCGCGGTGATGCCGGTCATCGGCTGGAACCAATGGGTAAAATGTGTTGCACCTCTTTCAACTGCCCACTCTTTCATTGCCGAAGCGACAACATCTGCGATGGAGGGATCCAGCGGCAGACCTTCGTCTATGGTTTTCTTGAGGTTCTTGAAAACACTTTTCGGCAGCCTATCTCTCATTACGGACTGGTTAAATACATTTTGCCCAAACATCTCCACGGTGCAGCCTCCTTTTTGTGCAGCGGTGTCTAAAAAATAAGCAGAATGCTTATCGAAGATTTCAGAGTTCCAGGCATTTACAGTCAATCACGCCTGAGTTACGGTTATTAAGCAAGAGAAGTGCCCAGTCAGGCAACCCAATGATTAATATTCGCACACCCATCAGCCCCATCACTGGCACAAGCGCCGCCCGGTCCGTAGATACAAATAGCTGCCACTTGCAAAGCGCCGACAATACTAATATAGTACGACTGCCTCAAGCAGAGTGAGACGCTCCCCGAAGTCCGGACCAAGGATCAACAGTGAAGAAACATGCAATCACACGACGGTGGAACGGAACTTCACGGCTGGCGCTTGCACTGCTACCTGCCTTATTCTGCCTAATATCGAAGCAGAGTGCCTACGCTGACTTCTACCGATACACCGACGAAAACGGCGTAGAGGTCTTCACCAACACCCCTTCCAACAAAAGCGCGGTCCGTATCATCCGCGAAGCGCGGAAACCAAAACAGACGAACCTGCCGGCGAGAACCACAGCCAAGACGCCGTCCGCATCGTCCGAGCCTGCCGGCACAGAAGGGCTCCTCCCGGTCCAGGGGGTAATCACCTCCGGATACGGCATGCGCCATGACCCAATCGACGGAGGTCTGCGACATCATAACGGCCTGGACATTGCGGTGCCGACCGGCACTAAGGTGAAGGCGATTGCGGCGGGAACGGTGGTCGAAAGCGGCATGCATGGGGGGTACGGCAACTTGGTAACCATACGGCATGCCGACGGCATGGTCTCGATGTACGGGCACAACGCGCAGTTGGAGGTCAAGGTCGGGGACCAGGTGACGGCGGGGCAGACCGTGGCGCTGTCAGGCTCGACCGGGAGATCGACCGGCCCGCATGTGCATTTCGAACTCTGGAGGAACGGCGTGAACGTGACGCGTAACTATCTGGAGACAGGCGCAGGTATCCCTGAAGTTGCCGACAGCATCAGGAGCTACGTACACAAGGACGGGTCACTGGTCTTTACCAACATCAACTGAACCGGCAATCAACGCTTCCCTTCGTCCCCTCTCCCTCCGGGTCGCCGCACAGCACCACAATTACATTCTCTTCTTCACATGCCTTGTTGCGGGGGCGTTCCATGGGTCGTCAGGCCAGGGATGCCTAGGGTAGCGACCTTTCAATTCCTTGCACACCTCGCGGTAGGCACCGTTCCAGAAGCTTTTAAGGTCGGCCGTCACCTGGATGGGACGCCTCGCAGGCGACAGCAGGTGGATCAGTACCGGCACCCTCCCCCGCGCAAGCCTTGGTGTCTCAGTCAAGCCGAACATCTCCTGAAGCTTCACCGCCAGAAACGGATCCCCCTCTGCCGGATACTCAAGCGAAACGCGGGACCCGCTGGGGACCTGCAGGTGCGTGGGTGCCTCCCGCTCCACTAGCTGCTGCTGCCGATAGTCGAGAAGGGCCTTCAAAGGCTGCAGCAGATCCGCCTTGGCAAGCTGTGCGAGGCTCCGCACCCCCTGCAGGTAGGGGAGCAGCCACTGCCCGACGTTTTCGGTAAGCGCCTGGTCGGAGAGGTCGGGAAGCTCCTCCTCGGGGAGCACCCGTGCCAGGAAGCGCACCCGGTTGCGGTACTGCGCCGCCTGCTCGCTCCAGTTCAGCCCGCCGATGCCAGCCCCAGACAGTATCCCCTGCAGAAGCGCAGTAGCCACCTCCTCCTTCTCGGGGACCGCAGCCCGCTCGGAAAGTACAACCGCGCCAAGCCGCTCTTCATCCCGGGCTACCACCCTTCCCTCGCGCTCTTCCCAGAAAACCCTGCGCTCGCGCGTGATGGCGCCCGCGCATCCGGAGCGGACCGCCTCCAGGGAAACCGCGCTCGCCATGTGTATGTCCGCCTCGCCACCCCCCCCCTCGACTTCAACAGCGACGATGAAGGGCTGCGCCCTCAGGTTACTGCGCGTGGAGAGTTTGGCGCCGGTGCCGTTGGCCATCAGGTAGCGCCCGGAGCCGGGACTCCTCTCGCGCGCAACGCGGTCCGGATAGGCCATAAGGAGGAGCCGCCCCACGGTAGCCGCATCGGCATGGATCGGAGCGTCCGACACCCCGAGGGCGCCGCGGAAGTAGGCGGCGAGCCGTTCGACCGTGCGCGTCCCCTGTGGGTCACGGCGTTCGCCTAACGCGTCCAGACGGTCCAGCAGATCGCTATCGGAAATGCTGCCGCTGCCACGCGGCATGAGGTCACGTTCCGAGAGGATGGCGGCGAGTTTACAGGCGAGCGGCGCATGTCCCGCGGCGAGCGAACCCACCAGCATGGCGGCAAGGCGCGGGTGCATGGGAAGCGCCGCCATCCTCGCCCCCAGGTCGGTGAGGGTGCCGCGCGCATCGAGAGCGCCCAAGGCGCGCAAGAGCGCCCGACCTTCGGCGAGATGGGCGGCCGGGGGTGCGTCGAGAAAGCTAAGCGAAGCGGGATCGGCCACGCCCCACTGCGCCAGGTCCAGCGCCAGCGGAGCGAGGTCGGAAACCTTGATCTCGGGGGGGGTGAAGGGAAGCAGAGCGCTCTGGGTGTGCTCGGTCCAGAGGCGGTAGCAGGCGCCGGGGGCTACGCGGCCGGCGCGGCCGGCGCGCTGCTGGGCAGAGGCGGCCGAAATGCGCATGGTGTCGAGGCGGTTCAGGCCGGTCGAGGGATCGTAACGGAGCTGTCGGGAATAGCCGGTATCCACCACCACACGCACCCCCTCGATGGTGAGGCTTGTCTCGGCGATGTTGGTGGCGAGCACCACCTTGCGGCGCTCTCCCGGGAGGATGGCCCGCTCCTGTGCCGCAAAAGGAAGGTCCCCGTAAAGGACGGCGATCATCACCCGGGAGCCTACCTGCCCCTGCAGGATGTTCTCGCAGCGCCTGATGTCGCCCGCCCCCGGCAGGAAGACCAGAAGGTCCCCTTCGGTCTCGGCAAGCGCCTTCATGACCCCGGCGCAGGCGGTTTCGGCGAGCCTCGTCGCAGGCTCGGTCTTGAGATAACGGACGTCGACCGGGAACTGGCGCCCTTCGCTGGTGACGAGGGGCGCACCGCCAAGGAGTTTCGCTACCGGCTCCGCATCGAGCGTCGCCGACATGACCAGCAGGCGCAGGTCCTCGCGCAGCCCGAGCTGCACGTCGCGGCACAGGGCAAGGGAGAGATCGCAGGTGAGGCTCCGTTCGTGGAACTCGTCGAAGATAACCGCCGAGACCCCTTCGAGGAGCGGGTCGCTTTGCAGACGGCGCGCGAGGATCCCCTCGGTGACCACCTCGATCCGGGTCGCCCGGGAGACCTTGCGTTCGAAACGGATGGCGTAGCCTACCCGCTGACCCACCTCCTCGCCGAGGCACTGCGCCATGTAACGGGCGGCGTTGACCGCGGCAAGCCGGCGCGGCTCGAGCATGATGATTTTTCCGTCGCCGAGGAAAGGGGCGTCGAGGAGGGCAAGAGGGACGCGGGTGGTCTTGCCGGCGCCGGGTGGCGCCTGCAGCACGGCAACGTTCCTTTGCGTGAGGGCCGCGATCAGCTCGGGGAGGACCCCGTCGATGGTGGTGGCGTTCCGGCTTTGCATTGCGCTATACGAGGAGGCTCAGCCCCTCGATATCGACCCCGACCAAGGAGTTGACCACGCGGCTTGCGCCGGAGAGCTTCTCCCGCGGGTAGCTGTTGGTGACGGCAAGGACCTTAAGCCCCGCACCGGTGGCGGAGGTGATCCCCGCCGGGGTGTCTTCGACGGCGATCGAGGCCGCCGCGTCGACCTTGCCGGGAAAGCGCTCCTGCAGACGCTGCACCGCGAGACGGTAGCTCTCGGGATCGGGCTTGGAGGCGGCGACCTCGTCCGCGGTCACCTTGACGTCGAAGGCGTCGGTGAGTCCCAGCTGCTTGAGGATCGGCTCGATGTCGCTTTTGAGGGCGCCGCTGCACAGGGCGAGCGGGAGGGTGCCGGAGATGGAACGGATCAGCTCGACGACGCCGGGGTAAGCCGCCACGCCACCGGAAACGATGTCGAGGAAGGCAGCCGCCTTGCCGCGGATCAGCTCCTTCAGCTCGTCTTCCGAGAGCGCGCGCCCGTGCACGCGGAAGGCCTCGCGAAAGGCGTCGCGATCGTCGAAGCCGATGTAGAGCTCCATGTACTCCTCCCAGGAGTAGCCAAGGCCCAGGGGGACCAGCAGCTCCTGGAAGGCCTTGTAGTGCAGCGGTTCGGTATCCACGATGATACCATCGAAATCGAAGATGACTGCGTTCAGCATGGGAAGCTCCTTATATATAATTTGGCTCTTTTCAGAATTTGCCTACAACGGCGACGGCCGGGGTCCCCTCGATGGAGAGCGGGGCGATGGTGACGCCGCCGGGAGCGAGGGAGCGGTATCTGCCGACGGTGGCTCCGGCCAGCTCACCAATGGCGGCGGCAAGCACCACATCGCTCGCCCAGTGCCTGGTCTGGTACACGCGCGAGAAGGCGACAAGCCCTGCTCCGCCGTACCAGGCGAGTTTGCCGGCGACGCTGTCGGTCCTGGAAGAGAGGACGTGGGCAAGCGCGAAGGAACTTGCCGTGTGCATCGACGGAAGTGAGTCATAGCCACCCTTGTACTGCAACGGGCGATAGCTCGTGCTGCTCTCCACCTGGTACGGGCGACCGCGCCCGATGACGCCTTTAAGCACGAAGACCGTACCGTCGGCCAATAAAAGCGCCTCCCCCATCTCCTCACCCAGGCCCATCACCTTCGTGTTATCGGTCGCAGCCCCGGCGCCGTAGAAGACGGCGGCGACGCCTAGGTGCAGCAGCGGATCGCTTACCGCGTTCCCCACGTTGGTAATCCCTTTCATCACACCATGGTGGGGGCCGGCAAACTCGTCGCGGATCTTTTCATCGAAGACATAGGCAACCCCGAAGAGGGTGGCGGCCACTGCTGTCTCGGTGAGATAGGGATCGACCGGCCCCTTGAGGAATAGCTTCGTCTCTCCGGCGAGGCGCCCGGCCTCATCGGAGACGGCCTTGCCGCTGGTGAAGACGTTTTCCGCAGCGTGGAGCGGCGTGGTGAGAAGAAGGAATAGGAGGCTCAGGAAACCGATGAGGGACGGGATACGGGACGGTCGGGGCCCAGGGGCATGTTGCCTCAAAGGGAGGGTCGAGCCTACACCGTCCCCCCCTTTGCGAAGGGGGAGCCGCCCCCCCGTAGCTTCGTTGCGAAGGGGGGATTTCAAGTCAACGGCAAATCCCCTCTGTCCCCCCTTCGCAAAGGGGGGGACGCGAGTTCCCGTGCAGCGCTTCGTGGAGAGATCAATCCCACGCCCCGGATTTCGCGAAGAAACCTCAGCAAAAGCGGTAACACAACAGTCTCGCATGGTTCTTCGAGAGGACATAACCCTGGCTCCCTGGTGTTCCGGGGTTGGACAAAAAAAAACAGCGCCCTGCTTCTGGCGCTGTTTTTAAGGTGGTGATCCCAAGGGGACTTGAACCCCTGTTACCGACGTGAAAGGCCGGTGTCCTAACCACTAGACGATGGGACCTAACTATGTAGCAGCTTGCAATGAAGCTGGATTAGCTATGGCTGGGGTACAAGGATTCGAACCTTGGATGACGGAGTCAGAGAACACTATAACCGCTGACAATGCAGCAGTTTACGCAATCCACACCAGCTAGTGTTCAGCCGTCAACTATGTAGTAATAGTTCCTTATGACCCGAGAAGACCGCCAAAATAATATGATTTCGGACTTTTGTCAACATGTTTTTTCCCTTTTCAAAAAGGAGTTACTTAGGGGAAGGCAAGATCTCCTCGCGTTCGAGCACCTGTCTAATTTCTTCAAACTTTGCTGAGATGTTGCCTTTAGGAAACCGAATTTGACCAAGCCCCTGAATATTAGTGAATTCTTCGCACCCTTCCTCTAACAGGACAATCGCTTTTGTGAAACCCAGTCTGCCTTGGAATAGCCCCACCTCATGGATTACATTCATTCGGGCATGAAGACTGCCATCAGACTGCTCGTCCTCAGCTGTCATGATTACGAATGCACAGGCGGCAGCGTCAAGCATCTCGTTGAGCCTTGCGATATTAGTGATACCAGCAACAGGTACGCGGTTAAACTCCTCGTACGGCAGTTGGAGGCGGTCCTTGATAAAATCCTTTAGATCGCGCCACACAAATGACCGCCCGTGACCGATGAAGATTTTGGTACCAACGTGATCGACGTAGACTTCTTTGCCCCTAGCGCGGGCAATGTGGGCGGCAATTTTTTCAATGCGCCGCGCAAGCTCGCGGCAGTGCACTGATGGTTGATGCGCAGCCATCACTCTTGCCTGCACTTGGATATGCGGCGGCACCCATATCCCTTGCTGAGCTGCTCGTAGGTCCCTCGTTATCGTTTTCCTCCGGGGAGACATCTCATTGGCAATATCGGCAGCGTCAAAAACTTCAATTTTCTCGATCTCGTCAGATAGCTTTCGAACAAAGGAATCATCATGATTTGCGAGATACACGGCACTCACTGACAAGACATCATCCTTCACACTAGTTAGCAGCTTCAAACCTTCCTTCGCCTTCATTTCAGCCACACGGAGAGATACCGTGGATTCTTCATTAAGCAAAAGATTCAAAACATCATCATGTTTACACTCAACCCAATTGGGATTGGCAACACCAACGTATGAGGGACCTTTCCCCTGTTCAACATTGAAATGGTCTCCTGCAGGAGGAGTTTGGAAGTTTTTATAGTAAACATTTGCATGATAGCCAATCCAAGAGCCACTAAAACTTCCATCGAAGTGCTTAGCACGGAGCAACAAATCATTAACAACAGCGGTTTCAGGTGAGGTCTCATAGACATCAGAAAACTTAAGAAGCGACTGACTAGCCGCCAAAAGCTCAGATTCGGGATTGCTCATGTCTATAACTTCCTTTCCAGGCAGAACTTCAATTAGTTTTGTATTTGAACTTCCCGAGATAACGGGTAAACACGTAACCTGTTATATTCTCATCATTCAGGTCACTGACATAGATAATACGTGTCCAACTCTTTCGCTTCTGTAAAATACGCACGACCTTACCTGGATGTATCTCATCAACAACTGAATCAGCAATTGAAGGTCCTTTCCTGACCTTTAACGTTGAAGTTGCGAATCTGTAACTGTTAAGAACTTCCTGAGAAAATGCCTCATGCGGTGCTAGTTTAGCGACTTTAACCTTATTTTTTTTCTGATTTTTAGTTATACGATCCCACTGTTCTTCCAAATATGGTATGGTAAGCGTTGAAACTACATTCACTATATAGGGAATGACCACCAACACTATTACGGCAGCTAAAGGCTTTTTTAGCTTCTTAATATAGGCTTGCAAATTCTGCAACGTCGTAACGAGCGACACAGAGCTCTTTTGCGAAGCAAAGAAGTCGGCTAAAGCCAAATTTAGTTCGTCCGGTTTTACAATACCATTATCAAAATAGGCAGCGTCTGGCTGTAACTCGGAGATCCCTTCCGGCCTAGCTTCGCTAAGAATTGTTCCGACAAGTCTTTCAAGTTCAGAGACGTATTGGGCATAACCAGATGGTTTTACAGTCTGAGTCAGTAGCTGATGTTGAAACCCAAGCCACTTATCTATCTGCTCCTGCACCCCCCGATGAGGCTCCAACCATTTATCAACCTGCTTCTGCAAAAGCCTATGAGGTTCAAGCCACTTCTCGACTTGCTCCTGCAATCGCAGGTTAGACTCAACCAATCTGTCCACCTGTTCTTGCAGCCGTTGACGCTCCAGCAGTCTATATCCCTGCCACTTCTCAATTTCTTTTTGCACTTGCAGTTGAGGCGCAAGTAATCTGTCCACCTGCTCTTGCAGCCGTTGATGTTCCAGTTGTTGATATCCCAGCCACTTCTCAATATCTTTCTGCACTCGCAGCTGAGGCGCAAGTAACCTGTCCACCTGCTCTTGCAGCCGTTGATGTCCAAGGCACTTTTCTATTTGCTCCTGCATCCGGATCTGAGGCTCCAGTATTTTTTGAACCTGACTTTGCCACTGCGATTCATACCATTTGCTCATTCGCTGTCCCAATCGCCTTTTAGGCTCTAGTCTCTCTCCGGCATACATGGAGTGCGGGGAGGTTGATCCGTTGCCGCCGTTGTCCTAGCAAAGGCGCTCACAAGTCTTTAAACATATAAAATTCCAGGGCCTCTGTCAAAGGGTTAGGCTTTTCACGCAGTGCTCTTTAGTTCTTTGGCAAATTTGCCCATGGCTTTTTTGAGTTGTTCCATGCTTAAGGAAGCGTACTTCCGACTCTGGTTTATATCTGCATGATCGAGGAAATCTGCTACAACCCTGATGTCTCTGGTTGCAGCGTACATGTACGTTCCTGCTGTGTGCTTTGTATCGTGGAATCTTTTATTTTCGATGTGGCAACGCTTCAGGACCTTTTTGAAATGGGTGTCAAAAAACGAGAAGGAGATATGACGGGGTGACCGATCCCCACAAAACATCCACTCACTGGCTACCTCTTGGGGTGACAATTGGGCGAGGTATTTTTCGAAGAGTCGAGCAAGGGCAGGAATAATAATTACATAATGTATATATTCCCCACGCTTTCGTGAGCTTGCGGGCAGCGCTATTGTATTTTCCTTAAAGTTAAAATAACTTTTCTTAATAGTGCATATGGTTCTTCTCCTGAGACCAGCAAAGCATCCAAGGCCTATCATCGGCGGCAATCGTTTATCAATTTTTCCCGCCTCTTCCAGGATAAGTTTGATTTGTGCAGCAGCGAAAAATGAGGACTCCCTACTATCATTTTCCTGAAGAGCAGGAACGATAGCAAGCTGATTGTAGGATAGGTAACGGCTGCCATCGAGCGCGAGAATCCTCCCCCTGACGAAGCAGTTGAACATATTCAAAATGGTGGACCGCGCCCTGTTGATGGTGGAGTTGGTGTGCCGCCACTCTCTACGACAGTAGACCATGTAGGCGTCAAGATGTTGTGGTAAGAAGTCGTTAATGTGCTCTGGGAGACGCCGCGCCAGCTCTGGGGGTAGTTCAGCCTGCCCCTTGACACTGAAGCCATAAAAGAATGGGGTTAGGAAGGTGTCAATGCGTTGCTGGTAAAATCTTGCGGTAACAGTTTTTTTGGACTCTAAATAAACCTCATATAGCTTTACAGCCTCTGTCCAAGTGAGCCGCCTGTCCGATGGCATATATTTGTCTGTTTCCACCTCATGGATTTTTCTTAGGAGGTATGTGGTGGCAAATTCTTTGGTCGAGCTTACCGCTTTCATAACTTCTTTGCCGTCCGAAGCGTAGGTAACGTACCATTTATCGGAATAGTGCGTCGGACATCCGCAAAGAGGGCATGGCGGCGGATCCTTCGCTGGATGTTGTACACGTCTGCTCAGATGCCCACATGTGCAAAGCCACAATTTGAATACTGACCCACGTCCTCTCATGCCCACCCCCATCGACCCTTTCAGTTAATGAAGCGTAAGCCCATTCTTCACTTAATAAGAGAATAGCACGATCTGAAGGCACGTTGGAAAGCATTTACATATATGCGTTTTAGGTGACGGAGTTTGACCCCCAAGATGATCGGCTGACTTTATGCCGATAACACAACGTATTTTGTCATGTTTTGTTCTGCGTTGTTCTGCGTTCAAAAGGTTTAATCTTGCCGCGAAATTCATAACTATCTGAATTTACACAAAAACGTTATAGATCAATAGCTTGCAATCTATAAATGCATCAAAACCGGGCAAAAAGAAGAGGCTAACCGGTTTAAAATCAACATGTTAGCCTCTTTTGTGGCCAATTTCAGCCAACAAAAAAGGAGTTACGCTAATCGCGTAACTCCTTGATTTTGTTTGGCTGGGGTACAAGGATTCGAACCTTGGATGACGGAGTCAGAGTCCGTTGCCTTACCGCTTGGCGATACCCCATCGTTGAGAGACCAGATTAATACCAGAATCGTAGAACCAAAGTCAAGCTTCTTTTTTCGACTTTGCCACCTGCGCCCCGGTTTCTATCGCCTTCACGTTGGCGGGGATGAACTTGTGGTTGCGCTCCGGCAGCGCCTGGGCCAAGGCGCCGGAAAGCGACTCCATCTGCACCGCTCCGGTAAGCGCGACGTAGGCCCCCACCGCAACCATATTCACCATCCTCAGGTCGCCCAGGTCGGTGGCAATATCGTTCATGGGGACCGGGATGATGGTGATGTCGCTGCGGTTCAGCTCGGTGATGTCGACGAGCGACGAGTTGACGATCAAAAGGCCGCCGGGACGCACCTTGGCGCCGAAGCGCTCGAGCGACGCCTGGTTTAGGACCACGAGCACCGCCGGTTGCCCGAGCACGGGGGAGCCGACCGCGCCGTCGGCGATCACTACGGTGCAGGTGGCGGAGCCGCCACGCTTTTCCACGCCGTAGGCGGGGAAGTAGCTCACGTTCTTGCCTTCATCTATAGCCGCATAGGAAAGCAGGTTCCCGGCAAGGAGCACGCCCTGCCCGCCAAACCCGGCTATCAAAACTTCTGTACGCATCGTCCCTCCTCAAACTGCAGAACAGGTTCTACGTTCTGCGTTCTAGGTTCTACGTTAAAAGGGCCTTCCCTAGGCCTCTTCTTTCTTGAAGATGCCGAGCGGGAAATACGGAATCATCTCCTCGCCTACCCGCGCGTTCGCCTTGAGGGGATTCATCCCCCAGTTGGTCGGACAGGAGGAAAGCACCTCCACGAAAGAGAACCCTTTCCCCTCGGCCTGGTACCCGAACGCCTCGCGCATCACCTTCTTGGCCTCGAGAACATGCTTGGGCGAGTCCACTGCGACACGCGCCGAGTAGGCGACGCCGCCCAACTGCGCCATCAGCTCCGCCATCCGGATTGGGGAACCGTCCTTCGACTTGTCCCTGCCGTACGGCGAGGTGGAGGTCTTCTGGCCCACCAGGGTGGTGGGGGCCATCTGGCCGCCGGTCATGCCGTAGGTGGTGTTGTTCACGAAGACGACGGTGATGTCCTCGCCGCGGTTCGCGGCATGGATGATCTCCGCGGTGCCGATGGCGGCAAGGTCGCCGTCACCCTGGTAGGTGAAGACGAAGTTGTCGGGCTTCGCGCGCTTCACACCGGTGGCGACCGCGGGCGCCCTGCCGTGCGGGGCCTCCACTACGTCGATGTCGAAATAGCCGTAAAGGAACACGGAGCAGCCGACCGAGGCCACGCCGATGGTTTTATCCTGGACGCCGTACAGATCCATCGCGTCGGCCACCAGGCGGTGAATGGTGCCGTGATGACAGCCGGGACAGAAATGGGTCTGAACATCCTTCAAACTTTGCGGTCTTTTGAAAACCTGCTGCATATCTCCCCTCCCTGCCTAGCGCGCCGTGTCGTCGTACTGCTTCCTGATCACCTCGAGAAGTTCCTCTGGCGACGGCAGCGAGCCGGCTCCCGGCGGCCTGCCATAGAAGGAGACCTGCGCCGCGGCGCCAACGGAGAGGCGCACGTCCTCGACCATCTGTCCGGTGTTGAGTTCCACGACCAGCACCTTGCCGGCACGACCGGCAGCCTCGGCAAGGGCCTTCTCAGGGAACGGGAACAGGGTGACCGGACGGAAAAGACCGACCTTCATCCCCTCCTCACGGGCCATGGCGACGGCAGTATGGGCGATCCTGGCGACGGAGCCGAAGCCGGTGACGATGAGACGGGCGTCGGCAGTCTCGTACTCCTCGCTGATACACTCCTTCTCCTTCATCACCTGGTACTTCGCGTGCAGGCGCCAGTTGTGCGCCTCGAGCTCGCCGTCGCCCAGGAACAGCGATTTAACCACGCGCTGCTCGGCGCCGCTTTTGCCGCGCACCGCCCATCCCTTCTCCGGGAGTTCACGCACCGGACGTGCGTTCGGGACGAGCGCCTCCTTCATCTGCCCGATCACCGAGTCCCCCAGGAGCATGACCGGGGTGCGGTACAGGTCGGCGAGATCGAAGGCGTGCATGGTGAGGTCGTACATCTCCTGCACCGAGTTCGGGGCGAGGACGGGGATGTGGTAGCCACCGTGCCCGCCGCCCTTCACGGACTGAAAATAATCGGACTGGGAGGCGTCGATGCCGCCAAGGCCCGGTCCGGAACGCGAGATGTTGATGATCACGCCGGGGAGTTCCGCGCCGGCCATGTAGGAGATCCCTTCCTGCTTGAGCGAGATCCCCGGGCTCGAGGAGGAGGTCATGGCGCGCACGCCGCATGCGGAGGCGCCCAGGAGCATGTTGATCGCACCGATCTCGCTCTCAGCCTGGATGAACTCGCCGTTCAGCTTCGGAAGCTCACGCGAGAGATATTCCGGAATGTCGCTTTGCGGGGTGATCGGATAGCCGAAGTAGTAGCGGCAGCCGGCTTCGACAGCCCCCATGGCCGCGGCTTCATTTCCTTTAACAAACAGCCGTTTAGACAATTGACCCTCCCACGGTTCCTGCTCGCTCGGATGCACTTCGAGACACCGACATCGACACGGACCGGTCGATCCGCTGCGACATCTCTCAGTGCTGAACGAAAGGATTTACTTGAAGACGGTTATGGCAACGTCAGGACAGATTTCGGCGCAGAGAGCGCACCCGGTACACTGCTCCAGATTGGGAGCTTCAGCAGGTGCGTAACCCTGGATATTGACCTTCTCGCAGAGCCTGATCAGCTTCTTCGGGCAAGCAATCGTGCAGATACCGCAACCCTTGCAGCGCATCTCGTCTATTACAATTCTTCCCATACTAAGTATCCCTCATTGTCTTGCTGCCGTTGCCCGGCATGCAATCAGCGCAAAAACCTAGCAGAAATCTGTCAGGGCAGTCAACTTTTTTGTTTACACGAGTGATTTATCGCTTGCTTTTAAACAAGCGTGTAGTTTAATAATAAGCGACTCATGTACCACAACTAAGAATTTAAAAGGAGGAGCGAAACGATGGCATCATCACTGCTCGAGTTGACGGCCAGTATTGTCTCTTCACATGCCTCGGTTACAGAGATGTCAGGCGACGATCTGCTTCTTGAACTGCAGAAGGTGCATGGCGCACTGCAGAAACTCGAAGTGGAAACAGGCGAGGGAATGGAGGTGGGCGGCGAAAGGGGACCGGCGCTTACCCTGAAAAAGGCGTTCCAACCGGACCAGATAAGCTGCATGTTGTGCGGCAAGACCGGCATGAAGACGCTCGCGCGCCATCTTGCCCAGGTACATGGAGTAAAACCCGGAGAGTACAGAAAACAGTTCGGCATCCCGAGTAACCAGGCGCTGACCGCAAGGAACTTCTCCGAGGCACGCAGGCGTATGGCCCAGGAGAAGGGGCTCGCCGACAACTTGGCCAAGGCGCGCGCCGTCCGCGCCGCAAAGCTTGCCGCCAAGGGGGGCGCGGAAAAAAAGCCGGTGAAACAGCCCCGCGCCTCGAAACAGAAGCAGCAGATGAGCGCCTGACTCCTGATGTGATCCTCTTTGCAGCCTTTCAATATAAATGAAAAAGCCGCCCTTCAAGGGGCGGCTTTTGTTGTTTCACGCAAACACGTCACTTCCTGCAGCGCTGCAAACTAACGACGCGGCGCGATCTTTCTTCTCGCCACCACACCGGTCTTTTTCGGACCCCGGCCGGTACCGACCGCAACGATCTTCCTTTTCAGCTTGGTTACCTCTTCAGCAGTGAGCTCCCTGAACTCGCCCGGCTTCATCTCGCCGATCTCCAGGAAGTCGTAGCGCGCGCGCTTCAGGCGCACGACGTTCAGCCCCACCGCCTCGCACATGCGCCGCACCTGGCGGTAGCGCCCCTCGTGGATGGTGATGGAGATCCAGGAGTTGTTCTCGCTCTCGCTCACCTGCGCGACCTTCGCCGGAGCGGTCATGCCGTCCTCCAGCTTCACCCCCTCGGAGAGCTTTTTTATCTGTACCGCGGTGACGTGCCCGCTCACCCGGACCAGGTATCCCTTGTCCACCTCGTGGCTGGGGTGCATCAGCATGTTGGCGAAAGCACCGTCGTTGGTGAGCAGCAGGAGCCCTTCCGTGTTGTAATCGAGTCGACCGACGGGATACACCCGCTCCTGCACCCCTTTGAGAAGATCGGAGACGATGGGGCGCCCCTCGGGGTCCTTCATGGTGGTCATGTACCCTACCGGCTTGTACAGAAGCAGGTAGACTCGCTTTTCCTCAACGGCGATCGGCTTGCCGTCCACCGTGATGGTATCGGTTTCCAGGTCCGCCTTGGTGCCGAGCTCGGTGACCACCGTGCCATTCACGGCCACACGCCCCGAGGTGATGATGTTTTCCGACTCGCGCCGCGAGGCGATGCCCGCCTGCGACAGTATCTTTTGCAAACGCTCCTGCATATGTCTCTCCTTACCTGGGCTCTCGCCGGTGAATTTATGCGGATCAAGTCATATCACAGCAGCCGTGCAGGTAGCAACCAGTTATGCGGTAAACAGTGCGACCTACCAGCGAAGCTGTTGCCATGAGGTACGGAACCTGCTAAAAAGACAGGCTGCGCTGAAGCCGCAGTAAAGAGATATGTTCGCAAGGAGTAGATGTTCATGCAGATGACGGATGTAAGAACCGCAGCTTTGAAAAAGAACAAGACCGTAGCCGGTGCACTCCTTGTCGGGGCCGCCCTGCTCTTTGTCGTCGCACGCCTGCAGCACGGCAGCGGGGCCTGGGGGTGGGTTGCCGCCTTCGCCGAGGCCGCCATGGTCGGCGCTCTCGCGGACTGGTTTGCCGTAGTCGCCCTCTTCAGGCACCCGATGGGGCTTCCCATCCCCCACACCGCCATCGTTGCGGAGAAGAAGGAGACCATCGCCGACAACCTAGGCCAGTTCATCCAGGAGAAGTTTCTGGCCACCGAGGTGCTGGTCGAGAGGATGCGGGCCTTCGACCCGGCACGGCGCCTGTGCGATTACCTCGTCTCCCGGCAAAACGCCGAGGGACTTGCCACCGGGATCACCCGGGTCATCTCCGAGTCGATCGACTTCCTCGAAGACGAGAGGGTCAGCAAGGTGGTGAGTGCGGCGCTTAGCGACCGGGTGGAGAAGTTCGATGCCGCCTCTTCCGCGGGGACACTGCTGGAAAGCCTCAGGAGTGAGAGCCGGCACCAGGTGGTGCTGGACGAGCTGCTGCGCCGCCTCGGGGGATGGCTCGCGAAACCGGAAGCGCAGGAGAAGGTGGCCATCGCCCTAGACAACTGGGTGGATACCGAATATCCGCTGCTCAGCAAGTTCATCCCGAACCGTCCCCAGTTCGCCAGAAACGCCGGGGAGAAGATTGTGAGGAAGGTAAGCGGCTTCCTCGAGGCGGTGAACGCCGACCCGAGCCACGAGCTGCGCCACGAGTTCGACCGCGCGGTCGGGGATTTCATCGTGAAGCTGAAGCACGACACGGCGATGAGGGCAAGGGTCGAGGAGTTGAAGCAGGAGTTGGTGGGGAACGAGCAACTGGGGCACTACGCCCGGGGGCTGGTCGGCGACCTGAAGGCCTGGGTGGTTCAAGACCTGGAGCGGGAGCATTCCGCGATCAGGCACAAGGTTGCAGACGCAGCGGTTGCCCTCGGCAACACCCTCTCGAAGAGCGGCGAGCTTTCCGATTCCATCAACGAGCACCTGGAAGGGGTGGTGCGTAAATACGCCGACGGGCTTAGGACCGGGTTCGCGAAACACATCTCCGGGACGGTGAAGGAGTGGGACAACGAGGAGTTCATCAAGGAGATCGAGCTCAGCATCGGTTCGGACCTGCAGTTCATCAGGATGAACGGAACGCTGGTCGGCGGCATGATCGGCATCCTGCTGCACGCGGCGTCGCTTGTCATCGGGTAGAGCCCTTCGCAAAGGTGGATACTTTCCAACCAAGCGCCGCACGTGAACTCGGCGCTCCCCCCTTTGCGAAGGGGGGACGGGGGGGATTTGCTCTTTGTTGGCATAGACCGAACAGCTTTTACTCAGGATTTATTCTCTGCTTACGCAGTTTGTGGGGGGCCGGGGCTGCAAGGCCTTCAAGGCAAATCCCCCCTGCCCCCCCTTCGCAAAGGGGGGGACGCCAGGGTCCGTGCAGCGCTTCGTAGGAAGCTACACTCAGGTTCCACGAATTCTCTTAAGAAACTTATCTTCCACAATGAACCAAAGAAAAAGGGGGCATGGCTTTACGCCATGCCCCCTTCTTTTTATTGCTGTTGAATCCGCCGTGGACTACTCGGCGAAGCGGCTCATCTTGCGGAACTTCTGGTAGCGCTGCTCGATCAGCTCGTCGGCCGGAATCGCCTTCAGCTCCTTCAGATTCCTGGAAAGCGCCTCGTGCAGGTTCTTCGCCATCGCCTCGTGGTCGCGGTGCGCGCCGCCGGCGGGCTCGGGAACGATCTCGTCGATGACCTCAAGATCCTTGATGTCTTTCGCGGTGAGCTTGAGCGCCTCGGCGGCCTGGGCTCCCTTGGTGCCGTCCGACCAGAGGATCGCGGCGCAACCCTCGGGGGAGATGACCGCGTACACGGAGTGCTGCAGCATCAGGACGCGGTCACCAACGGCGATGGCAAGCGCGCCGCCGGAGCCACCCTCGCCGGTGATGACGACGATGATGGGGACGGTGAGACGGCTCATCTCGCGCAGGTTCCTCGCGATCGCCTCGGCCTGGCCGCGCTCCTCCGCGCCGATGCCGGGGAAGGCGCCCGGGGTGTCAACGAAGGTGATGATGGGGAGCTTGAAGCGCTCGGCCATCTCCATCAGGCGCAGCGCCTTCCGGTACCCTTCCGGGTTCGGCATGCCGAAGTTGCGGAACACCTTCTCCTTGGTGTCGCGCCCCTTCTGGTGACCGATCACCATGACCGGCTCGCCGTCAAGACGGGCAAGGCCGCCTACGATGGCGTGGTCGTCGCCGAAGTTGCGGTCACCGTGCAGTTCTACGAACTCGGTGAAGATCAGGCTCAGGTAATCGAGGGTGAAAGGACGATTGATATGGCGGGCAACCTGGGCCGTCTGCCAGCGGGAAAGATTTGCAAACATGTCTTCGCGCATCTTCTCTGCCTTCTCCTCAAGTTTGGCGACCTCAGCGGAGAGATCGACCCCCTCAGTGGAAAATGCCAGCAGTTCCTGGATCTTCTTGTCCAGTTCCGCCAGCGGCTTCTCAAAATCCAGATAGCTCTGCTGCAATGCCATATATTTCTATCTCCTTGCTTTCAAATAAAATAACCGCATGCGTCCTGAGTCTACTCGAAGGACACGGCATTATAGCCGAAGAGGTTACTCACTTCCACTGTTAATTCTTCACTAGCTGCCACTTTGTATACGTCGGAAAGTTTGATGGTTACGCGCGAGCTGTTCTCTATGTCCAGGTGAAGGAAGCTGCGACAGATCCCCTGATAGCGCGAAATGATATCCTTCAGCCTGTCGAGCTTGCCTGCATCGACTTCCTTCGCGTCTATGGTGAAGTTCACCCTGCGCGTATCACGCTCGACCAGGTCGCGCAACAGCATGATGTCGCTCGCCATGATCTTGGCCCCCTTCTCGCCTTGCTCGACCGTGCCGGTGATGTGAATGGGGTCGTCCCCCTTCAGGTGTTCGGAGCAGCGGGCGTAGACGTCGGAGAAGACGACGACCTCCAGGGAGCCGACCAGGTCCTCTAGGGTGATGAACCCCATCCGGTCCCCCTTCTTGGTCATGATCTCCTTGAGACTTGCGGGGACGCCGCAGATCTTCACCTCGCTCTTATCCTTTGCCTCGTTGATCGAGGAACAGTCGACATTAGAGAAGCGGCGCATGTCGGCCACGTAGCGGTCCAGCGGGTGCCCAGTGATGAAGAAGCCGATCGCCTCCTTCTCGCACCCGAGCCGGTATTTCTCGTCCCACTCAGGGATGTCCGGAAGGCGGTTCCCCGAGCCGTTCGCACTGCGCTGGATCTCGGCGATGCCGAATAGGGAGACCTGCGCGCTCTCGCGCTCCTGCTGCACGCGCTGTCCCTGGGCGGCGGCGTCGTCGAGTCCCGCCATCAGTTGCGCTCGTTTGGCGCCGGTGCAGTCGAAGGCGCCGCTTTTTATCAACGCCTCGATCACCCTCTTGTTGCAGCGACGCAGGTCGACGCGTTCGCAGAAGTCGAAGATGTCCTTGAACGGCTCGTCCCCGCGCGCCTCGAGGATCGCCTCGATGGCACCCTCCCCCACGTTCTTCACGGCACCGAGACCGAAGCGCATGGCGTTTTCGAGCACGCGGAAGGAGCGCAGCGACTCGTTGATGTCCGGCGGGAGCACCTCGATGCCCATCTCGCGGCAGTCGCCGATGCTCTTGATCACCTTGTCGGTGTTGCTCATATCCTCGGTGAGGAGGGCAGCCATGAACTCGACCGGGTAGTGGGCCTTCAGGTACGCGGTCTGGTAGGCGACGAGCGCGTAGGCGGCGGAGTGCGACTTGTTGAAGCCGTACTCGGCGAACTTCGCCATGAGGTCGAAGATGGCGGCGCACTTTTTGGAATCGAGCCCGAGCTTCTCGGACCCCTCCATGAACTTCAGGCGCTCCTTCGCCATCTGCTCGGCGTCCTTCTTACCCATGGCGCGACGCAGGAGGTCCGCGCCGCCGAGCGAGTAGCCGGCCAGGGAACGGGAGATCTGCATGACCTGTTCCTGGTAGACGATGACGCCGTAGGTGTCCTTGAGGACCGGCTCGAGCTGCGGCAGGTCGTAGACGGTCTGCTTGCGGCCGTGCTTTCGCTCGATGAAGTCGTCCACCATGCCGGAGCCGAGCGGACCCGGACGGTAGAGGGCGCACACCGCGATGATGTCCTCGAAGCAGGAGGGCTTCAGCTTGACGAGGAGCTCCTTCATGCCGCTCGACTCGAGCTGGAAGACGCCGGTCGTGTTGCCGGCCTGCAAAAGTTTGTAGGTTTCGGGATCGTCGTCGGTAAGGAGCGTGATGTCGAAGTTCGGGTCCTTGCCGTTGCGGATGTGCTTGCAGGCGTTGTCGATGACGGTGAGGTTCTTGAGGCCCAGGAAGTCGAACTTCACGAGGCCCACCTTCTCGACGTACTTCATCGAGTACTGCGTGGTCAGAGATCCGGTCTTCTGATCCTTGTAGACCGGGCAGAACTCCTCCATCTGCTTCGGCGCGACGACGAGTCCGGCGGCATGGGTCGAGATGTGGCGCGCAAGCCCCTCGAGGCGCAGCGCGACGGTCATGACCTCGTTCACCTTCGGGTCGGCGGCCATCAACTCCTTGAGTTTAGGCTCCTGCTCGATCGCCTTGTCGAGCGTGATCCCCAGTACCTCGGGAACGAGTTTGGCGATCTTGTCGACATCGGCAAAGGTGAGGTCTAGCGCGCGCCCGACGTCGCGGATGACGCCGCGGGCGGCCATGGTACCGAAGGCGGCGATCTGGCAGACCTTCTCCCTGCCGTAGCGGTCGACCATGTACTGGATCACCTCTTCGCGGCGGTCCTGGCAGAAGTCGACGTCGATATCCGGCATGGAGATACGTTCCGGGTTGAGGAATCGCTCGAACAGCAGGTTGTACGGCATGGGATCGATGTCGGTGATCCTGATGCAGAAGGCGACGAGGCTACCCGCAGCCGAGCCCCTGCCCGGTCCGACCGGGATGCCGTGGTCCTTGGCCCAGTTGATGAAGTCCGCAACGATGAGGAAGTAGCCCGGGAACCCCATCTGCCTGATGCAGTCAAGCTCGATGCGCAGTCGGTCGTGGTAGGACTGCTCCTGCTCCGGGGTCAGGTTCGGGTACTTGATCTTGATCTTCTGGAGGCGCAGCTTGAGGCCTTCGATGGACTCGCGCTCCAACTGGTCATCGAGGGTCTCACCCGGCGGGGCCTCGTAGGCCGGGAAGTGATAAGTCTTGAAGTCGAACTCGTAATTGCAGCGCTCGGCGATCTTGACGGTGTTGGTGAGCGCCTCCGGGCAGTAGTGGAAATCCTTCGCCATCTCCTCCGGGCTCTTCACGTAGAAAGCCTCGGTGGTAAAACGCATCCTGCTCGGGTCGCTCATGGTCTTCCCGGTCTGGATGCACAAAAGGATCTCGTGCGCCTTGGCGTCCTCTTTGTTCAGGTAATGGCAGTCATTGGTGGCGACAAGCGGGAGATTCAGCTCGCGCGCGATTTCCATCACCCTCTGGTTCGCGATGGTCTGCTCCGGGAGCCCGTTCTCCTGGATCTCCAGGTAGTAGGAATCCGGGAACATCTCCGCGTACCACTTTGCCGCGGCTCTCGCCTCGTCCATCTTGTTCCTGCCGGCCAAGTAGGCGATCTCGCCCTGGAGGCAGGCGGAGAGGCAGATGAGCCCTTCCCTGTGTTTCTCCAGCAGTTCCTTGTCGATGCGGGGGCGACGGTAGAAGCCGTCCTTGTAGCCTGCGGAGGTGAGGTAGCAGAGGTTCTTGAAGCCGACCATGTTCTCGGCCAGCAGGATGAGGTGATAGCTCGTGACCGGGTCGGCGCCGGTCGGCGCCTTCTTTTCCAGGCGGGAGCCCGGTGCGATGTACACCTCGCTCCCGAGGATCGGCTTGATCCCCTTGTCCTTCGCCTTGAGGTAGAACTCGAGGGAGCCGAACATGTTGCCGTGGTCGGTGACCGCCACCGCAGGCATGTGGTACTCCTTCGCCTTCTTGACCAGATCGCCGATACGGATGGCGCCGTCCAAGAGGGAGTACTGGGAGTGCAGATGGAGATGGACGAAGTTTGCTGAATCCATAACAGGAAAGCCCTAACCAAAAAACAGACAACAGACTGAATTAAAACAACAAAAGGAGCCCTTGGCTCTGCTGGCTCCAGTCACTGTTCGGATGAGAAAATAGCCGCCACATTCTGCACTAACCGGGAGTCTGTGTCAATGCACAGAAGCTCTCACGCCCAGATAATTTAAGTTGGTACGATGACGGCAGCCGAGTTGCATACGGCCGCGAATAAATCGTTGACAGCACCGTCAGAATAATTCAATATCAAATCATATCAAATCAAACGACTGAGGTCTGAGAGGAGAAAAACCATGATCACCATAAGAAGATCGGAAGACAGGGGTCACGCAGACCACGGCTGGCTCGACACCCATCACACCTTTTCCTTCGCCAACTACTACGACCCGCGCCACATGGGTTTCAGAACTCTGCGGGTCATTAACGAGGACCGGGTCAAGCCGGACATAGGGTTCCCTACGCACCCGCACCGGGACATGGAGATCATCTCGTATGTGCTGGAAGGGGAACTGGCCCATCGCGACAGCATGGGGAACGGGTCGGTGATCCGTCCCGGCGAGGTGCAGCGCATGAGCGCAGGTACCGGCATCACCCACAGCGAGTTCAACAACAGCAAGACCGACCCGCTGCATTTCTTCCAGATATGGATCCTGCCGGAGCGGGAAGGAGTCACGCCGAGTTACGAGCAGAAGTTCTTTCCGGATGAGGAGAAACGGGGCACCCTGCGCCTGGTCGCCTCGCCGGACGGGGAGAACGGCTCGGTTGTCATCAACCAGGATGCGAAGCTGTACGCGACGCTGCTGAAAGCCGGCGAAGAAATCATCCACCATCTTCCGGCGGAGCATCATGCGTGGGTACAGGTGGCGCGCGGCAAGGTGCTCGTGAACGGTCATGTCCTGGAAGCAGGCGACGGGGCGGCGGTCAGCAGCGAGGATGTGCTGCGTCTGACCGGGAAGGAAGCAAGCGAGCTGCTACTTTTCGAACTGCCGTAAGCGGTAGTAGTACTGATGTGACAACAAACGCGGCAGAGACAAAAGGGGACAGGCTACTTTACCTTAAAAAGTAGCCTGTCCCCTTTTCTTTTGTCTGTTTTTACCGCTCCTACGGATTTGATCGGAACAGCTAGGCCCCGGCGTTCATGGCGGCATGGATGCTTGCCGCGTCCAGCGCCACCTCGGCCTGGTTGCCGACGTCCATGTTCTTGAGGGGGGCGGTGCCGCGGGCGAGCTCGTCCCCGCCGATGATCAGCGTGAAGCGGGAGCTGAACTTGTCGGCGCGTCTCATCTGGCTCTTCAGGCTCTTCCCTTCGTAGTCGATCTCGACCGCAAGCCCCAGGCGCTGCAGGGCGCTCATCAGGCGGAAGGCTTCGGAATGCGCCTCCTCACCAAGCGCCGCGATGAAGAGGTCGGGACGGCGCGAGAAATCCTTTTCGGCCAGCAAAAGGGCGACGCGCTCGACGCCCATGGCAAAGCCGATGCCGGGGATCTGCGGCCCGCCGATCTCGGAGATGAGCCCGTCGTAGCGGCCGCCTGCAGCGACGGCGCTCTGGGCGCCCAGCATGGTGGTGACCATCTCGAAGGTGGTCCTGGTGTAGTAGTCGAGGCCGCGCACCATCCTCGAGTTTATGCTGTACGGGGTGCCGACCAGTTCGAGGTATTTCCTTGTCTTGTCGAAGTGGTCGCCGCACTCGGGGCAGAGGTGGTCGAGCATGGAGGGTGCGCCCTGGGTCGCCTCCTGGCAGCCGGCGGACTTGCAGTCGAGCGCGCGCAGCGGATTGGTGTCGTAACGGCGCTTGCAGTCGTCGCACAGCTTGTCGATGCGGTCGAGCAGGAACTTCTTGAGCGCCTCGCGGTAGGCAGGACGGCAGCAGGGGCACCCAAGGGAGTTGATCTGCAGGCTCGGCTCGGTGAGCCCCAGTTCCTGGAAGAAATGGGTCAGCATGGTGAGGACCTGGGCGTCGACGGTAGGTGCCGCAACCCCGGTGATCTCGGCGCCGATCTGGTGGAACTGGCGGTAACGCCCTTTCTGCGGGCGCTCGTAGCGGAACATCGGCCCCATGTAGTAAAGGCGCGCGACCGGGTCGAGGGCGTGCATCTTGTGCTCGACGTAGGCACGCATGACCGACGCGGTCCCTTCCGGGCGCAGGGTCACCTTGTTGCCGCCCTTGTCCTCGAAGGAGTACATCTCCTTCTCCACTATGTCAGTGGCGTCGCCGATGGAGCGGCAGAAAAGCTCGGTCTTCTCCATGATCGGGATCCTGATCTCGGAAAGTCCGTACAGCTCGAAAACCCGGCGCGCGGTCGCCTCGATGTGCTGCCACTTCTCGACCTCGCCCGGGAGGATGTCATTAAACCCCTTGATGCCGGTGATTGCCACGGTGATGCTCTCCTTGCTTGAAAAATGCACTGCGGACGACTTAAAGACCAAGGCTTTAACGCAAAGACGCAAAGCCGCCAAGACGCTAAGAGAAACTCAAACAGGGGAACAGCAAAACCCTTTATGTTGGTTTTACCTTCGCGCCTTCGCGCCTTCGCGTTAAGGCCTTAAAAATAAAAAAACCGGCATAGACTGCTTTCCGGTCCGCTGCACGTCCATTTGCCCCACCGCTTTCGTCAGGGAGGCGTGATCAGCCTTTCCGCATGGAACGCCCTGTTCTTGCCGGCGCTCTTGCCGCGGTACATCGCCTGGTCCGCCATCTCCAGAAGCTCCGCCTTGGTGCTGGCATCGTCCGGCGCGCACGCGTAGCCAAGGCTCACGGTGAGTCTGATGGCAAGCCCGTCGGCTTTCGCGAAGGTGTGCGACTCTATGGTCTTCCGGATACGTTCGGCGACGATGGCAGCGCCTTCCATACCGGTCTCCACGAGAACGATGGTGTACTCGTCGCCGCCGTAACGGATCACCGCGTCGACGTCACGCACGCTCTTTCGAACCAGGGCGCCGACCTCGCGCAGCACGCGGCTCCCGATCAGGTGGCCGAAGTTGTCGTTCACCGATTTGAAGAGGTCGATGTCGAGGAAGAGCACACCGAGGTTGGAGCCGTAGCGATCGCAGCGCTTCAGCTCGCGCTCCAGTACGACGTCGAGGTAGCGGTAGTTGTACAGGCCGGTCAGCTCGTCGATATAGAGGAGATCTTTCGCGATGTTGTAGCGGACGGCGTTGTCGAGCGCAAGCAGCCCCTGATCGAGCAGGAAGGAGATGTGCTTGCGGTTTATGTCCCTCGGGAGCATGGCGCCGGGATCGTTGAACAGGATGACCACGCCCTGGAGGTCCGACTTGTAACGCAGGTAGAGGCACATCGCCTCGGTGATCTCGCAGGCGTATTCGGCGCCTTCCGGCAGGAAGTTCCGCAGATAGACCAGATGCGAGGTGCCGTCGTCCCTCAGGTCGCTTTCACTGATGACCGCCTGCCCAAGAAGATGCGCGTTCAGCTCGTCGATCCCCTTCAGCTCGCACAGCTTCAGCTGCCCATTCTCGGCAAAATAGCCAAGAGCCCGGCGCACGCCGACTTCTTTCATAAGGGCGTCGGTGAGCATCTGGTAGAGGCGCTCAAGTTCCAGGCAGTTGGAGATGTTCTGACTCACCTGGAAAAGATTAACCAGCCCTTTAAGCTCGAGATTCTCGTCGAGCAGCCTGCGCTGTTCCATGCAGTGGCTGACGATGTGGCGGAATTCGTCCTGGTTGATGGGCTTTATGAGGTAATCGGTGGCGCCGTTTTTCAGGGCGTAGATGGCGGTCTCGACGTTGGCGTGGCCGGTGACCATGATCACGGCGGTTGCGGGGTCGAGCCGTTTCACTTCGGAGAGGATATCGAGGCCGCTCACGTCGCGCATCACCAGGTCGGTGACAACGAGGTGATAGCCGCCTCTCCCGATCATATCCAGCGCCTCTTCACCTGAGGCAGCCACCTCGACGTTATAGCCGTCCTCCTTAAGAAGGTCGGTATAGACCTCCCGGAAAAAGCTATCGTCTTCGACTAAAAGAATCCTTTGCATGCTACGGATCTCCTGGATCGTCGGGGTATACGTGAGAATGCCTGCCTAAACTAGCAGATAGGGCTCTAGAGTGTCAATTAAAATGCCCCAAAGGGGTCGTAATTGTAAGTGCGCCGTCCGCCTCGCATGCCGCGATTATCGTGCCGTCCTGATCGGTACGGTAGATGCGGATACCCTGTCGCTGCAATCTCAGAAGGGTCGCCGTTGCCGGGAGCCTGAAGGTGTTCCGGTATCCGGCGGAGATGACCGCTGCAGCGGGTCGCACTGCGGCAAGAAAGGAATCGGTCGAAGAATATCTGCTGCCGTGGTGCGCCACCTTAAGCAGGGAACAGGGCTCGACCGCCTGGCGCTCGAGGAGTCCGCGCTCCGCGTCGACTCCGATGTCACCGGTGAAAAGGACGGAACTTCGGCCATAAGAAAGGCGAAAGACGAGGGAGGTTTCGTTCGCGTCGGTGTAACTCTCTTCGGTATCGGCGAGGGGCCAAAGGGGCTGCAATAAGGCGCCGCCGAGCCGAAGCGGTGCTCTTTCCGGGTCGAGGAGCCTGACCGGCACGCCGCGTGCGGTCAGGATCCATTTCAATTGCTGTGTATCCGGTGACCTGAAGAGCAGCGGACTCGCAAGGAATTGACCGACCTCGAAGTATGCGGCCAAGTGCACGACGCCCTGCAGGTGGTCCGGATGCTCGTGGGGGAGCACCAGGTAGTCGATGCGCCGCACCGAAAGTGCCCTCAGCGCCGGCACGAGTATCCGGGGGCCGACACGCGCCTCGGTGTCCGTCGCGTTGCCGCCGCCGTCAACGAGCATCCACTTCCCTTCGGGAAGATGCACCAGGGCGGCGTCCCCTTGCCCTACGCTCAGAAAGTAGATGCGCATGGCGCTCTCCGGGGCGCTCGTCGCCGGCACTGCGCGCAGGATCAGTGCAAATAGCAATACGCCTGCAGCGGCCACACGCTGCGGAAGGGAGGAGACAAAGGTGATCACGAAAAGCGTGAGGCACGCGAGGAGCAGGTCGAGCCGTCCGGGGGCGTATCCCTCAAGGACCGGTGCCCGGGAAAGATATACAACGATCTGGTCCGCCCAGCGCACGAGCAGCGCGGCAAGATGCAGCAACAGACGGGCTGGTGCATCCCCCACACCGCTCGCGGCAAGGCCCAACAGACCGAAGACTACTGCACAGTACCCCATGAGCGGCACCACGAGGAGGTTCGCTACAAGACCAATGACGGAAACGCGCCGGAAGTAGTACGCCACGTGAACGAAAGTCGCGAGAATGGCAGCCGCGGACGCGGCAAAAAGAAGCAGCGTCCAACGCAGCGCCCTCCCCTTCGCGGCGACCATTCCGGAGAGTGGCGGAGCCAGGACGGCCAAGCCCCAGATGGCTAGAAAGGAGAGCTGGAAGGAGACGTCGAAGAGGGTCTCGGGAGCGGTGAAAAGGATGGCACAGGCCGCGAGCATGATGGTGTTCACCGGGTCCAGTTCGCGCTTCAGGTACAGTGCGACAACCGCGGCGAAGATCATCACCACGCTGCGCTGCGTGGCGGGGGCTGCACCGGAGAGAAAGAGGTAAAAGAGCACCACGGGGAGCGACGTGAACAGGACGGCCTGGCGCAACCTCACGTGCAGGGCGAGCCACTCGGAACGACGTGCCAGGAAGTAGAGTCCGTTGAACAGGGTCAGGAACAGGACCCCGACGTGGAAGCCGGATATGGAAAGGATGTGGTTCACGCCGCTGCGGGAAAACGATTCCTGCAACGGCTCCGACAGATCCCCCCGGTCGCCCAACAGCAGCGCCTTCAGGACGCCCCCCTCGGCTCCCGGTTCCGCGGACATGATGAAGTCACCCAACCTGTCGGCAAGGAGGTCGATGCCGTGCCGCCACCCGGTGCCCGCGCGCAGGAGCACCATGTCGTCGGCCTCCGGGAGGAAACCGGTTTCGAAGACGCCAAGGTAGGCGAGCCGCCGCGCGTAGTCGATCTCGCCGGGGATCCCGAGGCTGCGCGGCTTCCTGAGGCGGGTGGAAAGGCGGACCCGGTCTCCGGTAAAGAATTTAGGTCGTCCCGATTTCACGTAAACCAGCAGCCGTCCCCTCGCGGCGTACTCGCGGTCGTCTTCCTCGATCTTATCAACGATCAGGTAGATCCTGCTTCCCCCCAAAGCCGCTCCCTCGACGCGCGCATCTACGCATCCCTCAACCATAACCGGCCTGTCCCGGACGAAGGCGCTGAGCGCGTCGGCCGGACGCAGGAAGGGCTTCATAGACAGTACTCCCCAGACCATGAAGAAGGCGGCAATGGATAGGGTGAAAGGCAAACGGGATCTGACGAAGCAGGCGGCTAAGGTTGCGGCGAGCAGGGCCGCGGCAGGCCAGGACGGGATGGCGATGTCGAGAAGGTCAGCCAGCACGAGCCCGGCGACCAATGAGCTAAGAGGCACCAGAAGCGGTTTCTCCAGGTGACACCCCCTTGGGAACAGCACGCTGCGCCACGGGAACAATTAAATTCAACAAATGTTATAACATCCCCCCTCCCCTGCACAACGGCATCTGCTCAGCAAGTTCAAGCTGTTCACAGTTCGACATCCGCATAAGCGATTGAAATTTCAATACTTGCCCCCTTCAACAGTGAAACCTTGTGCAGCTTTAGTACAGACAGCCCGGTTTCGTTATTGCCGTAGGCTCCCGCGCGACCATTATAAAACCATGCGATAACAGTCACTTACGACGCAGGCAGAGCAACGTGCGAATTTGGTACGCCAGTTGAAACGTAAGGAGAAAAACGGCAACAAGGGGGGACATCATGGCATACAGAGATCGCAGCACGAGCGAGAGGTCCGGCTCCTACGCATATACCATCATGGAAGTTCGTTTGAGGAAGAAGGGTGCTCCGGAAGGGACCGAGGACGATATTCGCCTCATGACCGTGGACAGCCACTGGGACACGCTGCGCTTCGTGCAGGACAACATGGATCAGTGTGTGGGCAACGTGGTGCGCCTCAAGCGGACGGAATCGAAGCGCGTACAGGGCATGAATGAAAGCGCAGCGCTGTTCCAGAAGAACCTTGAGCCGCTCGTCTCGACCCTGACGGCAAACCAGGGACAAGGGGTGATGGACAAGCTCTCCATCTCGCTGAAGAAGGCCCTTTTGCTCATGGTGATGGAGCGTTACCAGAGCGACCGCGACAAGGCATGCAGGGTGCTCGGCATCTCCCAGGAGAAGCTGGAGAGCGAGCTGAAACTCTGCGGCGTCCCTGCCAGATAGATAATCTCTAGTAGTACTCCTCCTGATACGAAGGGATCTCCGCACACCAGCGGGGGTCCCTTTTTGCTTTTGCAAGGGCGGCGTCGACGGTGTCGATGAGGCGCTGCCGGTCTTTAGGGTAGCTCCCGGCAAGCTCAAGAAAATTGGAGACGTGGTTCGAGCGCAGGATGGTACCCTGCGGCTCCAGCCGCTCGAGAAGAGACCGGGTCTCGAGCAGGATCTCGCCATGGCTCAGAGGCTCGATCAGCCTTAGGAAGTCATCGTTGTGTCGCTGGAACATGGTGAGAAGAGAGAAGTACTCGGGCGAAAGCGCGGTGATCCATTGTGCCGTCGCCGCCGCGTGTTCGGCACTTCGCTTCTTCCCGGCAAGCCCAAGGATCGCGGTCACCGACAGTTTCATCCCGGCGGCCATGGCCTTTTTGCACTGCTCCAGCATCTCTTCCGGAGTGAAACCCTTGTCGACGAGGCGCAGCGTCTCGGCATCGCCGCTTTCCAGGCCGAAGTAGAGGATGCGGAGCTTCTTCGCGCGCAGCACCTGCAGGTCTTCCTTGCTCTTGCCGTTCAGGCTGTTTGGTGAGGCGTAGGCGCCGACCCGGGTGAGGGACGGGAAGACCTCGCTCAGCTCGTCCAGGATCCGCGCAAGTCCCTCCTGCGGGTAGATGAGGGCGTCGCCGTCGGCGAGGAATACGCGCCGGACCGCGTCACGGTAGCGCGGCGGTATCGAGCGGATCTCCGCCACGATCTCGTCGAGCGGACGCACCCGGAAGTGCTTCATCTTGTACATGCCGCAGAACTTGCAGCGGTTCTGGGAACAGCCGATGGTGATCTGGAAAATGAGGCTCCGCGCCTCGGAGGGTGGGCGAAAGAGGGGCTCGTCGTAATGGAAGAAGTACATGGGCTGCTCCGCCTGAAAGATGAAGTTCCCGGCACCGACCGGCCGCGTGACACTTTACCGGATAATGCCTGGGGGATTCCATAAAAAATTCGTGGATCCATTCAACCGATGGAACCAGCGTAAAAAGAAAATCCCCCCCGTCCCCCCTTCGCAAAGGGGAGAGCGTCGGTGCACCTACGGCGTACTGTAGGCCTGTACCTGCCTCCCCCGGGAGCCTCCAAAGAACCTAAAAAAAGGGGGGCGACTTGCGTCGCCCCCCTTCCCTTTTCCAATATGAAACCGAACGCGTTCTAGGCGAGACGGTCGGCGTACATCGGGAAGCGCTTCATCAGCGCGTTCACCTGGGTCTTCACCGCGGCAAGCTTCGCCTCGTCACCAACGTTGCCAAGCACTTCGGCGATGAACCCTGCCACCTGCTCCATCTCGGCTTCTTTCAGGCCGTGGCTGGTGGCCGCCGGGGTGCCGATGCGGATGCCGGAGGTGATGAACGGCGAGCGGGTGTCGAAGGGGATGCCGTTCTTGTTCACGGTGATGCCGGCGCGGTCGAGCGCCTCCTCGGCAACCTTGCCGGTCAGCTCGGTCTGGGAGAGGTCGACCAGCATGAGGTGGTTGTCGGTGCCGCCGGAGGTGAGCTTGAAGCCGCGGCTCATAAGCCCTGCGGCGAGCGCCTGGGCGTTCTTCACGATCTGCTGCTGGTACTGCTTGAACTCGGGGGTGAGCGCCTCTTTGAAGGCGACCGCCTTGGCAGCGATCACGTGCATGAGCGGGCCGCCCTGGATGCCGGGGAAGATGTTGGAGTTCAGGGTCTTCGCCCAGTCCTCGCGGCACATGATCATGCCGCCGCGCGGTCCGCGCAGCGTCTTATGGGTGGTGGTGGTCACGAACTCGGCGTAGGGAACCGGGCTCGGGTGGATGCCGGCGGCAACGAGACCCGCGATGTGGGCCATGTCGACCATGACCACGGCGCCCACCTTGTCGGCGATGCGACGGAAGGCCTCGAAGTCGATGATGCGCGGGTAGGCGGATGCACCGACCACGATCATCTTCGGCTTGTGCTCGATGGCGAGACGCTCGCACTCTTCATAGTCGATGGTCTGGGTCTCCTGGGAGACGCCGTAGGGGACGATGTTGAAGAGCTTGCCGGAGAAGTTAACCGGGGAGCCGTGGGTCAGGTGCCCGCCGTGGGCCAGGTTCATGCCGAGTACGGTGTCCCCCGGCTTCAGCACGGAGAAGTAGACCGCCATGTTGGCCTGGGAACCGGAGTGCGGCTGGACGTTGACGTGGTCCGCGCCGAAGAGCTCCTTGGCGCGCTCGATGGCGAGGTTCTCGACCTTGTCCACTTCGTGGCAGCCGCCGTAGTAACGCTTGCCGGGATACCCTTCCGCGTACTTGTTGGTGAGGACCGAGCCCTGCGCCTCGAGCACCGCCTGGGAGACGAAGTTCTCCGAGGCGATCAGTTCGAGGTTGTACTCCTGGCGCTCCGTCTCGTGCCTGATGACTTCCGCCACTGCCGGGTCGAATGTTTCCAGTACTGACATGTCTGATCTCTCCTAAAAAATGCTGGTGAAATAGGAAAACGGGACTCTGGGAGTCCCGTTCTTTGCTTCAGAATCGTTTGTCTTTCCAGTGTCGCCCTACCGAAAAACCTTTGTCGGAGCCCGACGCTTATCCCTTCAGTTCGCGCTCCAGGGCGGTGATCTTGTCCAGACGCTTCTGGTGCCTGCCTGCGGCGTACTCGGTGTCGAGCCAAGCCGCCACCATCTCGCGCGCCTTTTCGACTTCCAGGACACGGCCACCCAGTACCAGGATGTTGGCGTTGTTGTGCTCCTTGGCCATGGTGGCCATGAAGACGTCGGTGGCAAGTGCCGCACGGATGCCGGGGAACTTGTTGGCGACGATGGACATCCCGATGCCGGTACCGCAGACGAGGATCCCCTTCTCGGCGCTCCCCTCGGAGACGCGGCGCGCCACGGCCTCCCCGAAATCGGGGTAGTCGACGGAGTCGCCGTTGTGGGTCCCGAGGTCTTCGCAGGGAAGCCCGCGCTCTTCGAGGAGTTTCTTTATCTCGTTCTTCAGATCGAGGCCGCCGTGATCGCTTCCAAGAACTATCATCCGTTAGACCCTCTTGAAAAGAAGCGAGGCGTTGGTGCCGCCGAAGCCGAAGGAGTTGCTCATCGCGTACTCGATGGACGCCTCGCGTGCGGTGTTCGGCACGTAATCGAGATCGCACTCGGGGTCGGGCTCGTTGTAGTTGATGGTCGGGGGGACGATGGAGTTCTTCATCGCCATGAGCGAGAAGACCGCCTCGACGCCGCCGGCCGCACCGAGCAGGTGGCCGGTCATCGACTTGGTGGAGGAGACCATCAGTTTCGTGGCATGGTCACCGAAGACGGTGTGGATCGCCGTGGTCTCGCCGAGGTCGCCGTAGGGAGTCGAGGTGCCGTGGGCGTTGATGTAGTCGACCTGCTCCGGGTTGAGCCCGGCGGTACGCAGCGCCATCTTCATGCAGCGCGCCGCACCCTCACCGCCCGGGGCGGGAGAAGTCAGGTGATAGGCATCGCCGGAAAGGCCGTAGCCCACGATTTCGCCGTAGATCTTCGCGCCGCGCGCCTTGGCCGCCTCGTACTCCTCGAGCACCACGATGCCGGAGCCCTCGGACAGGACGAAGCCGTCCCTCCCCTTGTCGAACGGACGCGACGCACCGGCCGGGTTCTCGTTGTTGGTGGAGAGCGCTTTCATCACGGAGAACCCGCCGATCCCCAGAGGGGTAACGGTCGATTCGGTGCCGCCCGCGATCATGGCGTCGGCATCGCCGCGCTGGATCATGTGGTAGGCGTCGCCGATGGAATGGGTGCCGGTCGCACAGGCGGAAACGGAGGAAACGTTCGGGCCTTTTGCCCCGTACTTGATGGAGATGTGCCCCGGAGCCAGGTTGATGATCAGCATCGGGATGAAGAAGGGAGAAACCTTCTTGTACCCGCCTTCCAGCAGCGCGCTGTGGTAACGCTCGATGGCGGGAAGACCGCCAAGGCCTGCGCCCACAAGGACACCGACTCGCTCGGCATTCTCCTCGGTGATCTGCAGACCGGAGTCTTCCATGGCGAAGTGGGCCGCAGCGAGGGCGTACTGGATGAAGAGATCCATCTTCTTGATCTCTTTCTTGTCGATGAAATCCTCGGCGACGAAGTCCTTGACCTCGCCAGCGATCCTCACCGGCAGGTCGGAGGCATCAAAACGGGTGATGGGAGCAATGCCGGACGTACCGGCCACTAGGGCATCCCAGTTCTTTCCGTTACCGGTCCCCAGCGGGGAAACCACGCCTACCCCCGTGACAACAACTCTTCTCATACTCTGAACTCTCCTTGGTTGCTTTTGACTCACGCACGCCCGAAGGCGACATGAAAAAGGGGAAGCATAACTCCCCCCTCTCTACTAGGTGTGATCAGTGATGTAGTCGATTGCGTCCTGTACCGACTGGATCTTCTCGGCATCCTCGTCGGAGATCTCGATTTCGAACTCTTCCTCAAGTGCCATCACCAGTTCTACGGTATCCAGGGAGTCGGCGCCCAGGTCGTCCATGAAGGAGGACTCGTTGGTCACCTGAGCCTCGTCAACACCAAGCTGCTCAGCGACTATCTCTTTAATACGTTTCTCGATCGAAGCCATTCAATTACCTCCATTTGATTGTAACGTCAGACGTTTTTAGTTTTGCTTTGCCGAAAGACTGCTATTTCATAGCATGAAAAGCAGAATTTGCAAAAGGTATTTTTGGCGCTGAAAGTAAAAAAGAACGCCGTTTGCGACATCACATGTACATGCCGCCGTTCACCGAAAGTACGTGTCCGGTGACGTATGCCGCCGCGTCGGAAACGAGGAACAGTACGGCCCCCGCTATGTCATCGGAACTGCCAAGCCTTCCCATCGGGATCTGCTCCTGGAGCGCCTCCCTGGTCTTCTCGGAGAGTTCCGCGGTCATGTCGGTCTCGATGAAACCGGGGGTGACCGCGTTCACGGTGACGTTTCTCCTGGCGAGCTCTTTCGCCACCGACTTGGTGAGGCCGATCATGCCCGCCTTGGAGGCGCAGTAGTTGGCCTGGCCGGGGTTACCCATCTCGCCGACCACGGAGGAGACGTTGACGATCCTGCCGTAGCGCGCCTTGGACATGAGCTTCGCGGCCTCGCGGGTGCAGTTGAAGCAACCTTTCAGGTTCACGTCGAGAACCGCATCCCAGTCCTCTTCCTTCATGCGAAGGAGCAGCCCGTCCTTGGTGATGCCGGCGTTGTTGACCAGGATGTCGACCTTGCCGAAGGCCTCGACGGCCTGTTTGAAGAGACCCTCGACCTCGGCGACCACGGAAACGTCCACCTTGACGGCGAGCGCCTTGCCGCCTGCGGCGACGATCTCATCGGCGGTCTTGGTGGCACCCGCTTCGCTGGTCGCGGTGACGACCACGGCGGCCCCGTCTGCGGCGAGTTTCATGGCGATGGCGCGACCGATGCCGCGGGAGGCGCCGGTTACCACTGCTACCTGTCCGTTAAGACTCATTGTGCCACCTCCGTCAGCGCTTTTACCCCGGCTGCGTCCTGTACGTTGGTGCAGGAGGTTTCCTTGTCGATCCTCTTCACGAGACCTGCGAGCACTTTGCCCGGGCCGATCTCGACGAAGTTGGTGACGCCGGCGGCGACGATGTTCTGGATGATCTGTTCCCAAAGGACAGGCGCGCAGACCTGCTCGACGAGGAGCTGCTTCACGCGTGCCGCGTCGGCATTGGGCTTCGCCTCGACGTTGCTCACCACCGGGGCGGTCATGGCGCCGACGGCGACGGCCTCGAGGGTCCGGGCCAGACGGTCCGCAGCGGGCTTCATCAGGGAGCAGTGGAAGGGGGCGGATACCGGAAGGAGCATGGCCTTCCTGAACCCCCTCGCCTTCGCGATGTCGATGGCGCGGTTAACGGCGCCGGTGTGCCCTGCGACCACGATCTGGCCGGGAGAGTTGAAGTTGGCAGGGGAAACGACCTCGCCCTGGGCAGCCTCGGCGCAGATCTCCTTGAGGACCTCCGCCTCGGCACCGAGGATGGCGGCCATGGCGCCAACGCCGATGGGCACCGCGTCCTGCATGTAGCTGCCGCGGGCACGCACGGTCCTAAGCGCATCGGCGAAGTCGAGCGCGCCGGAAGCAACCAGTGCGGAGTACTCGCCCAGCGAGTGACCGGCGAGGAAGGAAGGCACAAGCGAGGATTCCTCCCTCAGCACCCTGAGCGCCGCAACGCTCGCCGCCAGGATGGCCGGCTGGGTGTTGGCGGTGAGCTTAAGCTCCTCCTCGGGCCCTTCGAAGCAGAGCTTGGAGAGGGAGAAGCCGAGTGCGTCGTCGGCCTCCTCGAAGGCGACCCGGGCGGTCTTGAAGTTATCGGCCAGGTCCTTCCCCATCCCGGCGTGCTGGGAGCCCTGCCCCGGGAAGATGAATGCATAGGATTGCATAGATGACCTCTTTTCTTTTTAGTGGATCCACCTTCGCTAAAGCTACGGTGGACTCGGCCAAGGGCCTCGGCCCTACCACCTGATGAGCGCGGAGCCCCAGGTGAGACCGCCGCCGAAGGCGTCAAGCAGCAGCAAGTCCCCTTCTTTGAGCCGGCCGGCACGCGCCGCCTCGTCCAATGCGATGGGAATGGACGCCGCGGATGTGTTGCCGTAGCGGTCCAGGTTTACAAAGACGCGCTCGCGGGTGATGCCCAGACGCTTGCCGACGGAGTCGACGATCCTCTGGTTTGCCTGGTGCGGGATGAAGAGCGTTACGTCGTCGGGGGTTAGACCGTTGGCCTCCAGGGCCTCTTGGGCAACCTCGCCCATGGCGCGTACCGCAAGCTTGAACACCTCGTTCCCCTGCATGGTCAGGTAGACCAGCTTGTCGTCCACGCTCTGATGCGTGGCCGGTTTGCGGCTTCCCGGGCCCTTCTGGTACAGGATCTCCCAGTAGTTGCCGTCGGAGTGCATGTGCGTGGAGAGGACACCGTGGTCACCCTCCTGGGCCTCGAGCACTACCGCACCGGCACCGTCGCCGAAGAGCAGGCAGGTGTTGCGGTCGGACCAGTCGACGATGCGGGAAAGCACCTCGGCGCCGATCACGAGCGCCTTTTTCACCTGTCCGGAGCGGATGAACTTGTCGGCGGTGGAAAGGGCGTAGATGAAACCGGAGCAGGCGGCGGAGAGGTCGAAGCAGAATGCGTTGGTGGCCTTGATGGCCTGCTGGATGATGCAGGCGGTGGCGGGGAACGGGAAGTCGGGGGTCAGGGTACCCACGACGATGAGGTCGATCTCCTCGGCCTTAACCCCGGCGGCGGCAAGCGCCTTCTCCGCGGCAGCGATGGCGAAGGTCGAGGTGTACTCCCCCTCCGCGGCGATGCGGCGTTCCCGGATACCGGTCCTAGTGACGATCCACTCGTCGCTGGTGTCCATCATTTTTTCAAGATCGAAGTTGGTCAGCACTTTCTCCGGAACGGCAGAGCCGGTTCCGGTGATTCTCGGTCTAATCATGAAGCTACCCTTTCTGTTGCGGCGTCCGGGTTCTGGGCGCCGGCTCGCTCGCGCGGCTCACCGGGGAAGCTCTCGTTGAGCTTTTCCGCCATGCGGCTGTTGACCCCTTTGAGCGCGTATTCATGGGCAAAGCGGATCGCGTTCTTGATCGCTTTGGTATTCGAACCGCCGTGGCAGATCATCCCCACGCCGTTGATCCCAAGCAGAGGCGCCCCGCCATACTCGGCGTAGTCTACGGTTTTCTTGAAGTTCTTGAAGGCCTTGCGGCTCAGGAAGTAGCCGATCTGGGACAAAAGGCTCGCCTTGATCTCGGCCCTAAGCATCTTACCCACGGCCTCGGCCAACCCCTCGGAAAGCTTCAAAGCCACGTTGCCGACGAAACCGTCGCAGACGACGACGTCGACGGAGCCGTTGAAGATGTCCCGGCCTTCCACGTAACCTATGTAGTTGATGGGCTTTTCGCGCAGAAGTGCGCTGGTTTCGCGGGTGAGCTCGTTCCCCTTGCTGTCCTCCTCACCGTTGGAGAGAAGACCGACGCGGGGTTTGTCGACACCCATGACGAATCTGGCGTACACCTCGCCCATGACGGCGAACTGAACCAGATGGATCGGCTTGCAGTCGACGTTGCCGCCGACGTCGAGAACGAGGGTTTTACCGGTTACGGTGGGGAAGAGCTGGGCGATCGCGGCGCGATCGATCCCCTTCATCCGCTTCAGCACGAACATGCCGGCCGCCATGGTGGCACCGGAGTTGCCGGCGCTGACGACGGCCACCGCCTCGCCACCTTTTACGAGCTCGAAGGCGACGCGGATGGAGGAATCCTTCTTCTTGCGTACCGCGTCGGAAGCGGAGTCGTGCATGCCCACAACTTCCGAGGCATGCCACACTTCGATATCGAGCCCTTTGCAGTCATGGCGGGCCAGTTCGGCCTGCACCTTTTCGACATCACCGACCAGAGTGACCGGGATGCCGAACTCTCTGGCAGCAGCTATTGCACCTTCAACTTCAACATGAGGGGCGTTGTCGCCCCCCATTACATCGACAGCAACTCTCATATTTCCCCTAGGGAGCGGATTTCGAACAGTCACGGCTGTGAAATCGAAATCCTAGAGCTCTTCAGCCTTCAGCACCTGGCGTCCCTTGTAAGTACCGCAGGACGGGCAGACGCAATGCGGCAGCTTCGGAGCCTTGCACTGGGGGCAGGTCGAGACGGTGGGAGCGGTCAGGAAGTCGTGTGCACGCCTCATGTTCTTGCGCGACTTGGAGGTTTTCTTCTTAGGTACAGCCATGATGTTCTCCTTTTTACTTTTCTATCTTGATCTTCTTCAGGGCGGCCATCTTCAGGTTTATCCCGCCGCGATCGCAGCCGCACTCTCCGGCGTTCAGGTCAGCACCGCACTCGGGGCAGAGCCCTTTGCACGATTCGCTGCATAGTGGCTTGTACGGCACCTCGAGCATCACCTGTTCGGCGATCTCGGGGTCCATGTCGATCTCGTCGCCGCTGTAAGTGGCGGAGATCAGCTCCTCGTCGGTGAGCTCGACTTCCTCCTCGGTACTATCCTCTTCACCCTTGGTGTAGAAGATGGTGAAGTCCGAGGTGAGCGGCAAGTCGTATTCGGCGAGGCAGCGGGAACAGGTGAGGTGGGCGGCACTCTCAACCCGCCCGGTCGCCCGCACGTGGTCGTATTCCCAGACTGCGGTGACCTCTGTGCTGACCGGGGCGGTAAAGGTGCACTCGCCGGCCGCTTCCATTGCCACCAGCACCGGATAGTGCGAAGCCGGCTCCACCTCCGAGAGGTCGAGCTGCTTCTTTTTCACCTTCTCTATATCTATCTTCAAAGGAAGCTCTCCCTCAATTTCAAAGTTTCTCAGTATAGAGATGGCGGTTTTTTTGTCAAGGTAAATCTAGTCACCACCCCATCCTGTAGTCCACACTGACGCCGCTGTCTGCGCCTGTGAGGACACCGAGCCTGCCTGCGGCTCCTTCAACCAGCATATCCACCAGCTTGCCCTTCTTCTTCGGGGTCCGGATCAGCCGCGGCTCCCCTTTGATGCCGCCCAGGCGTGCCGCCTCGTCGACGGCGTCCTGCATGGAACCGATGCGGTCCACAAGCTTCAGGGCGAGCGCCTGTTCTCCCGAAAAGATCCTGCCGTCGGCGATGGTGCGCACCGTCTCCTCGGGGAGCTTTCTCCCCTGTGCCACCGCCTTCACGAACTGGCTGTGGGTCGAGTCGATCACCCCCTGGAGCATGGCCCTCTCCTCGTCGGTCATGGCGCGGGCCGGCGAACCGGTGTCCTTGAACTTGCCGGTCTTGATGGTGTAGGCCTTCATGCCGACCTTGTCCATGAGCCCCTCGATGTTGGAGAACTTCATCAGGACGCCGATGCTACCGGTAATGGTGCCGGGATTAGCATAGATGAGGGTGGCCGGAGCGGAGACGTAGTACCCACCGGAGGCTGCGACACTCCCCATGGAGACCACCACCTTCTTCGTTTTGGTGAGATCCTTCACCGCCGCGTAGATCTCCTGCGAGGGGCCGACCACGCCGCCCGGAGAATCGACGCGGAAGACGACCGCCTTCACGTGCTCGTCCTTTTTCATGCTGCGCAGCTGCCGTATCACCTCCTGCCCGTCGATGATGGCACCCTTGAGTTCCACGACGCCGACCCCGTCGCCGCCGGCCAAGGTGTCGTCATCGCCTATGAGGGCGCTGACCACCGCGACACAGGCAGCGAAAAGCAAAGACAATCCAAGAACCAGGGCGAGGATCCATAACAGCCACTTCTTCATGACGCCTCCGTTAGTATCGGCAATACTCGATCACCCTTATCAAGTCAACTGTTTACAGCTTATTTTGCTTGTCATTTGCCGGGACAATGCCTATATCTGAACAAGGAAGAGCAAAGGCATGGCCCGATCAACGCCAACAACTGTACACCAAGCGCGATGCGGCGCAAAAACTTATTGTCGTGCGGCTCGGCCGGCGCCGATGTCTCTGAAGCGATAGATGTAAGAGGAATTATGAGAGTACTGGTGATTTCAGACAGTCACGGCAACTACGCCCACGCCTTCAAGGCGCACCAGCAGGCGGGTCCGGTGGATCATATCGTTCATCTTGGGGACGGGTGCGAGGACGCACGCCTGATGGAGGAGGTGCTTGCGGTGCCGGTGCACCGGGTGGCGGGCAACTGCGACATGGACCGGCGCGTCCCAGCCGAGCTCACCCTGGAATTCGGGGCGTGTCGCATCCTGGTGACGCACGGATACCGGCAGCAGGTGAAGAGCGGTCTGAAGCAGCTGATCGACCAAGGGACGAAGGTAGGCGCCTCGGTGGTGCTCTACGGCCACACGCATCAGGCGGCGGTGGAGTCGGCGCAAGGGATGCTCCTGGTCAACCCGGGGGCCCTGAAGGAGGGACTCCCCGGCAGCTACGCCATCGTCACGGTCGATGGTGCCACGGCACGCGCCGAGATTTTCCCTCTTTAGCAGCCGCAGCCGCAGTTGTGGCAGACCTTGCGGTTTTCGTCATCGGGAGGCACGGTCTCCGGCGCGAAGGCGATGCGGTTCACGGCGCGCTTTATATCCTCATGCAGGTCAAGGCGCGGGCTTTGGCCGATCACGTGCCCCACGCAGACGTTGCTGATGCCGTCGGAAGGCGAGGCGATGCGCACCGAGTTCAACAGGTCGCCGTAGCCGTTCACCTCGATCACCTGCCCGGGGTCGTCCCCAAGCTCCAGTGCGATGCCGAAGCGCTCTAGTTCCTGGGCCAGTTCCGCGAAAAATATGTCGAAGGTCACTCCCGAAAGCGGGGCTTCCCACTCGGGTTTGCTCTTGGTCCTTCCGTAACAAGTAAGTCTCATCTGTTTTGCCATGCTGTGTAGCTCCTGAAGGTTCTTCTAATTGGCCGCGGCCTTTCTGTGCATCGAGCTGAAGATCATGTCGAGCACCGCCTTCTGCTTCGCCTCGTACTTGTTCAGGACCGCGAGACAGGTCCCCATGGGGAACTGCTCGTGCAGGTAGTCCGAGTCGCGCCCGGACAGGATGACGATCCTGTTCTTGTCCATGCCGATGGAGACGGCGTACTTGAAGATCTTTGATCCGTCCAGGGTCGGCATCTCCAGGTCAACGAGCAAAAGATCCACCTGCTCTTTCTTGAGCACGGCGAGGGCCTGCAAGGGGTCGGTACACGTTATCACTTCGAGCAGCGGGTATAGCGCATGGATCTTGTCCTTGAGCGCCCCCACGAATGCCGCGTCGTCATCCACGATTACAATCTTTCCCATCAATACCTCTATGTATCTATTTAAGCACCCGGGTCGCGGCAGTGAGCACCGGGAAGGGAACGTTCAGGTCGAGCAGTCGGGCGGCCTTCAGGTTCACGATGAGATCGACCCGTTTAGGCGTGACGACGGGGAGATGCGATGCCTTCTTCCCGCTCAGGATGCGCGCCACGTAGTCGGCCGCGGCCTGCCCCTGTTCCGCGGGATCCGCCTCCAGGGAGATGAGGGCCCCTTTGTGGGCCGCCCCCGGCATCTGCGATATCACCGGGATCTTCAGCTCGTTGGCGCGATGCACGATCTTCTCGAAGAAGCGCCCCCCCGCCGTGCATTCCGTTACATAGATGCAGTCGACCCGCGTGGCCAAAAGTGTGGCGAGCGCGGCGTCGAGCCCGGCCGGTGAAGCTACGTTGGTTTCGACCAGCACCACGCCGGTCTGGGCGGCGATTTTGCGGGCCTCCTTCAACTGGGCCATCGCCCCCTCCTCACGGCTTGCGCAGACGACCCCGAGGGTCCTGATCGGCTTCACCTCCATGGCGGTCTTAATCAAAGTGACGAGCGGGACCTTGGAGCTCACCCCGGCGATGTTCCGGCCGCTGGAAGCCATGCTTTTGGCTACGCCGGTTTCCACCGGGCCGTACACGTCGGCGTAGACGATCGGGATGTCCTGCGCCTCGCGCAGCGCGGTCAGGGTGGCCGAGGTGCCATAGGCGACGATGACGTCGGCTCCAATGGCGTTGAACTTGCGGATACTGTTGGACCAGGAGATGAGATCCGGGTTGGGTGTCTGCGTGATGATCTCCACGTTGCTCTGGTCGTACCCCTTCTGCACCAGCGCCTTCATGAAGGCCCGGTGGGCCTCACGGTAGCGCGGCAGGTCGCACGTCAAGAGCGCCGCCACCAGTTTTCCGGCCGCGCGGGAGTCAGACGCGGGGAGAACCGAGCAGAACAGCAAAAGCAGGAGTATGGATCGGATGACAGTTTTGATACGCTACCCCTCGGTCACCACTTGGCCGCCAGGCCGGCCACGATGGCATGCACCATCCCGTTGTACGTCTGGTAGTTGATGTTCTGGCCGTTCTTCTCGTCGTAATCCCTGAGCGTGTACTCGAGGGTCGTCGACAGTACGCGCGAGAAGCGGTACTCCCCACGGGCCGAAAGCGCGCTGATCACCGTCTCCTGCGCCGATATATCGCTGATCCCGGCGGTACTGCTCCCCGGGTACGCAGCGGAACTGAAGTCGGCAGGCGAGAAGGAGGCCCTCGAGCGTGTCTGCTGGGCCATGAGCGACAGGTCGCACTGCTCGCCCAGGGCATAGGAAACGTTCACCGTGTAGACGTGAGAACTGCTGGAAAACTGGCTGTCTGCCTCGCTTCCGACGACGACGGTGGTGAAGAACACCGGCTGCTCCACCTCGCTGTGCAGGTAGGAGTAGTTGAGCCCCACGGTCAGTTTCGGCAGCGGCATCCACCATGCGCCCACGTTCGCGTTCTCGCTGTTGCCGTGGCGCGAGGTAAGCGGCATTGCGCTGTAGTCCAGCGGATCCAGGGTATTCAGCACGAAGTGGACCACCTCGTCGTTGCGGTCGTGGCGGATGAGGGCGTGGGTGGAGACTCCCCAACGGCCGCCGGTGTAGGTCAAAAGGAGCTTCCCCTCCTGGCGCTCTTTGAACGACGCGCCGTACGCCGGGTTGTCGGTGGAGGCGTAGCTGTATTGGGCGCTGCTGCGCAGCCCCTTGAAGGGGCGGTAGTAGACGGCGAGCGAGCCGGTATGGGTCGCGGAGTGGTCCGGCAGGGCCCAGGTGGCAGGCGAAGGGAGATCGCTCACGTTGTCACGGTTCACGAAGTCGCCGCGGTATTCCCCGACGAAGGAGAGGTCGTGCCGCGGCCGGTACCAGACGGTGCCGGTGACGAGGTTGCGGGTGGTCTCAAGGGGAGCTTTGACTTGCTGGAGCGGATCGGCGAAGTTCACGCTCAAAAGCGCGCCGCGGTTGCCGTTGTCGAGCTCCTGGCGACGGTATTTCAAGGCGAAGGTGTACTCCCGGCTCGGCGTATAGGTGATGTCCCCCGCTGCGTTTTGCAGGTAAACCTTCATGTGGCGCGCGCCGGTCACGTCGGACAAATCGGAGAGGTTCTCACGCTGGTCCACGCTGTAGGAAGCGGAGCCGACCAGACCGCCGGACAGGGAGGTATGCAGCTTGAGGGTGTGTGAGAAGAAACGGCTGTCGGGATTCTCGTTGTGCTGCTGCTCCCCACCCAGCCGCTCGAGGTTGCCGTGTATGTCGTTACGCGCGGTGTAGGTGGCGACCGGCGTAGGGAGGCGGTCCTCGAAGTACCGGATCTTGAAGTCGTAGACGAGGTCGACCGGGCCTAAATGGGCGTCGAGACCGAGGCGCCCCTCCTGGATCTGCTGGTCGATGCTGCGCGGGCGGGCGTAGACCGTGTTGGCCTCCCCCTCGAAGGAAGCGTCGGCGAAGCGCTGCTGGATGGTCCCTTCCTTCGTGTAGCGCCAGTAGCCCAGGTTCAGGTGCAGCGGGAAATTGTGCAGACGATAACGGAAGTCGGCCCGGTCCTGAACCACGCTCACCCCGTAGCGCGCCTGCGGGTCCTGCTGCTCGGCGCTGTAGGTGGCGGACCCGGGGGCGTCGGTCCTCGGCCCCTGGAAGTTGGGAGAGAAGAGGATCTCGCGGTCCAGGTTGTGGTAGAGCGACTCCGTCCTCAGGTGCAGCCGGTAGTCACCCCGGTAATCCATCAGCAGATCGCCGTGGTAATCGTTCTCGTTCAGATAGAAGCCTTCCAGCTCGAGGTTGGTGTCCTTCTCCATATGACGGTAGAAGAGCCCCCCGCTTCTGCTGGACTTAAGGAAGCCGTACTCGAGGGCGCGCCCGCGGTTGTCCTCGCCGAAGACGAAGTTGTAGCCGAGCGAGCCCCCCTTTCTTTCCAGCACTTCCACCTGGCGCTCGTCCTCCGGCACGTACGCCGGTTCGTCGGCCGCCTGGGAAACCGCTTCGTCCGCCGGCTCGGCTGCCGAGACGCCTGCCCCCTCCGGCGTACTTCCCGTCACATCCCCCCCCGGCTCCTCCGCCGCAGGGGTCTGCGCCGGCCCGACGGCGTCGGGCGCAGTCACCGACTTCGCAGACTCCGTCCCTTTCGCCGATACGGCTGCCTTCTCGAGGTCGCCCGACGGCAACGCGTCCAGTTCCGCCGCGGAGACGCCCCCCGCCGCCACGAGCAGCAAAAGCAGCGGTGATAGTACGGTTGATGCGAGATCAAGCGGTGTTTTCACCATCGGCTCCTTTCGCGCTTACTGCCGCAGGGTGCCCCGGCCCGTCACGGCCTGGGATGGGATGTCGCTGCCGTGTATCTGCGAATGGCAGTCGGTGCAACGGTTCGTGTAAAGCTTTTTGAGCCCACCGCCCGGGGTATCCGTAGCGAGATGCCCGGAGTGGCACTGCAGGCAGAGAAACGGCATCGCGGCATTTAGGAGGTTGTTGTTCACCGAGCCGTGCGGGGTGTGGCAGTTCATGCAGTTCTCGGTCACGTCACCATGCTCGAAGGCGAAGGGCCCCTGCTTCTCCATGTGGCACCTGGTGCAGGTCTCCTTCGGGGTGTTCCCCTTGAGCAGGCGGTCCTGCGTGGAGCCGTGCACCTCGTGACAGTCGACGCAGAACATCTTCTTCTCGCGGATGGGGTGGTGCGAGAAGAGCGAGTTCTCTGCCTGGACCTCGGGATGACAGGTGAAGCACATCTCGGACATCTGCTGCGGGCTCACCTTCTGCTGGGGTCCCTGGTGCAGCTTGTGGCAGTCGAAACAGCTCACGTCGTGCAGCGCGTGCGCGCTCGCCTTCCAGTGGCTCAGCACGGGGATCGAGGCGGCGGCGTGGCATTTGAGGCAGATGAGGGACTGGGCCTGGGCCGGAAGATGGTTGATGTCGAGGAACTTCGAGGTGTCGCACTTCCTCTTTTCCCGGGTGTTCTCCTCGCGGTCGTCGCTTAGGTGCGCGATGGCGAGGCTTCCCGGTCCGTGGCAGGACTCGCAGTTCACCAGGGGGAGCCCGGTTTCCGGCTTGATCTGTTCTCCGTGGAGGCTGTGGCTGAAGTCGTCGCTGATCTTGTCGTGGGCGTGACACTTGGAGACGCAGTTACTGGTACCGACGTACTCGGCGTCCAGGCGCCCGACAATCATCTTCTCGTATTCGCGGGTGGGGAGGATGGGCTTGCTTTGCTTTAGTTCGACACAGGAAACGGAAAGAAGGGGAACGAGCGCCAAGAGGATCGCGACTTTCATGCGGCGCAACGGATGAACGTTCATCTATTCCCCCCTTATCCCCTTCGTTGTCGTGTAGATGAAACCGCGGACGATCGGGTTTTCGCTATTCTTGATCTCGCGCGGCGTGCCGATCTCGACCACGGAGCCGCCGTGCATCATGGCGATCCGGTCCGAGATGTAGAGCGCGAAGTTCAGGTCGTGCGTCACGATCACCGTGGTGTTCTTGGTGCTTTCCTTGAGCTTCAGGATCGTGTTGGCGAGCTCGTCCGTGGTGACCGGGTCTAGCTCGGCGGTCGGCTCGTCGTAGAGGATCAGGTCCGGGTTCATGGCGAGGGACCGGGCGATCGCCACGCGTTTTTTCATCCCGCCGGAAAGCTCCGAGGTGCGCAGCTCCTCCTTGCCGACGAGCCCCACCATCTCCAGTTTCTGCTTGATGATCTCGCGGATCTGCTGTTCCTTGCAGACACGCTTCTCCCTGAGCCACAGCCCCACGTTCTCCCCTACGGTGAGGGAGTTGAAGAGGGCCGAGGACTGGAACACCATGCTATAGCGGTAGTCTCTGGCGGCCGAGTCGGGCTTCGGGCCGAACAGGGGCAGGTCGTCGATGTAGATCTCGCCGCTGTCCGGGGTCTCCAGCTTGACGATGTGCTTTAAAAGGACGCTCTTTCCGGTACCGGAAGGTCCTATGATGCAGAAGGTTTCGCCGGCGCGGATTTCCAGGTTCACGTCCTTTAGCACGTGATTCGGGCCGAACGACTTGTTCAGTTGGTCGATCCTGATCCCGACGCCCCTGGTGTCCTGCAGATCGACGGGGCGATTGCCGTTTTCAGGGTGAAAGAAGGAGCCGGGCAGGCCGTGTTTTAGCTTCTCGAACATCCGTATCCTTTTGAGAGCGATTCTGCGTGATTGAGGCGCCGCACAGAACACCGGCTTTGCCAGTAAATTCTGTCATCTGCCGTCGCGAAGAAGCGCGCACATACTACCAGAGATGTGACTGTGCTGGCAAGGGGGAATATTTGAACACACTTAACGTTTACACAAGGTCCGAGCCCCTGTTCCGGCTCGGTGAAGGCGGGGGCAGTGACGTCAGGAAATACGAAGCGGACGGGCAGGTCGTTGAGCGACGTGCATGGCCGCGGGCAGGAGGCGACGCCCCCCGCCCGCCGCGATTTTCAGCGTTTCATCGTCTTTACGTGTTCCTTCAGCATGCAGCGGTCCATCACCACGAGGAGCCCCGCCTCGCGGGCGCGCTTGGCGGCCTCCTCATGAACCACCCCTTCCTGCAGCCAGAGCACCTTCGCCCCCTTGGCAATCGCCTGCTCGACGATCTCGGGGACGAACTCGGAACGGCGGAAGACGTCGACGATCTCCACCGCTTCCGGGATATCGGTGACGCTCGCATAGCTCTTCTCACCGAACACCTCGGGGACCGCGGGGTTCACCGGGATGATGCGATAGCCGGCCCGTTTGAGGTAGGCGGCCACCTCGTGACTTGGCTTGCCGCTATCGGGGGAAAGCCCGACGACGGCGATGGTGCGGTACTTGGTCAAGATCTCTTTGATGTCAGGAACCTGCATGAGCACCTCCCTTAGAGCTGTATTTTTACCGCTTACGCATCCCGCTCACGGCGACGAAGAAGAAGATCACCCCCATGACGCCGGCGATGAATATCCAGTCTGCCGCGCTGAATCCGAACATAATGCCTCCTTGGCTGTCTCTATGGTTCCAGCTGTTCCAGGGCGGTCTGCGCCTCGGAGAATTCCGGGTTGATCCTGAGCGCCTGACGCAGGTAGAAGCGCGCGTCCGCTGCGGCCCCCAAGTCCTTGCAGCAAAGTGCCAGGAGGTAGGGGATCTCCGCCATGGGGAACTCCAGCGCGAACCAGGCGTCCGCCATCACGTCGTTCAGGATCGCCGTCGCCTCCTGGTACCCCCCCTCTTCCCTGAGCGCCATGGCGCCCGCGATCGCCTCGAGGTAATCGACGGCAGGCACACGCGGCACCTCTCCCCTGTCGATCCGCTCCAGGCGTGCCTTCAGCTCGGCCTTCGCCTGCTCCTCGACCTCCGGGAGCAGCGCGCGCCACAAGGAGGCCGCCTTGTCGTATTTCCCCAGCAGGAAGGAGACCTCCGCCAGGGTGGTCAGGCAGCGCGGCTGATCACCTGCCAGCTCGCGGGCACGGTCCAGGTACTGTTCCGCCCTGAAAAGGGCCGCAGTGGAAAGGTGCAGGGCCGAGAAACGGCACGCCTGATCGAGCAGGGTGACGCCGATCTCCAGCGGGAAGTGGGCGTTTTCCGGCTCGAGGAGCGAGAAGATGCGCAAAAGCTTCACCCTGCGCTCCAGGTAGGGAACCTCGACATCCTTCTCGCCGAGCATCAGGATGTAGCTCGCGAGCTCGGAGACGTAATGGGGGTACCCCTTCAGCATCTCGGCGTAGCGCTCGCAGTAGCGGCACCCGGGATCCTGGCGCAGCGCATGGTAGACGCCGCGTCCCACCGCGTCGTACCCGGGCACCTGCCCCGCGAGGGCGCGGTAGTCCTCGTCCAGAAGCGGGATCGGTTCGGGGCCAAGCGAAAACACCACCTTGCCGTCCAGGCCGCTCACCTCGCTCCCTGAGGGGGGGCGATAGTAGGTAACACCATTGATGGGGGTCATATCCCTTTCCATTAAGCGCACTCCTTTTCCCTTGTTACCGCTCCCGATGCGGGAACGTGTCCACACCGGCATGCACGCCGATAGTCTTGTAGATCCTCACGTCGTCCCACGGCTCATCCATGATGCCATCGTGGATCGCCCAACTGCGCCCGAGGACGCTCTTTTCCATACCGGGGCGCCTGAAGGGGGTGGAGCCGTCCAGCCTCCGGAACAGCACGCCCCCCGGGGCGAACCCGGCGTCGATCTCCTGCATGAGACGCTTTCCCACCACGTAGTCGAAACCGTACCCCTCGTAGCGGATCGCGTTGTCGTAGGTTAAGGGCTCGGCCACGATGAGCTGCATGCCGAGCCCCGCGACCAGGCGCTCAAGCAGGGGGAGGAACTCCCCGAACATCCTCAGGCCGCGCCGGGTCTGGTTCGGGAAGAGCCCCGCCTCCATGGCCCGCACCTCCTCGGGGAGGTTGCGCCCGAGCGTCGCGAACAGGTTGTTGCGCCCCTTTTCGTCGAGGTCGACGTCGTAGCGCGGCGCCGTCGGGTCGGCGATGGTGCAGTAGGAAAGCTCCATCTGGCCGTGATGCGTGTCGCACAGGTCCAGGATGAAGGCGGGATCCTGGTCGTCCGGGCTGCAGCGCGTCACGAGGCGCAGAAAGCGCAGCCCCTCCGGCGCGATCACCTCGATTACCCCGCCCCCTTTCGCCACCATGGACAGCAGACGCTCGGGGAGTAGCGACCGGTAAATCGCCTCCTTCTCCGCGGAGGGCAACCGGTTGATGTCGTTCAGGGAGAAGAGCTGGCTTCCCCCCAGGTCCCTGAGCGGCTCATGTGAGGTGTCGTTTGCCATAGTCGCCGATGAGGACGGGGAAAACGTGTTTGCGCACGTAGGCGATGCTCTTCTCCACCGCGTCGAGCGCACGGTTGCGGTCGTCATCCTGGGCCCAGTGCATCGCGTCCAGGAGCATCCGGTGCGGGTAACCAAGCTGCGCGATGAGCTTCACGAAGGAGGCGGGGAGCCTCGGGGAGACCTCCCGGTCATTCATGATACCCCAGGCGATGGTCCAAGCCCTGGCGACGTTCATCTGGTCGTACCCTCCACCACCTACCCCTACCCAGGGGATCTCCAGGGCACGCAGCTTTCTCATGATGTAGGAGTAGGCATGCGTGGTGACCTCGAGCCTCGTTAGCGGGTCGGTCCTGAAGGTATCGGCACCGAGTTGGGTCACCATGACGTCCGGGTTGAAAGCGGCGATGAGCGGGAAGGCGACCTCGTCGAAGGCCTTCATGAACAGCGCGTCGTCGGTGTGCGCCAGAAGCGGCAGGTTCACCGAGTACCCTTTCCCCCTCCCTTCGCCGGTCTCGTTCTCGAAGCCGGTGCCGGGAAAGAAGTAGACCCCGCTTTCGTGCAGCGAGATGGTGAGCACCCGGTCGCAATCGTAGAAGGCGTTCTGGACGCCGTCGCCGTGGTGGGCGTCGAGGTCCAGGTAGACCACCCGTTTACCCCGCTCTCGCAGGTAATTGATGGCGACCACGGCGTCATTCAAGTACGAAAAGCCGGAGGCCCTTCCCTTCTGGGCGTGGTGATACCCGCCAAGGAGGTTAAAAGCGGCGGTGAAACCTTCCTCGGTCACCAGGCGCGCCGCCTCCAGGGTACCGGACACCCCGAGACAGGCCCAATCGTAGACCCCGGGAAAGATGGGATTCTCAACGTCGCCAAGTCCGTAGCGGAAGTCGGCCCTCGGTTCCTGGGCTTCGCTGAACTCGCGCAACCGGTCGAGGTACTCGGCGGAGTGCGCCCCAAGGAGCTCCTTTTCGTCCACCGGGCGAGGACGCACCTCGGACATCCCCGGGAGATCCAGAAGCCCGTACGCCGCCATGAGATCGCGTGCCAGACGGTAGCGCTGCACCTTGAATGGGTGCTGTTCGCCGTAGCAGAACCCGCTTAGGTCTGCGCAGGCGATGAGAGCGGTTTTGCGGGACAACAGCCACCTCCGGCCGAAATTCTGCACAAATTTACCCGCTGGCCGTTTACAGGTCAACAGTTAATCCTGCCTATCCCTTGGGCAGCGTCGCCCATTAATTGGGCACCAAGGGGCATCCTTTTCATTAGACCCGTGAGGCGACCAACGTAATTCCAAGCAGATATGGATTTGGCAGAGACCTTGCTATGACTCGGCGTTCTCCAACGAAGGGGGGCATTTACCAACGGAGGTAATGGAATGAACGGGATGTCGACGATGACAGGTCTTGTAAACAGCAGCGATGTGCTCTTCCTCATGTTAGGCGCCGTCATGGTCTTCGCCATGCACGCCGGCTTCGCCTTCCTCGAGGTGGGAACGGTACGCAAGAAGAACCAGGTGAATGCCTTCGTGAAGATCCTGACCGACTGGTCCATCTCGACCGTGGTCTACTTCCTCGTCGGTTTTCCCATCGCCTACGGCATCAGCTTCCTGAAGCCTGTTAAAGAACTCCTGGGCTCCAACCAGGGGTACGACATCACCCACTACTTCTTCCTGCTCTGCTTCGCCGCCTGCATCCCCGCCATCATCTCCGGCGGCATCGCCGAGCGCGCCAAGTTCTGGCCGCAGGTGATCGCCGGCGCCGTTTTCGCCGGTCTCACCTACCCCCTCTTCGAGTCCCTCATCTGGGGGCAGAACTCTTCCGCGCTGCAGGGCCTCTTCAAGTCCATCGGCGGCGCCGAGTTCCATGACTATGCAGGCTCCGTTGTGGTTCACTCCATCGGCGGCTGGCTCGCCCTCCCCGCGGTCATCATCCTCGGGCCCCGCATGGGGCGCTACGTAAGGGGCAAGTCCCACCCGATCCCGATCAGCAACATCCCCTTCCTCGCCCTGGGCTCCTGGATCCTCGCCGTCGGCTGGTTCGGCTTCAACGTGATGAGCGCCGGCCACCTCGAGAAGATCTCTGGTCTCGTGGCGGTGAACTCGCTGATGGCCATGGTGGGTGGCGTGCTCGCGGCCCTCATCGCAGGCAGGAACGACCCCGGCTTCGTGCACAACGGCGCCCTTGCCGGCCTCATCGCCGTCTGCGCCGGCTCCGACATCATGCACCCGCTCTTCGCTTTCGTAACCGGCGCCGTAGCGTCGGTCATCTTCGTCTACGGCTTCCACCTCGAGCAGGAAAAGCTCAAGATCGACGACGTCTTAGGCGTTTGGCCGCTGCATGGCGTGATCGGCTCCTGGGGGGGGATCGCCGCGGGCCTCTTCGGCGGCGAGGCGCTCGGCGGCCTGGGCGGGGTGACCTTCCTCTCCCAGCTTCTCGGCTCCCTCTCCGCGATCGTCTTCGCCCTTGTGAACGGCTTCGTCATCTACGGCATCCTCAGCAAGACGGTAGGGATCAGGCTGAGCCAGGAGGAAGAATTCAACGGTGCCGACCTCTCCATCCACAGCATCGGCGCATACCCGGAAGACCATATCCGCTAGGTATCGAATCTCACTTCTCAGAAAGATCAGGAGGCCCGGAAACGGGCCTCCTTTTTTTTATTTTGAAATTTCCTACGAAGTATGTATTATTTGCGATGTTAAAAGCTTCTCATTACCGTTAAAGGCGTACTCTATCATGAAGATACCCTTGGGACAGTTGCTGGTTCGATCCGGCATCATAACGGTAAAGACCCTGGAGCGGGCACTGGCGCGTCAGGCAACTTGCGGCAAGAGACTTGGAGGGGTGCTCCTTGAGATGGGGGTGCTGACCGAGGACGAGCTGCTGGAAGCGCTGGGGCAGCAGTACGGCCTCGACACGGTCCCCAGGCTCTTCACGGGACAACTCCCTGCCGAGCTACTGGCACTGGTGCCGGCGGACCTAGCCATCACGAGACCGCTTCTGCCGCTGCGGCTGGAAAACGGTGCGCTCTTTGTCGCGGTCAGCGACCCGCTCGACGGGGAGACCGTGGCGCTTCTGGAGCGGCACGGCTCCGTGAGGGTAACTCAGTTGCTTTGCCGCCCCGGTGAGCTTGCCGCCGCTGTGAAACAGCAATACCACCGTGACCAGGGGGGGAGCGACATGAAGATCCTCGTGGTCGATGACCCTGCCGCCATGAGCGATGTAGAGGGAGCACTCCGGAGGGAAGGTTACCAGGTGTTCACGGCGCGCGACGGGGTGGAGGGGTTGAGGATCGCCTTCTCCCAGAAGCCCGACCTGATCCTGTGCGACGCCGCGACACCCAGGATGGACGGCTACGCCCTCATGCGCGCCGTCAAGGCGAACCCGTCGAGCGCGGGAACGCTGATGATCCTGCTCACCTCGAAGGCCTCACCCGAGGAGGAACACCGGGCGCTCAAGGCCGGTTTCCACGACTTCATCGGCAAGCCCATGATGACGATACGCGTGGTCTCGCGCGTGAGGCGCGCCTTCGAGATCATTGATAAAGTGCGGGTACAGCAGCCGTCGCCCTCATCCGCCTGATCCCAACTTACCAGCCCGGCGGCACCAGCACTGCGATGCCGCAGCCCGCGCCCCCCCTACATTCTCACCTTGCCGGAGAGTTCGTGCAGCGCGTCCGCGAAAATCGCCATCCCCTCGTCAAGCTCAGCATCGGTCACGTTTAACGGCGGAATCAGGCGCACCACGTTTCGCCTCAGTCCGCATCCGACCAGGATGAGCCCCTTCCCCAGACAGTTGTCGATCAGTTCCTGACAGAGCCTGCCGTCAGCCGCCCCCGCCTCGTCGACGAATTCGACGCCGATCATGCACCCCATACCCCTGACCTCGCCGATACGCGGGTTCTGCATGGCAAGTTCCTGCAGGGAAGTAAGCACGCGCGAACCGGCAGCCCGTGCCGCTTCCAGCAGCCCTTCTTCCTTGATCACCCTGAGGGTTGCGCGGGAGGCGGCACAGGAGACGGGGTTCCCTCCGACGGTGGAGCCGTAGACGGGCGGACCCCATAGCCGCATGAGCCCCGCAGGCGCGAGCACCGCTCCCAGGGGGAAGCCGGAGGCGACCGCACCGGCAACGGTCACGATATCGGGACGCACCCCGGCATGCTCGCAGCAGAACCATCTCCCGGTCCTCCCCACCCCGGACTGCACCTCGTCGAAAATCAGAAGGATGCCGTATCGGTCGCAGATCCTGCGCAGCCCTTCCAGGTAGCTCTTGGGCGCCGGGTAGTACCCACCCTCGCCCAGAAAGGGCTCGACCAACACGGCGCAGACGTCCTCCGGGGGTACTTGATACTGGAACAGCCTTTCTATTTCCTCGAGACAGCGGTCACCACACGCCTCGGGGTTCATCCCGCACGGGCATATGAAGCAAGCCGGGTAACTGACGTGGTGCACGAAGGGGAGCAGCGGTTGGTAGCGGCTGCGGCATGCCGATGAACTGCTGGTGAGGGAAAGAGCACCCAGGGTGCGCCCATGAAAACCGCCGGTGCAGGCAATGACGGACTGGCGGCCGCTGGTGTAGCGCGCAAGCTTGACGGCGTCCTCCACCGCCTCGCTCCCCGAGTTGCCGAAGGAAAGCATGTCCAGCCCATCGGGCGCGATGGAGAGCAGTTCCTCGGCGGCAGCCACCGTCACCTCGCTGTAGTAGATGCCGCCGGCATGGACATGACTCTTCAGTTGCTGCTGCACCGCCTCCATCACCTTCGGGTGGTTGTGCCCAAGGTTTAGGACGGCGAGCCCGGAGGTGAAGTCGAGGAAGCGTCGTCCATCCCTGGAGGTGACCACGGTCCCCCTTCCCCGCCCGATCATGATCGGGTAGCAGGGATGCGCCGGCGGCGCGATGACAGCCTGTGCCCTTTGAATCAGTCTTTCGTCCTCGTCCATGGCGCACCCCAAAGCGTTAGGTTTTACACATGAACAAAGGATGGTATCACCGACTTGAATGCCTGCAAGGATGTGGATCGAGAGGAGCTTTGGAGAAGTTTTTCCACGGTTCTTGCAAACAAAATGGATTAGATTACACTAATGCCTGTTTTGCAAAACGCCGGTCAAAAAACCAGGGCAGGACACAAAGGAGGGGCGATGTACAAGGAAAAGAGGAACTTCGCCAGACTGGCCTTACACGCGAAAGCGAACATCCACCAAGGGGAACGGACCATCGAGGGGGAAGTCGAAAATCTGAGCATGAAGGGGGTTTTCGTGACGGCAGCGCGGCGGCTGGAGATCAACGACACCGTCGCCGTGACCATCTACCACACCCTCACGCCGCAGGTGCTCTGCGACCTGAGGGCCAAGGTGGTACGGGTCACCGACCACGGCATGGGGCTGCAGTTTGAGAAGACCCTCCTCGACTGAGAAGGGTCCCGCAGTACCCACCTGAAAACGGTGAACGGCCCGGGGCGACCGGGCCCTCAGCAGATGCGCGGAAGCTGCTCTCCCGCGAGCATCTCCACTCCCCTCATTCCACCAACGAGGGTTTCCATCTGCACCTTGCCTGCCGAGGTTTCGGTGACCTCGCCGATGACGGCAGCATCCCTTCCAAGCGGATGACGGCGCATGATTTCCAGCGCCTCATCCGCCCTCTCCGGCGCAACCATCGCAAGAAGTTTACCTTCGTTAGCAACGTACAGCGGATCGAGCCCCAGGATGGAGCAGACCCCTTTCACGCCCGGGTTTATGGGGAGGCTCTCCTCGTTCAGGGTGACGGTGACACCGGACTGCAGGGCGATTTCCTTGAGCGTCGTGGCGACACCGCCGCGGGTGGGGTCGCGCAGCACGTGCAGCGCGGGGCCGAGCGTCAGCAGGCCGGTGACCAGGCCGTTCAGCGGAGCGGAATCGCTCTTTATGCCGCTGTCAATCTCGAGGCCCTCGCGGGCGGAGAGGACCGCGATGCCGTGATCGCCGATGCAGCCGTTGACGATGATCTTGTCGCCGACACGCGCCGAGGCGCCGTCGATCTGCAGGTTATGCTCGAGTGCGCCGATCCCCGAGGTGTTGATGAAGATGCGGTCCCCCTTCCCTTTCGGGACCACCTTGGTGTCGCCGGTGACGATGGCGACGCCGGCTGCATCGGCGGCCTGCCGCATCGAGGCGAGGATGCGGGAGAGTTCCTCCTTGGAGAAGCCTTCCTCGAGGATGAAGCCGACCGAGAGGCACAGCGGGCGGGCGCCCATCATGGCAAGGTCGTTCACCGTGCCGTTGATGGCGAGGTCACCGATGTTCCCGCCAGGGAAGAAAATGGGGTCGACCACGTAGGAATCGGTGCTGAAGGCGAGCTTGACGCCGCCGATGTTGAGCAGAGCCGCGTCGTTTTGCCCCTTGACCGGGACACTGGAGAGCTGCGGTATGATCAGGTCGTCCAGGAGCTGGTGTGAAAGCCTCCCGCCGCTGCCGTGGCCAAGGAGGATGAGATCGTTGTTCAAAGGGTTCTCCTTTTCTGTCGGACCGGTCTGACTAGTCTGACTGATCTGACGTCGGACGGTTTGTTTTGCCTAGCGCCCGTACTTGTAGGCGGCGGCGCAGGTTCCTTCGGAGGAGACCATGCAGGCGCCGACCGGGGACTCGGGGGTGCATTTGCCGCCGAAGAGCGGACAGTCGAAGGGCGCCACCTTCCCCTTCAGGATCTCGCCGCACAGGCACCCCTTGTGCTCCTTGAGTTCCTCTACCTGCACCGGTATGGCCAGCTCGGCGTCGAACTCGGCGTATTTATCCGCGATCCTAAGCCCGCTCCCGGGGAGCACGCCAATGCCGCGCCACGGTGCGTCGAATGGGGTGAAGACGTCGGCAAGCATCGCCTGAGCCTTGGCGTTTCCTTCCCAGCGCACCACGCGCGAATACTGGATCTCCACCTTGCTCTCGCCGGCGATCGCCTGGCGCACCAGCATCTCCACTCCCTGCAGCACGTCGGTCGGCTCAAAGCCGGTCACCACGCAGGGGACCTTGTACTCTTCGCAGAGGAATCGGTAGGCATCGGCGCCGATGATCGCGCTCACGTGGGCCGGGCAGATGTAGCCGTCCACCTGGAGCTCCGGGTCCGCGGAAAGGATCGCCATCGGCTGCGGCATGGTCTTGTGCGAGGCGAGCACGAAATAGTTGGAAAGCCCCTGCGCCTTCGCCGCCAGGATACTACCGGCGATGGTCGGCGCGGTGGTCTCGAAGCCTACCCCTAAGAACACGACGCGCTTATCGGGGTTCTTGGCGGCAAGCTGCACGGCGTCGAGCGGCGAGTAGACCACCCTGATATCAGCCCCCTTGGCGCGCTCCTCCATGAGCGAGGAACTGGAACCGGGGACCCGCAGCATGTCGCCGAAGGAGGCGATGATCACGTCCGGGAGGCGGCAAAGTGCGACGGCGCAGTCGAGGTAGCTGTTGGGGGTGACGCAGACCGGGCATCCCGGCCCGGAGATCAGCCTCACCTCGGGGGGAAGCAGGCTTCTCAGGCCGAACTGGTAAATGGCGTTGGTGTGCGTACCGCAGACTTCCATGAAGACTAACGGCTCGGTCCGCCCCCGGGTCAGTTCGGCGATGCGCTTGGCGAGCCCCTGGACCAGTTCCTTGTCGCGAAAGACGTCCGAGTAGTTCATCCCATCAACTCCGGCGAATAGACTTCGCGCATCAATTCGAGCGTCGCCTTGGCCTCTTCCTCGTCGAGCTTGGAGATGGCGAAACCGGCGTGGACGATGACGAAGTCGCCGACCTTGACCTCCTGGTCCAGCATCATGAGGCTCGCCTCGCGCTTTACGCCGTCCACTTCGGTCATGGCGAAATCACCATCAACGCTGACCACCTGCATCGGTACACCTACACACATCTTCAGACTCCTTTGAGATAAATCACCATCTCTGTTTCACATGTCCCCTCCCCCCTCCGGGGGGAGGAGAAATTAAAGTCCCTTGGTGAAGGCCCGCCCGGCGATCACCGCCTGTCCCAGGGCGAGGCCGCCGTCGTTCGGGGGCACGAGCCGGTGGCAGTAGACCTGGAAACCTTCCGTCGCAAGTTCTCCAGCCACGTCCTCGGTCAAAAGCCGGTTCTGGAACACGCCCCCCGACAGGACCACGCGCTCCTCACCATGCTCGGAGCGGATGCGCCGGCACACCTCTACGATCCCGGCGGCCACGGTCCGGTGGAAGGCGCGCGCGATGTCGGCGCGGCTTTTCCCGGCGGCGAGATCTGCGCAGATCGCGGCGACGGCTGGGCCGAACTCGAGGACGTGACTCCCTTCCCCAGCCACCAGGTACGGATACGCTTCCAAGGCGGCGCCCGTTTCGGCAAGCGCCTCCAATTCGATGGCGGCCTGCCCCTCGTAGCTGATCCGGTGCCGGACGGAGAGAAGAGCGGAAACGGCATCGAAGAGCCTTCCGCAGCTCGAAGTGAGCGGTGCGTTGATCCCCTTCTCCAGCATCTTCAGGAAAAGAGGACGATCCCCTTCCTGCACCTCTTCGCAGACGGCGAGCGGCTGACGGAACAGCTCTGCACCGTGCAGGCGATACAACGCGGCTAGCGCCATGCGGAACGGCTCGCGCACCGCGGCGTCGCCCCCCGGCATGCGCATGAGCCCGAAGTGCCCGCGCCTCGCAAATCCCGCGTACCCACCGACCAGGAACTCGCCGCCCCAGATAGTGCCGTCGCTGCCGTAGCCGGTGCCGTCGAGGATCACCCCGATCGCCTCGCCATCGAGGCCGTTCTCAGCCATGCAAGAGGCCATGTGGGCGTGATGGTGTTGCACCGCGACGCAGGGGAGACCGAGCCCCTGGCCGTAAACCGTGGAGAGGTAATCCGGGTGCAGGTCGTGCGCCACCACCTCCGGCGTGATCTCCAAAAGCCGCCCGAGATGGGCCGCGCTCTCCTCCAGCGAGGTGAGGGTCGCCGCGTTCTTCAGGTCGCCGATGTGCTGGCTCATGAAGCCCTGGCCGCCCCGGGTAAGGCACAGGGTCGCCTTCAGCTCAGCCCCCACAGCGAGCACGCGCGCCTGCTCGCCCGGAAGCGCCACGGCACGCGGCACGTAACCGCGCGAGCGCCTGAGAAAGAGCGGTTCCCCACGGTAGAGACGGATGACGGAATCGTCGGTCCGGGTATGGATCTCACGGTCATGGGTGAGGAAGAAGTCCGCGATGTCCGAGAGCATGCGAAGCGCCTCGTCGTCACGGTAGGCGATCGGCTCGTCAGAGAGGTTCCCGCTGGTCATCACCAGGGGACCATCGACGCCGCGTGCCAAAAGGTGCTGCAGCGGGTTTCCCGGAAGCATGAAACCGAACCAGCCGTTCCCCGGCGCCACCAGGGGACTGACCGGGCTCTCGGGCCGCCTGCGCATGAGGACGATGGGGCTCTCCACTCCCGAAAGAAGCCGCCCCTCGAGCTCCGAGCAGTGGACGTGGCGGCGCACCGCGTCGAGGTCGGCGGCGAGCATGGCGAAGGGCTTTTCGTCCCGCTTCTTGCGCCGCCGCAACAGCGCGACCGCCTCCTCGTTCGAGGCGTCGGCCGCGAGATGATACCCCCCCACTCCCTTCACCGCAACGATGCGCCCGGCCTTCAAGGCGGCGAGCGCCTGCTGCAGCGGGTCCCCGGCTACGGGCGCACCATCGGCATCGAAGAGCGAGAGTCTCGGCCCGCACACCGGGCAGGCGTTGGGCTGGGCGTGGAAGCGGCGGTTCAGGGGATCGTGGTACTCGGCCAGGCAGTCGTCGCACATGGGGAAGCCGGCCATGGTGGTGGCGGGACGATCGTAGGGGATGCCGGTGATGATGGAATAGCGCGGGCCGCAGTTGGTGCAGTTGATGAACGGGTAGAGGTGGCGCCGGTTGGCCGGATCGAAGAGTTCCTTCAGGCAGTCTGCACAGACGTCGCAGTCCGGGGAGACCTCGCCGCCGTGCCCTTTTTTCGCGCTGTCGAGGATGACGAACCCTTCTTCGCCCACCACGTCGAGATGGGTCAGGCGGAGCGCGGCGATCACCGCCAGGGGCGGCGCTTCCTCGCGCAGGGCGCGGCTGAAGGCGGCAAGCGCTTCCGCCTCCCCCTCCGCCTCGATCTGCACCCCCTGGCCGGTGTTGCGCACCCAGCCGGAGAGCCCCAGACGCAGGGCGAGCCGGTACACGAAAGGGCGGAACCCAACCCCTTGCACGATGCCGTCGATCTCGAGACTTGCGCGCTGCCGTGTGGTCATCCGGTTACCGTCGATCACGCCCTAGCTGCGGGCCTTTTCCATCCCTTCCTGGAGCCAGGCGTACCACTGGTCCATCCCCTCGCCGGTCCTGCTGGAGACCTCGAAGATCCTGATGCCCGGGGAGACGCGGCGCGCCATCTCCTTGCACTTCTCGACGTCGAAATCGAGATGGGGAAGGAGGTCGACCTTGTTGAGGAGCATGATGTCGGCGGCATGGAACATTTGCGGGTACTTGAGCGGCTTGTCCTCCCCCTCGGTGACGCTCAGCACCACCACCTTGTGGTGTTCGCCGAGATCGAAGGAGGCGGGGCAGACCAGGTTCCCCACGTTCTCGATGAGAAGGAGGTCCAGGTTGTCCAGGTCGAAGTGTTCCACCGCATGCAGCACCATGTGGGCGTCCAGATGGCACCCGGCGCCGGTGTTCACCTGCTTCACGGGGACGCCGGTGGCGGCGATGCGCACCGCGTCATTGTCGGTCTGCTGGTCGCCTTCGACCACGGCGCAGCGGCAGGACCCGGCGAGATCCTTGAGGCTCCGCTCGAGGATGGTCGTCTTCCCGGATCCCGGCGACGAAACGAGGTTCAGCACGAAGAGCCCCTTCGCGCGGAAAAGCTCGCGGTTGCCCGCTGCCATACGGTTGTTCTTGGCCAGGATATCCGTCTCGATCACCACCTTCTTGGCCGGCTTCTCGGCGGCTTCCTCGTGGTGATGGTGCTTGTGCCCATGATGATGATCGTGGCCGTGATCATGATCGTGGCTATGGCCGTGATCGTGATCATGGTGATGATCGTGGTCGTGGTCGTGGTGATGATCGTGATCGTGGTCGTGATCGTGCTTATGGGTCGGGCCGCAGCCGCAGTCTACGCACATGTCGCTTGAACCTCCGGGCTAGACTTCCTTCTTCTCTTCGATCTTCACGGCGTCGTCGCCGTTCAGCGCCTTCTTGAACCCCCTGATGCTGCTCCCGAGGGCCTGGCCGAACTGCGGCAGCTTGCTGGGACCTGCGACCACCAGCAGGATGACCGCCACTATGCACAACTCAGGTAAACCGAATCCGAACATGTCTTCTCCTTTTATCCGCTGACCACTCCGTGGCGCAATCAGGCTTCCTTACGTTTCAGCTCGATACCAACCTTGTCGAGTTCCTCGACCACCATTGCCGCCACCTTCTCGAGCCCTGCCTGCAGCGGCGGGGTGAGCTGGTCGCCGGGATCGAGCGACTGCGCCACGATGCCGAAGAAGGTGAGGTCGGGCTTCGGTGCGTCGCGCATCTCCGAGATCAGGAGCATCTCCTGGAGCCCGATCTGGTGCGGCGACATCTTCACCGGGATGTTCTTCAACATGATATCTTCGCGCTCGTAGCGGAAGATGTCGCCCGGCTCTCCCTTCGCCTGCACCACGTCAACCAGGATGACGCGATCGGCCTCCTCGAACTTGAAGTGGACCATGATGCCGAGGGTCCCGCCGTCGTACAGCTCGACGTTCTCGGGGATGTGGTAGTGCTTTTCCAGATGACGTACGAAATGGACGCCGAACCCCTCGTCGGAAAGGATCAGGTTGCCGGCGCCATAGATGAGGACCTGCATGTAACCTCCAAAAAGAAAGGGGCCGGGGGAAAATCAGGGCTAGGAAGCAGGACCGGGGGCTAGCAAAACAAGGCTATAAATTAAACGACTACCGGCGGCGGCACAAGCTTTTTTCACCCGCGTTCGCCCCCAAAGCCCGAATTGTTGCGACCCCCAAACCTCACATACCAAAACCGCTGTTATCCAGTACCGGCCCCTGATTCGGGGAGAGGGACCGGGAGCGAGCCGCCGTAATCCAGCCGAAGCCCCCAGCCCCTTGAACTTCTCTTTCTACAGCACCTTCACCTTGGTGATCTCGGCGCCTTCCGGGTCCACGGTGTGGACGGCGCACGCGATGCACGGGTCGAAGGAGTGAATGGTACGCAGCACCTCGAGGGGCTTGCTCGGGTCGGCGATCGGGTTCCCCATGAGGGATGCCTCGTAGGGGCCCATTTCGCCCTTGTCGTTTCTCGGCGCCGCGTTCCAGGTGGAGGGAACGACGGCCTGGTAGTTCTCGATCTTCTTGTCCTTGATCACGATCCAGTGGGACAGGGTGCCGCGCGGCGCCTCGTGGAAGCCGACGCCCCTGTACTCCCCTTTCGGGATCACGGTGTGGTTCGCGTAGGTCTGGTCGCCGGAACCGATGTTGGCGATCAGCTTGTCCAGGTTCTCAAGGGCCAGATCCGCCATGACGTGGGCGCGAGCGCCGCGGCAGTAGAGACGGCCCATGGTGGAGTGGATGTCCTTCATGGAGATGCCGAGGGTGGAGACCGCGCCGTCGACGAGCTTTTTCACCTTCGGGTTGCCAGCAGCGTATGCCGCCATGATCTGGGCCGGCGGACCAACCTGGACCGGCTTGCCATCGAGGGTCGGCGCCTTGCACCAGGAGTACTTGCCGTTTTCCTTGAAATCGGTGTAGTCCGGCTTGGTCTCGCCGTCCCACGGGTGCAGCGTGCCGTTACCTTCGTACCAGGCGTGGGTGACGTTTTCCTTGATGTTCTTGATCAGGTAGTCGTCGCGGTGATCCTTCACCATCCTCATCCCCGCGATGTTGCCCGCCATGACGATACCGCCCGGCAGCTGGAACTTGGTGTTCTTGGTGTCTTCCGGGAACTCCGGCACCGCCATGTAGTTGGTGACGCCCGCGCCGTATTTGAACCAGTCCTTGTAGGCGCCCGCGATGGCGAGGAGGTCCGGGTAGTACACCTTCTGCACGAAGTCGCGGGTCTCTTCCATGAGGGTCTTCAGGTAGATGAGACGCTCCACGTTGAGGGTCGCGATGTTTTCGGTGTTGATGGCGGTGGCAACGCCCCCCACGACCAGGTTCTGGATGTGCGGGTTCTTGCCGCCGAGGATCGCAGTCGCCTGGGAAGCCTTCCTCTGGTAATCGAGGGCCTTCAGGTAGTGGGCGACCGCCATCAGGTTGACCTCCGGGGAGAGCTTCATCGCCGGGTGACCCCAGTAGCCGGTAGCGAAGATGCCGAGCTTGCCGCCGGCGACGAACGCCTTCAGCTTGTCCTGTACCGCCTTGAACTCCTTCTCGGAGTTCCCCGGCCAGTCGGAGATGCTCTGCGCGATCGCCGCGGTCTTCTTGGGATCTGCCTTCAGCGCCGAGACGATGTCGACCCAGTCGAGCGCCGAGAGGTGGTAGAAGTGGACGATATGGTCCTGCACCGAGTGCTGGGCGATCATGATGTTACGGATGTACTGGGCGTTCAGCGGCACCTCGACGTCGAGGGCGTGCTCGACGGCACGGATCGAGGAGATGGCGTGCACCGTGGTGCAGACGCCGCAGAAACGCTGCACGTAGCTCCAGGCGTCCTCCGGGGCGCGCCCCTTGAGGATTACCTCGATGCCGCGCCACATCTGGGCGGAGGACCAGGCGTTGGTTACCTTGCCGCCGTTTGCTTCGACATCGATCCTCAGATGTCCTTCGATTCGGGTGATGGGATCAAGCGTGATTCTAGACATTTATTCCTCCAAAAGGCTAATTGCTTAATTAAATCGTTGGATTAGTGTGCCGCGGCCTCGGACTGCGGGAGCGGCTTGGACTGCTCGCCCTTGTGCTTCTTCGCGTGCCCCTTTTTCTTGTGCGCGCCGTGCAGATCCATGTTCGGCAGGACCGGGAACAGGGCGACGAACACCTTGTAGCCCAGGATCTCCAGGGCGACGATGCCGACCGTTATCATGATCTCGGCGAAGGAGGGGAAGTACTTCCACCCCTGGCCCGGGTTGAAGCCGATGAGATACACGTTGAAGCGGTAGAGGGCACCCCCGAGGACGATCATCGAAGCGGAGATGAAGAGCCAGCGTGCCGACCTTCTGCATTTTTTCACGAAGAGGATGAGCGAGCCGCCGGCTACCAGCACGAACTCGGTCATAAACCACCCGGAGTAGAAGTCACCCTTCAGCGCCGCGGCGATCTGGTTTCTGTGCGCGAGATCGCCGATGACGACGCTCAGCCAGATCACGGTCACGAACGGGATCAGGCTGGCGAGGCCCGAGAGTTCCTCGATCTCGAAGGGACGCTTGAAGGAGTAGCTCGAGATGATCGACTCGAGGATGGCGATGGAGTAGCCGATGAAGATGCAGTTCAAGAGGAACAGAAGCGGCAAAAAGCCCGTGTGCCAGAGCGGATGCAGCTTGGTCGAGGCGATGAGGAGGAGGCTCCCCAGCGAGGACTGGTGCATGGTCGGCAGCGTGATGCCCAAAACGATGAAGAAGATGAGGACCTTGTTCAGGCGCGGCTTGAGCCAGAGCGCACCGAGGCGCACCATCTCCAGTTTGTCCTCCATGGTCTTCTTGTCCGGCGCGAAACGCGGGTGGAGCCAGTTGCGGATCGCGTTCATACGGTCCCACTTGCTCTGCTCGATCGAGGTGAGGATCGCCGGGAGGAACTCGAGGATGAGCACCGTCGAGTAGGCCATGACGCAGAGGGCGACCTCGAACATGGCGGAGTTCGCCTGCCACTTGCTCGGGATGAAGAAGTTGTACGCGTTCCAGGGGCGGCCCAAGTCGACCATGACCGAGAAGCCGGCCAGACCGTAGCCGAACATGGAGGTGAGGATCGCGGAGCGGATCATCGGGTGGTACTGCATCCTGTTACGGATGTAGACGAGGATCGCGACCGCGTAGCCGCCGCAGGCGATTGCCGTGCCGGTGGCGACGTCGTAGGTGATCCAGATGCCCCAGGGGTAGCCGTCGCTCATGTTGGAGACGGCGCCGATCCCTTTGACGTAGCGCACGCCCACGAAGTAGAAACCTAAGAGCACCACGGAAAGGAGGATGAAGAAGGATTTGGTAAAGATCTTACCTTCCAGCTTTTGATATTCTTCGCTGTGACCCATTACTTGTCCCCCTTCTTGTGATCGTCGTCGTGGCTTTCGTGCTTCTTCATGTTCTTAACCGCGATGAAGCAAAGGGTGCTGTAAAGCGCCACCGGGGCGATGAACCCCTTGTAGATGGTGTGCTGGATCTTCTCGGAGAACTCGGCCGGCGCTTCCGGCTTGATCTCGGGGAGACCTAGCTTGTTGAACGGCATGGAAGCGAGGTAGAGGTGGTTGGTCCCCCCCCCTTCGTGCTCGCCGTAGACGTGCTGCACGTACTTGTCCGGCGCGTCCTTCAGGCGCTGATGCGCCTCGTCGAGGAGATCCTTTCTCTTGCCGAACTTGATGGCGCCCGCGGGGCAGACCTCGGCGCAGGCGGAGATCCCCTTCTCGCGCAGGTTGGTCGACTTGCAAAGGTCGCACTTGACGATCTGCGGCACCGCTTTCTCCCACTGGAACTTCGGGATGTTGTACGGGCAGGCGATCTGGCAGTAACGGCAGCCGATGCAGGTGTTCTTGTTGTAATCGACGATGCCGGTGATCTTCTCCTTGGTCATGGCCGAAACCGGGCAGACCGAAACGCAGGAAGGCTTCTGGCAGTGCATGCAGGAGTACTTCACGTAGCTCCAGCGCTGCTCGCTCTCCTTGAAGAGCTTGATGAGGGTACGGGTGGAGCCGGAGAGGTCGCTCGGCGCATCCCACAGGCCGTCCTCGTCGAACTTCGCCTTCTCGTAGGAGAGTGAGCCGTAGTCGTGGTTCACCCTCTTGCAGGCGGACATGCACGCCTTGCAGCCGACGCACTTGGTGGCGTCGTAGAGCATGCCGAGCTCCTCGTTGTTCACCTGGAGCCCCTCGTTGGCAAGAGCGCTACCCGCGCCGCAGGCCAGAAGACCCGCGCCGGTGGCTCCGGCCAACTTGAGGAAATCGCGTCTACTCGTCTTTTTCATGGCCACCCTCCTGCGCATCCCCCGGAAGCTTCTTGGCGAGCATCGCGCCGGCGCCAAGAGCCGCACCGGCGGCAAGGCCGACAAAGCCGGTGGTAAGCGGATCCGGCCCTTTACCTTTCTCTTTCAGATCGACCGGAGCATAGCTGTCGAACGGGGTCGGCTCGTGGATCTGGACCTTCTCGGCGATCGCCGTCTTGAAGAGTAGATCCGGCTCGGTGCAGCCGATGCAGGGGTGACCGATGGACACCGGCCAGACGCCGACGTCGTTGAAGCGCTGCACGGAGCAGTTGGCGTAGGTCGCGGGTCCCTTGCAGCCGAGTTTGTAGAGGCAGTACCCCTGGGCGTGGGTCGGGTCGCCGTAGGCCTTCGCGAAGCGGCCGGCGTCGAAGTGCGGACGCCTTTCGCAGTGCTCGTGGATCCTCCTGCCGTAGGCGAACTTAGGACGCCCCAGGGCGTCGAGCTCGGGGAGCTTCTTGAAGGTGAGGTAGTAAAGGACGGTGGAAAGGAAGTTGTACGGGCTCGGCGGGCAGCCGGGGATGTTGATGATCGGCTTGTCCTTGATGATGTCCCTGACGCCGACCGCGCCGGTCGGATTCGGGGAGGCAGCCTGGATGCCGCCGTAGGAGGCACAGGTACCGATGGAGATGATCGCGGCGGCGCCTTCAGCCGCGTGCTGCAGCGACTCGAGTGCGGTCTTGCCGGAGACCTTGCAGAAGATGCCGTTCTGCTTGGTCGGGATGGCCCCTTCGACGACGAGGATGTACTTGCCGTGGTTGGCCTTCATGGAGTCATGTAGGGCCTGCTCGGCCTGGTGACCGGCGCCGACCATGAGCGTTTCGTGGTAGTCCAGCGAGATCATGTCCAGGATCAGCGACGCGATGGTCGGGTGGGAGGAGCGCAAAAGCGACTCCGAACAGCCGGTGCACTCCTGGAAGTGCAGCCAGATCACCGCAGGGTTGCCGTTTTTCTCAACAGCCTCGGCCACCTGCGTATGCATGGCGAAGGGGAGCCCCATCATCGCCGTTGCGGTGACACAGGCCTTCATGAAGTCCCTGCGGGTTACCCCATCGCAAAACATCTCTTCTTTCATAACAACCCTCCTCGAGATAAATCGAACCGGCACGTATACGGCAACACCCGTGCCAATCCAGTAAACATTTTTCGCGAGGAGAAACTTCCGAAATCATTGAACAAAAAAAAGGGCGCCCGCGATACCCTCTCGCGCGGCGCCTCCTTTTGCTTCATTTTGTTGGGTACTTCTGTCCCGACTTTGTATCATTTTGACCCAACGCATGTCAAAACGGATCACTCGATCTCGAGCTCCTTCACCCTCAACTCCTCGCCGGAAACGACGGTTAGACCGAAGGCGCCGCAGTCGGGGCACGGGGCGAAAAGGCTTAACATGGGGAACTCGCCGTGGCAGTCCGGACAGCTCCCGCGACCGGCAACCCTCTCGATGCTGAGCTTCGCCCCTTCAAGGAGCGTACCCTTCGTGCACGCCTCGAAGCAGAACTCGACGCTCTCCGGCACCACCCCCGAGAGTTCCCCGATCTCGAGGACCACCTCGACCACCTTGCGCCCGGTCGCGTGAACCTCGCATATTTCCACCATACTCTGGGTTATGCTCATCTCGTGCATCGCCCGCCTCCCGTTTAAAAGTGCAAGGACTATAGCAGATCGTGTCGGCGCACAAAAGGGGTCTTTTCAGGTGGTGCAGGCCTGGAGGGTGAAGTAGAAGATGGCCCCCTTGTCCACCTCCCCTTCGGCCCAGATCTTGCCGCCGTGCCGGTTTATGATGCGCTGCACCGTGGTGAGCCCTATGCCGTTGCCCGGGAACTCGCTCGAGCTGTGCAGCCGCTGGAAGGCGTGGAACATCCGCTCCGCATTGGCCATGTCGAAGCCGATGCCGTTGTCCTTGAGGAAACAGGTGCCGTCCTCGCCCCCCTCCCATGCGCCGAACTCGATGCGGGTGACTTCCCGCATCTGGGTGAACTTCCAGGCGTTTCTCAAAAGGTTCTTCATGGCGATCTCAAGGAGGTTGTGGTCGCCGAAGGTGCGGATCATCGGCTGGATCACGAACTCGACACGACGCTCGGGATTGCCCAGCTGCAGATCGGTGGCGGTCTCTCTCATGATCTCGGAGAGGTCCACCACCTCCTGCTTCAGGTTCTGGTAGGAGAGCTGGGAGAGCTGCAAAAGCGCCTCGATCAGGTCGTTCATGTGCTGCGACGACTTGAAGATCCGTTCGAGGTAATCCATCCCGTCCAAGTCGAGCCTGCCGGCGTACTGTTCCTGCAGGGCACGGGTGAAGCCGCAGATCCTCCTTAAGGGGGCGCACAGGTCGTGGGCCACCGAGTAGTTGAACGCCTCCAGGTCGCGGTTGATCGACTCGAGCCTCTCGGTCTGCTCGGTCAAAAGACGCTCCACCTGCTGGGTCAGGAGGCTGATCTCCTCGTTGTTCGGACGGTCGAGGAGCATGTTGCGGATCGTTTCCAGCGAGGTGTGCACCGCGGACTTCAAGTCGACGGCGTACGACGCGTTGAGCATGCTCGATGCTATTTCCTTGTCTATCGTCAAAAACCGTCCCTCCCCGTTATGCCTTTTATCCTTGAACATGTCGGTCATGGGGCACCCCCTTTATGACCCGGACCCGGGCGGCTACCAGGCCCCCAAGCCCCCAAGCTTACCCGACCGGTTGCACCGAAGCCTTCGCTTCCCCCCGCCGGATGTTTCCCGTTTCCCAAGCGGTTCCCGCCGCAGCGCGAGCGGTCCGCTTCTTTCATACAGCAGCAACCATGCCCAACCTCTACGCATGCGGATTTCCCTGTAGTTCCGATGCGATGCGAAGAGGCGGGTCAAAAGAGATGTGATTGTCCCCCGCAACAAAGGTTTACTTCAATAGTGCTGGTGCCCCGGAACCTTTGCCGGAAGCGCTTTGCGGGGGACAACTTTCGTGGCAGGTGCAACGTCCATTGCAGGCGGATCACGCGGAGGTCGGCTTTCTTCTCAGCCGATTGTTCAGGGCCTGCCTGGAGATGCCGAGCAGGGTGGCAGCCTCACCCTGGTTGCCGTTGGACATGCGCAGCGCCTCGCTGATCAGCTGGCTCTGCGCCTGCTTGATGCTCGGAAAACCGTTGAAGGTCACCGTCACCACCTCCTGCTCCTCATCCGTGCGCAGTTCCGCCGGCGGGAGGTCGATCCTGGAGCGGAACCCGTTGAGGGAGAGGGCCCCCTTCTCGTGGAGCGCCACCGCGTCGTAGACCATGGCCTGCAGCTCCCGCACGTTGCCGGGGAAATGGTACTGCTGCAAAAGGCGCGACAGCTCCACCGGATACCATGGCTTCGCCTTCCCCATCTCCCGCGCCGCGAGGGTGACGAAATGCTCCAGCAGCATGGAGATGTCCCCTTTCCTTTCACGCAGGGGAGGGATGTGGATCCGGTGGCAGCTAAGCCGGTAGAAGAGGTCCTCGCGCAGCCTTCCCTGCTCGAGAAGGAGCTTCGGTTCGCGGTTCGTGGCGACCACGATGCCTGCGTCGGACTTGGCGGCGCTGTCACTTCCCAGCGGAAGGTACTCGTGTTCCTGGATCAGCCTCAAAAGCTTCACTTGCGAGCTCTCGCTCAGATCACCGATTTCATCCAGAAAGAGGGTTCCCCCCGAGGCCCTGCGGATGAGCCCCTCGCGGTGCTCCTGAGCGCCGGTGAAGGCCCCCTTGCGGTGCCCGAAAAGCGTGTCGGAAAAGACGGCGTCGTCCACCCCGGCCACGTTGACGGTGACCATGAGCCCCTTCTTCCCGGAGCAGCGGTGTACCGCCTCCGCGAAGAGCTCCTTCCCCACCCCGGTCTCGCCGGTGATGAGGACCGGCTGGCCGCTGTGCGAGATGGCCTGAACCCGCTTCAGGAGCTTCAGCATCTGGCGGTCCTCGGTGACGATGTCCGGGAAAGGCATGCGCCGGTTGCGCAGCCGCGTCTCGTCCGCAGTGATGCCCAGGGCGCGGTCGATGGCACAGAGGAATGTCGCGTTGTCGAGCGGCTTCAACAGGTAGTCGCAGGCCCCCGCCCGCATGCAGGCGACTGCTTGACCGATCTCGGCCACTCCGGTGATGATCAGCACGGGGAGGTGCGGAAACTCCTCGACGAGATTTCGCAACAGCTCGGCGCCGTTCACCGTGGGAAGCGCCAGGTCCAGCACCACCGCGGCCGCATCCGCGCGCCGCAGGAAGGGGACCAGCGCGTTTCCGTCCTCGAAGACGACCACAGACCCCACACCGTGCCCTTGGAGCAGGGTGCGATACACCTGCAGCATCTCCCGGTCGTCATCCACCACCACTACCGGTAGCGTTGCGTCGTTGCTTTTCATGACGATCCTCTCGCGAGCGTCGCTAGACCTGGAAGTAGAGGGTGCCCCCTTTTCCGGCCTGCTCCGCGCTCCAGATCCTGCCCCGGTGGAGGTTTATGATGCGCTGTACCGTGGCCAGACCGATGCCGCAACAGATGCGCTCTCCCTGTCCTTTCCCGTCCGGCTCTCCCGGCGCCTCGGCGTCCCTCGGGCCGTTGTCGCTCACGTAAATGCTCCGCTCGCCGCGCACCTGCGCCGTGCCGAACCTGATCACCGGATGCTTGACCCCCAGGGTCGAGTGCCAGGCGTTCTCGAGGAGCTGCTCCATGGCGAGGCGGAGCATCTCCTTGTCGCCGGTCACGGTCACCCCGTCCTCGATGCGGAAATCGACGGGGCGGCGGGCGGCACCGGATAGCTGCGCCGCGATCTCGGCGGCCATAGCGCTCAGGTCGACCTCGACGGGGCGGATGCCGGTCGCGGTCAAGGCGGTCATGCGCTGCAGCGCAGCGATCGGGCCGGCAAGCTCGGCTGCGGCTTCCTCGATGTCCAGCAGGAGCTCCCGGCACCCCGGCGCCAGTTGGGGAGCGTGAAACTGCTTGAGACGGCCGCAGTCACCGCTGATCCTCGTGAGCCTGCCGGCGAGATCGTGGCTGACCGCCTGCCCGAAGGCCTCCAGCTCCGCGGTCCGCACTTCCAGCTCCTCCCTTACGGTACGCAGGGCCGGCTCCGCCACCTTCGGAGTCACGTCGATGCCGAGGATCCAGTTGGCCCAGCCGTTCACCGGGACGTAACGGGAGATGTTGGACCAGGAGACAAGCCGCAGCGAGCCGTCCTTGCAGTGCAGGCGCCACTCCCTCCCCCGGTAGTCTCCCCCCTCGCGGGGGTGATGGGCGACTACCTCCTCACGCTGCTCGGCCTCGACGTGAAGCAGCTCCAGCATCGCCTTTCCCATCACCTCTTCGCCGCGAAACCCGGTGACCCGCTCGAACTCGTGGTTGCACGCGGCAAGGCGGTCGCCGCTGTCGAAGGCGAGCATGATGGCCGGGAGATGCTGCAGGATGGTGTACTGGCGCCTGCGGTTGGCAAGGAGCGCCTCGTCCTTCTCCTGCATCTCCTTCTCGGTCGCCCTCAGGGTGTCCTCTTCCTGCCAGTTCTCGTAGATCTTCTTGGCAAGGGCGGAGTAGGACTGTTCCAGCTCGCTCTTCAGCCTTTCCCCGTCGTCGATGACCGCGGTCAGCCGGTGCGAGGCGGCGAGAAAGGTGTCGAGCTCGCTGAGAACCGTGCTGCGCATCCGATCCGGGAGGTGGAGCGGATTTTCGCAGACCCTGCCGCTGTAGATGAGGGACGGGTGTATCCGGGCCAAGTCGAGCAGCCGCTCGTCGCCGAAGCTCCTGCGGTCGTACAGGCAGAGCAGCGCCGTCTCGTTGGCCGCGGCGAAGGCGGTGAGGTTGCGCTCGAAGTGGTGCAGCATCTGCTGCGACTTGGTGTCCCTGAGCGCCCAGGTCATATCGCACACGATGCGGGTTCCACTGAAGCCGTCGGAGGCCGCGCCGGAGCAGATATCCCTCAGAAGTTCCATGATGCGGTCCTGCTTCAAGGCAGCACCACGGAGCCAGGTCTGCCTGAGCGGCAGCAGGATCAGGGCCCCGGAGTCTTCCTTGTTGCCATCCACCGCGTTTTGCAGGACCTCCTCGAGCCGCTTCTCGGCGGCGTGCATGTAGACGCAGCGCTCACCGAGCGACAACCCGCCCTGGATGAAAGGGAGCACCGCGCCCAGCAGTTCCTCATCGTCGCGGTACATGAGACAGAGGTGGTCATGCACGTTGACGACGCCGATATCGGTGATTTCAACAGGGGATTTTTCTTCTTCCATCCCGGTCATCTCCTCGTGCGTGGCATACATTAAAAAACACCAACACAATATACTGGAATCGTCCGGCATTGCAATAACGCAAGCGGCGTTTTTCGCACCGCTTGCGGGCGAAAGGCCTATGACAAGCGCGGTTTTTTGACCGAGATCAAGGATGCGGTACGGCAGGCGTGGTAGCGTGCCCCTCGCGTTTCAATATAAGGCGACACGGGAGGAAGGATGTGCGATTGCGGATCGGGTAATTCCAGAGGGGGTGGGCCCTACGCCACCGGCAGGGAGTTGGTGGAGTTCGTGCTGGCGGCGCACGGCGGACGGGTGGCATGCTCGCCGCTGCCGAGCGCGCTCCAGGTGGAGTGCCAGGAGTGCGGCAAAGACTTCGTGCTGCGGACCTTCGTGCAGGGGTGTCCCTCCTGCGGCGGGGTGCACGCGATCTCCCCGCCGAGGGCGAACGACCCGGCGGCGGTGCAGTATGCGGGCGCTGATTTCGGCGCCGCGGCCTAAGGCGAGATAAAGGAAGAGGGTGCCGGCCTTAGCGGCGCGGCGCCCGTTTCCGCCCCCGCTGCGGCACCCCCTCGGGACGGGCCTCAAGGCGCGCCAGGTACACCACGTGCCTTAAGCCGCCGCGCCCGGGACGCTCGCAGCTAACCGCGAAGCCGGCCTGGCGCAGGCGCTTGTCGAAGCCCTGGTCGTAGTTTTCGCCCCAGACGGCGAAGACCCCGCCCGGCTTCAGCGCCCCCTTGGTGAGCTCTATGGCGATCTCGCCGTAGAGGGGGTCCATGATCTTGTCGGTCTTCGCGTGCGGGCCGGTGTACAGATCGAGAACGATGGCGTCGAAGCGGCTTTTACCCATGGCGCTTCTCCTGATCACGTCGGCCACGTTGGCGATCTCCACGGTGACGCGCGGATCGGAGGCGGCCCCGGCTGTGATCGGCGCAAGCGGGCCGCGGCACCACTCCAGCACCACGGGATTGAGCTCCGCCACCAGGACGTCGGCCCGCTGCGGCATCTGGTCGAGGACCGCCCGGAGCGTGATCGCCATGCCGAGCCCTCCCACCAGCACCTTCGGTGCCTGCGCCTCCTTCAGGTGCCCGCAGGTCACCTCCCCCAGTGCCACTTCGGAGCGGTGCAACGAGCTGTTCATCAGCACGAGGCCGTTTACCGTTATAAGAAAATCGCGCTCACCGCGCTGCCTCAGTTCGAGGGTACCGTCCGCGGTCTGCACGCTCTGCAATACTTTCCATGGCTGCGCCATCTGTTTACCTCTTCTCCTTGTTGCTTCTCCAACTGCGCTTAAGCGCCTCTTCCTCCAGGGCCTCCACCTCGGTCAGGAGCACGAGGTAGGTGCGGTAGCGCTCCTCGCTGATCCCCCCGCTCTCCATCTCCTCCCGGACCGCGCACCCCGGTTCCTGCCGGTGCCGGCAGTCGTTGAAACGGCAGTGGTGCGCCTCCAGGGACTCGAAACCTGGGAACCGCACGGCAAGCTCCGGGACGGTGATGTCCACGAGACCGAAATCGCGAAAGCCCGGTGTATCGACCAGCTCTCCCCCCTCGGGAAGTGCGTGCAGCGAAGAGACGGTGGTGGTGTGCTTGCCGGTCCAGTTGTAATCGGACAGCTCCCCGACCTTCAGGTTCAACTCCGGGCAGAGGGAGTTCATAAGCGAGCTTTTCCCGACACCGGTGGTGCCGACGAAGGCGCCGCGGTGCCCGTCGCTTAAAAAGGCGCGCAGCGGGGCGATCCCCTCGCCGGTCGCCGCGCTCAGCGTGAAAAAGGGGAGTATGCCGCCGTAGACGGCGCGCACCGCCTCACCCAGTTCCCGCGCCTCGGGTAGATCGCACTTGTTGATGACGATGAAGGGGGAGAGCCCCGCGGCCCGGGAGGCGACGATGGCACGATCGAGGAATCCCGGCGGGGTGCCGGGTGCGAGGACCACGCCGAGGACGTCCAGGTTGGCGGCGACCAGGTGGATGCCGCCGCGGGCGTCGCGCCTTGAGAGCTCGGTCTTCCGGGGATGCCGCGCCAGCACCTCACCCTCGACCGTCACATGGTCGCCCACCACGTGGCCCGAGTTGCGCTTCACCTTCACCATGCGGCGCTCGCCGCTTTCGAAGAGCACCTCGACCGCCACGCCGAAATGGGAGACTATGAGGCCTTCTTCGCCCCTTTCCCTCCCCTGTTTTCCCTTGCTCCCCATACCCCTCCAGTGCGCCGTTCCGGGCAGTTGTCCCGGCTTTGCCGCCCGGGCCGAGGCCGAGAGTACGGCAGGAGGCGGATGATTGTCAACAAAAGCGTGGAACAGCCGATAAGTGGAGCAACGCACTGTTGACAGCGTGCGGCTTATGAACGATATTTTCCATTATGTGAAAGCGTAGCAAACAGGTACACAAAGCTCGTTTCCCTACAGGATCAAGGGGGTCTTCAATCCCACCAAAAACTGGAAAGGGGGCGCCGGTGCGACCGGAGGTGGCAGCCATGAGCAAAGAGAGCGTGGACGAAGCGATCAGCATGTACATAGAGGAACGGATGGCGAAGGGAAGGGAGCTGGCGATTACCCATTTCCTGGCGAGCCTCTACCTGAAGGAACACAGCGAAGGGATCATCGAGTGCATGCGCCGCGTGCGCGGGCTCACCCGCTATTACATCGACCTGACCAAGGTGATGCTGAACCCTTTCAAGGGACCGGAAGTGGCATGGCTTTTCTCCATGCTCTTCATCGCGGTCTACGCCTGTTTTCTCATCTCGGTTGACGAACAGCGCCCCTTGGGGATTGCCCTGCTCTCCGGGACGCTCGTGAACGGCGCCTATCTGGTGCGGAACATGACGAAGAAGTGGTGCGACCTGCACGTCATGCTTGCGATCTACGACGAGATCGTGCAAATAGCGGATCACGAACTGGAGGGACTTGCCTAACGCAGCGCGAGCGCGAGCTCCGCGAGGCTCCCCACCGCGAGGTCGGTGAGCTCGGGCCAGCGGAAGGTGCGCGCGGGATCGACATGGATGGTGCCGGCCCCGGCAGCGCGGCCGGTGAGAAGATCGAAGGCGTAATCGCCTACCATTACCAGTGCCGCTGGGGATACCCCCCAGCGGCACGCTAGTTTATAGATGCCATCAGGGTCCGGCTTCGCCAGGGCGTCGTCCCTGCCAAGGACGTCCTCCGCCGCTATGTAGGGCAGAAGGCCGATGCGGTTAAGCGTGGCGAGCGCGTTTTCCCTGGTGTTCCTGGTAAGTATCCCCATCCGGGTGCCGCGGCCGTGCAGGAGCTCGACAAGCTCCAGCGCCCCCTCGGCCGGCTCGGTCCGCCCCGCCAGTTCTTCCTCTATCGCCTGCAGGATGGCCCGGGCCCGCGCCGCCTCCCCTTCGGGAAGGGCGTCCAGATGCCCCAGTATGTCGCTCCCCTCCGGGACCCCGAGCACGCTCCTTATGTGGGTGAAATCGTGGATGGCGACGGTGAGGGTGCCGTCGAGATCGAAGATCCAGTGCCTGCTGCGCAGCATGTCGTTGCAATCACGCGTTTTTTCCATGGGTAAGAAAACCTCTACTTTGCCTGGGCGGTGTCCCGCACCGGTGCCGGCCTGGGCGCCTCGGCGCCCCCCTTCATGATCCCTTCGATGAATTCCCACACCGCGGCGTGCACCTCGCCCGCCCCCTCGCCGGCCAGGATGCCGTGGCGCTCAAGTGGGAAGCGCCGATAATCCTTCCGGGTGCTCCCCAGCATCTCGAACAGACGCTGCGAACCGCGCGGGTCGACCACCGGGTCCCCCTCCGCCTGCAGCACCAGGGCGGGAGCACAGATCGTCGCAAGCCTCGGTTCCAGCTCGGCCATGAAGCGCTCCATCGCCCGCAGCGCGGCGATCGGGATGCGGGCGTAGTTCAATTCCGGCCGCTCCGGGACGCTCTCGACGAACTCCTTCTTCGCCCACTGATAGCTGAAGACGTCCATGACGCGGTTCCAGACCGTGACTGCGGGGGCGAAGCGGGAGGAGACGTCTAGGAGCCGCTGCGGCGGGCAGACGGCGAAGGCACCGGCCACCTTGCCGACCCGGCCGGCGCAGTCAAGCGCCACGCCGCCGCCGAAGGAGAACCCCCCCACCACGACGCGCTCACAGATGGTGCTCAAAAGGGCGTAGCCCAAATCCACCGACTCCACCCAATCACCACCGCTGCGCCGGGCGAGGTCCTCCGGAGAGGTGCCGTGCCCCTTCAGGCGCACAAGGTAGACCCAGAGCCCCTTTCCCTGCAGGTAGCGGGCAAGCTCCATCATCTGTGCCGGGACCGAGAGGAGACCGTGCACGAGCACCACGCCCAGGGCGCGCGACCTTCCTTCCAAAAGGGCGGGTGCGCCGACCTCGATCCCCTTGCTCTCCCCCTCACGGAAGAAGGTGGCGTAATCCTCCCGGTATTCCTCCAGCGCCTGCTCCTCGAGCAGTCCCGCCACCCTCCTGCGCACAAGCCACGCGGGATGCCACGCCATGAGGTGCACCTCGCGCTGCAGCGTGGTGAGCGGGAGCACCTCGTTGGCGATGACCCCGACCGGGTTGTCGATCCGCGCCCGCTGCATCTCGAAGGGGGCCGAGAACTTGCTCCTGTCCTTCACGAGCGTCCCGTCGCGGCGCACCGCCACCCCCTTCTCGATGGCGAGCTCGCTGAACTCGCGGTACTTGTGGTAGCGGTCGTCGGTCAAAAGGGGAACCTGCCCGGTCCTGAGGCTTTGGTGCAAATGGCAGGTGGTCTCCTGAAGGCATTGCGTCGCGAGCAGGAAAACCCGGCGGCGGAAATCGTCCTCGTTGATGCTGAGGAAGGGGTAGGCCCGAAGCATGGAGGCGAACAGGTGGTCGTGGTTCACCGTGGTTAGATCGTAAATACTGCTCATGCAGCGCTGCACGAGTCGGTTCGCCTGCCGCTTCATCTCGGGCAGCGAAGGGAGCTGATCGTCGAAGCCGTAGCTCGCCGTGGAGAGTATGTCCGACTCGATCTCCCGGCCGGCCAGGTAGGCGGAGGGATCGATGGCCCTGCCGAAGCGGATGTCGATGTCCACCCCGGAAAGGAGCATGCTCCCCTCGGTGAGGATCTCCTCCTTAAGGCGCGGGGAGGCATCCGAGAGGAAGAGCTCGGAAAGCCTGCTGAGGGCGTTCTCCCTGGCCCTCAGAGGATAGTAGGTGATGTTCACCGGGACGATGTGGCACGGCCCCTTGGCGAGGGGAGCAAGCCCGGTAAGCTGGAACATCCCCTGCAGGCGCGTCACCTCATCCGGGGCCACCTGTTGCAGCCTCAGCATGCGCTGCCGGTAGAACTCAGTGCGCAGGGCGAGGGTTGCAGCCCCCGAGCGCGGGCGCACGCCGCTGGAGGGAAGGAGCACGCGCTTTCTGAAGAGCTCCTTGTCCTTCACCATCCTCCCCTCGGGGAAGACGATCCAGCTCGCCTCTCCGGTCAAGAGGGTCTTCACCATGACCCGGTCGCGGTCGGGATTCTTCGTCGAGACCGCCCCCATCATGTCGAGAAAGCGCCCGAGAGGTCCGGAAAAGAGCGAGGCGTCGGCGAGCGACCAGACCGGCACGCGGGTCAGGCGGTGGATATGGTAGGGGAGGAGCACCGTCTCGATGCGGGTGAAGTGGTTCACCACGAAGATGACCGCCCCCCCGGGGATATTCTCCTTGCCGTGCACGTTCACGCGCAGCTTGGAGAACCCCTGCAGCATGGCGATCATCCGGCCGGTGGCTAGGTAAGCCTTGCGGTTCATGATCGCTCCATCCGGCGCTCAAGTGCGCCCCTTAGCCAACCGGGGCGGTTGGTCATGATGGAGTCGACGCCGAGACCGCAGAGCCTTTGGGCGGCGCGGGCAGCGTCCACGGTCCAGACGTGGAGCTCGAGCTCCCGGTCGCGCAACTGCCGAACGAAGGGGGCATCCAGAATGGCGCGGTCCCTGCTCGCGAGGCCGTCGGCGCCGATCTCTTCGAGGGTCGCAAGCACCTCGCGCTGCGAAGGGTGCCATGCTCCACGCCAGCGGTAGTCGCACAGCCAGCAGGTACGGTAGGCAGGGAGACGCTCTCTAAGGGATACGACGAGGTTGCGGTCGAAGGTCAAAAAGCGGATCGCTTCCGGGGAGACTTGGGCGCGTTCGAGGTCGAGCGCCAACTCCTCGATGATCTCGGCGCCGCACTTTATCTCGATGAAGAGCCTTTTACCTGGGGGAAGGAGCGCGAGCACGCCGGCGAGGGTCGGGATGCGCTCGCCGCGCCAGGCCTCCCCCTTCCATGCCCCAAGGTCGAGACGCTCCAGCTCGGCAAGCGAGGCGCCGGCCACGGTCAAATCGCTCCCGGCGGTACGGGCGAGCCCGGCGTCGTGCAGGCAGACGACCCTGCCGTCGCGGGTGAGGCGGAAATCGGCCTCAATGCCGTCGGCACCCTGTTCGAAGGCCAAGCGGAACGAGGCGAGGGTGTTCTCGGGTGCGTCGCGGGAGGCGCCGCGGTGGCCGATGATGAGCGGGGTGGTGGGCATGGCGTTTCTCCGTCGTGGTCAGGACGTTCATTAGCATACCCGGCTGTGAGCGACAACGCAAACGGGAAAGGCGACCGATTCCCGCCCTTTAGACGGTCCGCTGCAGGTAATGGCTGTAGAGCGAGCTCGCGCAGATGGTGAGGAACTTGGTGAGGTCGCTGTCGCTTCTGGAGGTGAGGATGATGGGGGCCTTCGCGCCGAGCACCACGTTGGCCACCTCGGCCCCCATGGTGAAGACCCAGCTCTTGTAGAGGAAGTTCCCCCCGGAGATGTGTGGGACGACGATGATGTCCGCGCGCCCGGCCACGGGATTCCCTTCGAGCCCCTTCTTCGCCACCGCGTCCGGGTAGAGCGCGAGGTCGTAGGAGAGCGGGCCGCTCACCTCGGCATGCGGCCACTGCCGGTTCGAGAGCTCCTGTTCTAAGAGCGTGGTCGGGATGTTCTCGGAGGGGACCTCGTTCGCCTCGAGGAGCGCCACCTTGGGGCGTTCCACGCCCAGGGCGCGCGCCACCTGGACCGCGTTGTCGATGATGTCGATCGCGGAAGACGCCTCCTGGTGGGCGAAAAGCTCGGGGTTAATGGCGGGGTCGGTAAGGAAGATGAGACGCTCGACGCCGGGGAGCTCGAAGATGCTCACGTTGGAGAGCCGCCTGCCGGAACCGATCCCTTCCTTCCTGGAGAGCACCGCCTTCATGAGGACTGCAGTGTTGAGCGCCCCCTTCATCAGGAGGTCCCCCGTGCCGGAGGCGATGAGCTCGACGCCGCGGCGGGCCGCTTCGCGCTCGACATCGTCGCCGGTGACCGGGACGAACCGGTACTGCTTCTCGAAGATAAGAAGCGACGCGCAACTCTCGCGCACCCGTGCGGGGTCCCCCACCAGGAAAACCCGCTCCAGGATCCCTTCCTCGATCCCCTTGTTCACCGCCTTCATCGAGGCGGCGTCGGGTGAGACGAGCACCAGGCTGCGGCGCGGGGCGAGCCTTGCCGCCTCGATCACCCTCTTCATGCCGTGCCCCTTGGTGAGCTGCAGCATCGACTCGCCCTTGTAGAACGCGGCAACCATCCGGCAGTGCTCGCTCAGGGATACCAGCGCGTGGGGCAGCACCGAGTCGAAGTAGAGCGAGTCTCCCTCCTCCAGGTGAAAGACCTCCCCGTCCACGGTGACCTGCAGCGTCCCCGACAGGACAAAGAGGAACTCCTCGCCGGGGTGGCGGCTCACCTCCGGGGGGGCCTGGGCGCGGTACAGGTCGACCACGAAAGGTTCGATGTGGCGTCCCGCGAAGGCATGCGCGAGGCTTTCGTAGTGGAGAAACTCGCGCCGGTCCACACCGACCCGTTCGTTCCTGCCGGTCTTCACCGCCCGCCTGGCGCGTTCCTCCTCTTCGCCGAGGAGGCGCGAGATGCCGACGCCGAGCCAGGTGGCGAGCCGCAAAAGCTCAGAGATGCCGGGAGAGAGCCGGTCCGAGAGCACCCGGTCCAAGGTGTCGGCGTCCCACCCGAGCGCCTCGCGCACCTCTTCCTGCGCCACTCCCTTCGCCGCGAGAACCGCCCTCAGATTAGCCCCGATGTTCATCGGTTCCTCCCGCGTAGCGCCGCGCCGCCTCCACCCCGGAGAGGACCCGGAGCGCGCCGTCGACGAGCGCCTCGATCTCGAACTCCCCCGGCCGCACGAAAACCGGGGCGATGAACTCCACCCTCCTGCGCACCCCTTCCACCACGGCGGCACCGAAAGCGAGCCCGCCGGTCAGCACGATGCCGTCGACCGCACCGGAAAGCGCTGCGGCAAGCCCGCCGATCTCCTTGGCGATCTGGTAGATCATCGCCTCCTGCACGAGGCTCGCCTCGGCGTCCCCCTGCTGCGCCCGCGCCTCCACCTCGCGCATGTCGACCGTGTTCAGGTAGGAGTAGACGCCGCCGCGGCGTGCCACGATCCCCTTCAGTTCACCGGTGGTGAAGGCACCCCGCTCCACGAGCTCGAGCACCCCGACCACCGGGAGCCCCCCGGTCCGCTCCGGCGAGAACGGCCCGTCGCCGTTCAGTCCGTTGTTCACATCAACGACGAGCCCCTTTCGGTGTGCGCCCGCGGTGATGCCGCCCCCCATGTGCACCACGATCAGGTTTAATTCCGCGTAGTCCCGCCCCAGTTCCCGCGCCACGTCACGCGCCACCGCCTTCTGGTTCAGTGCATGGAACATGCTGCGCCGCTCGATGCCGGCCATGCCGGAAAGCCGCGCCACCGGCCACATCTCGTCGATGACCGGGGGATCGACCACGTATGCGGGAACGCCCTTGCCCGCTGCCATGGCGTGCGCAAGAACGCCACCCAGGTTGGCCGCATGCTCACCGCTCACCCCGTCCTCGAGGTCCTTTATGAGCGGCTCCTCCGCCAGGTAGACGCCGCTCGGGACAGGACGGATCAGTCCCCCGCGCCCCACCACGGCGTCCCAGGCGACCCCGTCCACCCCGGTCTCGCGCAGGTACGCGCGGATGGCGTCCATGCGGTAGCCGAGCTGGTCCATGACGCGCGGAAAATGCTCCATCTCGGCGCGGGGATGCTCGATCGAACCCTTGGTGAGCGTTCCGCCGCGAAAGACGCCGATCTTCGTCGAGGTGGAGCCGGGGTCGATGGCAAGGATGTTCATGTGACCCTCGCGTCGGATCAGTAGTTGCTTTTGGCGGTCATGGATTCAATGTCGACGACGAAGACGGTGGTGGCGGCCATTCCGGCCTGGGGAAATTCGAAGGCTTCCGGCGCGTACTGCGCCATGATGATATCGAGCGCTCGGGACTTTTCCTCGTGCCCCTCCACCAGGCGTGCCGTTCCGTAGCCGACCACGCTGCGGTACTTCATGGTGAAGTCGCAGGCCTTTTCCGAGGCGACCAGCTTGGTATCGGCGATCACGGTGAAGCAGACGCGGCTGTTCTGACGCAAAAGTTCCAGCTTCTTGCCCGCTCCGGCGCAGTGGAAGTACAGGGTGGTGTCCCGGTAGCCGTAGTTCATGGTTACCAGGTACGGTTCGTCGTGGGCTGCAAGCGCCAAGTGGCAGATCTTACCCTGCGCCAGCAGATCATTGGCAGTCTGGGCGGAAAGCTGCCGGTCCTTTCTCCTCAGCATGTCATCCATAAAAACCTCCACTGTTGCTCTTTCACAATGCTGTGAAGAAGGCATGCACTATAACAAAAGTTGAGCGCGCCAATATTGCCTTTACTCGGTCAGAATGTCTAGGGATTTTAGAGACTGAGCGCTATGGATAATCGCTTTGCGCGGCCTCTCTGAAGCGCTTGGATCCGGTGGCCATAGTATACCCGCGCCGGGGAACATTATAACTATCCAATCATCACACATTTTTCTTAAACAAGTGTCGAAGATGTCGATAGATATGCATGAGACAGAGCGGGCACCCCGGCTCGTCGAACCTGAACACGACAGGTTGTGTCAAACAAAGAAAGGAGAGCAAACATGGCGGTCGAGACTATCACGGAAACAACCCAGTATCTCACCTTCAAGCTCGAGAACGAGCTGTTCGCCCTGGACATCGGCAAAGTACGGGAAGTGTTGGATTTCACAACCATCACCAAGGTCCCGCAGACCCCCGACTACATGCGCGGCGTCATCAACCTGCGCGGCAGCGTCGTTCCCGTCGTCGACCTTCGCCTGAAGTTCGGCATGGCGATGGCGGAGCAGACCGTGAACACCTGTGTCATCATCGTCGAGGTGGAACTCGAAGGTGAGAAGGTGGTCATGGGGGCGATGGCCGACGCGGTCCAAGAGGTGATGGACCTGGAGCCGGACCAGATTGAGCCGCCGCCGCGCATAGGGACCAAACTCAACACCGACTTCATCAAGGGGATGGGGAAGCACAACGAACAGTTCATCATCATCCTCGACATCGACAAGGTCTTCACCAGCGGCGAGCTGGAGTTGGTCCAGAACCTCGAGGGACAAGCGGCGTAACAGAAAAAAGATCATCGACCGCAAAGGGGCAGCGCGCCGGAAGGCGCCTGCCCTTTTTTCGTGATGCAAGGAGTCGTAGATCGACTGCGGTCATGAGGGCGTTCCGCGGGAATAGCCACGGAGGAGTCGGCCTGAGAGGAAGGAGCAGGCAGCTCGCATCCCGCCCCTCACCTTTCCGCCCCCCCTCCCGTCCTCCCCTTCGGGTGCGAGGCGCGTTTTATCCCAGGCAAAGCGTTTCAACGCACGCGTTGCTGAGTGGGATAAAAAAAAGCGCCTCGCTAGGAGGCGCTGATCGGAATCGTATGGCAGGCAACCCTCGGGCCGCCGATTAAAGCGGGCATCAGTAATGCTCGAAATCGGAGTCGGACATCTCTTTTGCATCGGTGAGGTCGATGTCGTGCCCGACCGCCTTCTTGGCAACCCCCTTGGAACCGCCGGCAACACCCTTAGAGCGGGTCATTTTCTTACCCTGCACCGCGGCGCCGTTGACGCTCCCCTGTTGAGCCCCGCCTACCCTCGCGGACTTCGCGGCGACACGCCTTGCATGGTCGTCGATCTTGAAAAAGGCGACTGCCGTCTGCAGCTGCTCCGCCTGGCTCGAAAGTTCCTCGGCGGTGGAGGCCATCTCCTCGGAGGCGCCGGCGTTTGCCTGGATCACCTGGTCCAGTTGCTGAATGGCGCGGTTGATCTGGTCTGCGCCGGTATCCTGCTCCCTGCTTGCCGCGCTGATCTCCTGTACCAACTCCGCCGTCTTCTGGATGTCCGGAACCATCTTAGCGAGGAGCTCGCCCGCCTTCACCGCCACATCCACACTGCTGGCGGAAAGATCGCTGATCTCGGCCGCGGCCTTCTGACTCCTTTCCGCAAGCTTTCTCACCTCGGAGGCGACCACGGCGAATCCTTTGCCGTGCTCACCCGCCCTGGCCGCCTCTATGGCGGCGTTCAGCGCCAGGAGGTTCGTCTGCCGCGCGATCTCCTCGATAATGGTGATTTTTCCGGCGATCTCCTTCATCGCGCCGACCGTCTCCTGAACCGCCTGCCCCCCCTCGCGGGCGTCCTGGGCCGATTTCACGGCGATCTTCTCGGTCTGCATGGCGTTGTCGGCGTTCTGGCGGATGTTGGACGACATCTCTTCCATCGAGGACGACGCCTCCTCTGCCGAAGCCGCCTGCTCCGTGGCCCCCTGTGACATTTCCTCGGCCCCGGAGGAAAGCTGCTGGCTTCCGGAGGCGACGTTGTCGGAGGCGCTCTTCACCTCGGCAACGATCCCCCTTAGCTTCGCCACCATTCCGTTCATCGCCGCAGCTAGCTGCCCCACCTCGTCCTTGCTGTCCACGTCGATAGTCTGGGTCAGGTCGCCGCTTGCGACCGCCGAGGCGAACTCGACGCCGCGCCTAAGCGGCACGCTGATCATCCTGGAGATGACGATCCCGAGGATCAGTCCGAGCAGCACGCCGCCTGCCACCAGTCCGACCATCGCCTTCATGCTCGACTGGTAGATCCTGGTGGTCTCCTCGGACGCCTCCTTGGCGTTGGACTCCTTGAGCCGCGCAAGCTCGGTAAGGGTATCGTCCACCACCGTCTGCTTGTTCCTCGCCTCGCCGAAGGAGAGCGCCACCGAAGCGGTGCTGTCGTTCAGCTTGTCATTGGCGCCGAGCTCTATCACCTTCTGCTGGACGGCAAACCACTCCTCGTTGGCCGCCTCCAGCCGTTTCAGGATTTCCTTTCCCTTCTCAGCCGTGAACAGGGGACGCGCCTTGTCCAGCCACTCCTTGTACCCCGCCTTGTACTTGTTCATGTTGCCGAGGTACTTCTCGCGCTCCTGACGGCTCGTCGCGAGGAGGAAGTTCTTTTCGGCGCGGGAGATGTAGATCAGGTTTATGTTAGCTTCCTTGACGTAGGAAAGCCCCAGCAGCTCCTTCGCGTACATGGAATCGGCCATGTCGTTGATGGTGCCCATGTTGCGGATGCCGAGCAGGCCGACCGCCGCGGTGATGATACAGACTGCTACGAAAGCCGAGACTAACTTGGTACTGACCTTCAGATTGGTGAACCATTTCATGTGTGCTCCGTCTTCTGCAAAGGTTTGATGATCGACCCGGAAGCGGCGTCCGGTGGTGTCGTTTGCTTCATCGACACGGGACGGGAACGATGTATCAGAAAAACACCGAGAAGAGGCGGCCTTTTGGCCGAGAGGGAGGGCGGGGCTGGAATGCAGCAGACGTGCAGGTGCGCGCCTCCGAAGCGCATACCGGCGGCGTGCGAAGAGGAACGACAAAAGCGTGGAAACGGGAAGCGGCTAGTCCAGAGGCAATAATCCTTGTCTTATCGCATACTTGGTGAGGCTAGCCACACTGTTTAAGTTAAGTTTCTTCATGATGTGCATGCGGTGGGTCTCCACCGTCTTGGGGCTTATCTCCAGGAGTACTGCCACCTCCCGCGACGTCTTCCCGCTCGCAATCAGCGTCAGAACCTCCTCCTCGCGACGGCTCAGGGGGGACTTTTTCAGGAGAGCGGTGGGAAGCTCGATGCCGAGCGACTCGGAAAGGGCTGGGCTCAGGTAAACGCGGTCTTCGGACACCACGTTGATGGCATGGAGCAGCTCCTGTGCGTCGCAGTTCTTCATCAGGTACCCCTTTGCCCCGACGCCGAAAGCCTCACGCACGGAACGGGCGTCGCCATGACAGGAGAGGATCAGCACCTTGACGTTGGGGAAGGCCGAGACGATGCAGCGGCTCGCCTCGATGCCGCCACCTTCGGGCATCACCAGGTCCATGAGAATCAGGTCCGGCTGCAGCTCGCAGGCAAGCCTTATCGCCTCCATGCCGGTAGCGGCCTCGGCCACGACTTCAATTCCGGGGGTTTTTCCAAGGATGGCGCCGATGCACTGGCGGACCAGGGCATGATCGTCGGCAAGGATAATCTTAGTTGTCTGCATCGTCGCGGTCGTCTCAGTTTAGTAAGTTGCAGTTCCCAAATGAGAAGCACTCTAACAAAATGGCACCGGCGACGATATAGGGGTTTGTATGACAGTCGAATGGGGTTTTTACTGAGTGGCGTAGACAGCTTAGGCCGGGGTATCAGTGTTCCATGCTGGTCACGCCCTCACGTATGGCGTACTTGGTGAGCTCGGCGATGGAGTGCAGCTTGAGCTTCTTCATGATCTGCTGGCGGTGGGTGTCGACCGTCTTCACGTTGATCTTCAGCAGGAACGCGATGTTCTTCGCGTTGTTCCCCTCCGCTAAAAGCTGCAGCACCTCCTTCTCCCTCGGGGTGAGCGCGGGGCCCGCCTGCTCGAAGGAGTCGGGCACCCGCCTTATGTAGTCATCGATGACGACGCCGATGATGCCGGAGCATACGTACCGCTCCCCGGAGGCCACCGTCCTGACGGCCTTAACCAGCTCTGCCGAACTGCAGTCCTTGAGCAGATAGCCGCGCGCCCCCGCCCTGAACGCCTGGGCGACGAAGCGACGGTCCTTGTGCATGGAGAGGATGAGCACCTTGACGGCGGGAAAGAGATCGGCCATGCGCTGCGTGGTCTCGATGCCGTTCATCCCGGGCATGCTCATGTCCATGAGCACCACGTCCGGCGCGGCACCTGCCGCGAGCTCGAGCGCGACCCTGCCGTTTTCCGCCTCGGCGACGACCTGGACGTCCTCCAATTTTTCCAAAAGGATCCGGACCCCCTCCCGAACGATCCCGTGATCATCGACTATCATGACGCGAATCATCGCCTACTCCTCTCCCCCTGCAGCGTCGACCGCCCCCGCGGGGACCGCGATGGTAACGCTCGTGCCGCCGGCTCCGGAAGTCACCGTTACCTCGCCCCCCAGGTGCTGCACCCGTTGTCTTATGTTGAAAAGACCGAAGCCCCCGCTTGCGGAGGAGGCACAAGGAGAGATCCCCTTGCCGTCGTCCTCCACGATGACCTCGATGCGCCCGACCCGCCGCCTGATAGCTATGCGTACCTGCCGCGCTTCGGCGTGCTTCACCACGTTGACGAGGAGTTCTCGCACCGCATGGTACAGGGTGGAACTCAGCTCCTCCTCCAGGGGGGACGGGACCGGCGCGCTATCCAGGGATACGCGCAGCCGGTACTTCGCTTCAAACTGCTCCGCGAGCCACTCCACCGCGGCCTCGAACCCCACCTCGTACAGAAGGGGTGGGCTGATCTGGAAGGTGAGTGTCCTCACTTCGCGTATTGCACGTTCCAAGAGACCCACCACTTCACGGACCGTCCGCGCCGCGCCGCCGGGAAGCTTCTCCTCCGAACCGATGCCGCTCAGCTTGAGCTTCGCGAGCGACAGGCTCTGTCCGATCTCGTCATGGAGCTCCGAGGCGATGCGACGCCTCTCCTTCTCCTCGGCCAGGGAGAGCTCGATGGCCAGTTCCCTCAGCTGTTGCTGGTGGACGAGCAGCGCCTCCTGCGCCCCCACCTGTTCGGTTATCTCGCGCGAGATGCTGAAGAGGCCGGTGACGGCGCCGTCATGGTCGAAGAGCGGCCCCCTGGTGGCGAGGAAGATGCGCTCGACCCCGGCCGCGTCGGTGAAGGTTTCCTGCACCGTCGCGTTTTTCCCGGTGGCGATGACGTGGTGGTCGTTTTCCCGTATCACCTGCACCACCTCGTCGGGAAAAATAGCGCTGTCGTCCGCGCCCACAATCGCCTCGGCGGGCCTGCCGTACATCCGGGCAGCCTGCTCGTTGATGAAGAGGTAGCGTCCCTCGAGGTCCTTGGCATACACAAGGTCCGGCGTGCCTTTAAGCATCGCCTGCAGGATCTCGTCGCTTTTTCTCCCCCCTCCCCCTGCCATCTCAGGCATGGTCCTCCCCGGTGCCGGCCAAAAGCGCCTCGATCCTCTCGAGCCCTGCCTTCCCTGCCTGACCGCGCCGACGCGACAGTTCGAGAGCGACCGCGCCAAGGGAGCGGTAGACGAGGGCTACTTCCGGGTCCCATTCGTCCAGGGCGTGCAGTTGCCTTCCCACTACGGCCGCGTCTCCGCGGGCGATGGGGCCGGTGAGCGCCGCGACGGTCCCGGAGCGGAAAACGTTTTCCACGGTACCCCGCACCAGCGGTTCCATCACCTGCAGCGCGGTCTCGCGGTCAAGCCCCCCCTTCCCGTATGCCTTGACCGCCACTTCGAGGAGTGCGGTGAGGCAATTGCACGCGAGCACGGAGCCGGCATGGTAGATCGCCTTGAAACGGGGATCGATGGAAAAAACGCGCGCGCCTATCGCCCCGAAGAGCTCCCCCATCTGGTCCGCCGCCCGCCGGTCCCCTTCCACGCCACACCAGGTGCCCGCGAAGTCGCCAACGGCTGCCGCCGGGTCGGCGAAACTCTTGACGGGGTGAACGCTCGCCACCAGCGCGCCGAGCTGCGTCGCAGGGTGCAGCACCTCGCTCCCCAAGGCACCGCTTACGTGGCACACCAGGGCCTGCGCACCGAGTGCTCCGCTTGCGCACAACCCACGCACGCAAGGGGCGATGGCGTCATCGGAACTGGTGATCAGGTACAAATCGGCTGGCTCTAACTGCGCAAAGCCGGTCACCGGGCGTCCCGCCCCGATGAAAGCGGCCGCGGCGCGTGCCGTCGCCTCTGAGCGGGTAAGCACGTCCCTAAGCTCAAGCACTCCTGACTCATGAAAAAGGCGCCCAAGCGTCTTACCAACCGCGCCGCACCCAATGATACTGAAGGTTTTCATCCCGAACTCCTCATGAATTGGAACAGACGCGCTAAAGGTTACGCAAGTTATGCTGGGGTGTCAACGCACCTGAGGAGGGGGAGTATGGTGGAGAGAAAAACTGCACAAAAATAAAAAATCCCCCTTCGGAAGGGGGATTTGTTACCGAGCCGGAGCGGCGGTCACGACTCGCCGTCCATGTTCAGGCTGTAATCATCCCCCTCGACGCATTCACTTTCCGCCTGGAGAAAGGACTCAGCCTGCGAATCGCGGACGATCTCAATGACGCCGTGGTTGGCCGACCAGACCGTGCCGCAGACGCTGCACTCGGTGATTCCCTCTTTGAACCCTTCTGACTGTAGGTTGGTGTCGACCTGCTGATGGTTTTTGCACACGGGGCATTTCATGGCTCTCCTCCTGTCACGAAAAACGGCGGCCTATGGTTTTCATGAAGAAGATTATGACGGCATTTCACGGCGTCGCAAGTGCCGCCCCCCCCATGGGCATCAGGCACCGGGCTGGCGCGTGGCCGGTTTGGCCGCCGGCTTCTTATCCTTTGCCGTCTTCGTGCGCACCCGCGTCACCTTCGCGCGTCCCTTAGCTTTGGTGGGGGGGGTGTAGGTGGCGGGATCAGCTGGGCGCAGGTCAGTGAAGTGCGAAGAGATGATCTTTCTGACCATGCCGTCGCTGAAGCGTATGGTGGCCTTATAGTCGTTCACCTCGACCACCTTGCCGGTTCCCCATTGCTGCGCCATCGCATGACTGACCACACTGCCGCGTTTGACGTTCATGTCGAGTTCCTCGCTGGAATAGTTGTGGCCACGCCAGGACGCGCGGATCCACTCGGCCGGAAGGACGGGGTCGATGGGTTGCTTAACCTGGAGTGGAGCTGATTGCCGAAGACAGATCAAACGATCAGAGACGTGACTAGGAGCTGCGGGAAGCTTGCCTGAAATCAGGCACGGTTGAAACTATACACCTGAATCGTGAATTGCACAGATGAGAGGATTCTTTTTTGAAAAATTCACCGTTGCGGCTCGGGCCCGCCCGGCATCTCGGGCGAGGCCGCAGCGTCCGGTACGGGCCTCAGCTTTTCGGGCGGGATCTGCGGCTCGCCCATGATGATAACCATGGGGCCACGCACCCGCTGTAAGGCCCCGGTGTCGCCGCTGCCGACCGCCCAGCGGTACAACCTCTTCGCGTCCATGAGCAGCGGCTTGGCCGGTTCGCCGTAATACTCGAGCTGCATCTCCTCATCGTAAAGGCCGATACAACCGTGGGAGGCGGGGTACCCCGGGAGGTCGCGCCCGTGGATCCAGTAGGAGGTCCAGCCGTCCCCTCTTTTCTCCACATGGAAGCGGAGACCGTAGTGCATCGGATAGGGGCGATCGCTCCCCTCCACCGGGAAAAGGCTCGATTCATGGCGGGGGTCGACCGCATCGACACGGTAGGAGCCGTTTTTCAGGCGGAACTCCTCGACGCCGACCGCGACCGGAGCCGAAAAAACCAGGGTCCCGAACTCGTAGGCGCCGAGAAACATCTCGTTTTGGTCGATGAGGATTAACTGAGGCTCCTTATCGGCCTCGAGGTAGAAGGGGGGCATCGGGTTGAACTCCTTGATGTCCTCCATCTGTTTGGGGACCTTCACCGACATGCCGGCCAGGAAGTGGCGCCGGTCCATGCGGTTGAAGCGCAGACCGTCCTGCCACTGCTTGCCGAAAATCTTGTAAGGGGAGTCTTTGCTCGTGACTTTGACGCAGTCCCACTCATAGAGGTAGTCGGTTGGGTAATGGATTTCACATAGGGATCTGATTTTGTCGGCTGCGAGACAGGGGATACTGGTGATACCGAGGAGAATCAGCAGGGTTAAGACTGCGCGGGTCAGGACTCTCATGGTGCGCCTCGTTCCTTAGCCAGTGAAGCGGCTGGCCACCGGTTGTGAGACGATTTCAGTTTACCAGATGGCTAATGAAAGATAAAGGCGGCTCCACTAATTGGACCTCTCCCTCCCGCGGGGATTTGACGCACGGTCCAAGTCTTTTGCCCCACCTACCGGAGCTACCCCCTGCCCTATCGCGCGAGCCGTTCCAGCCAAGTTCCCGATTTGGCGACGACTCTGTTGCACATGGTTAAAAGCGTTCCAATACGGGCACCCCTCTTGCTATTCAAAGTAAAGATAGAGAGTATCGTTTTTATCGATATTCAATCAAAGGAGGCTTCGTGAAAAACGATCTTTTGGGGGAGCTCCCCGAGGAAAAGGTGAACCTGATCGAGAAGTACCGCCTGGAGCCGTGCCTGATCAACGGCAAGGTGTACTGGGCCCGGAATTTCGGCAACCGGCCGCCCAACGCCTATGTCACCCACCGCGGCATGAAGAAGTGTCCCACTCTCGACCTGGTCTTCAGCTTCTACGGACTATGCGTGGCAAAGATGACGTACTTCCGCAACAACATCACCGATTACCTGCCGTGCAAACAGCACCTTGTCACCGGCGACATGACCGAATGCGCCCTGTGGGACATGGAATTCCTGGTGCAGCGCGCCACCGGCATCCGCATCGACCTGCGCAATCTGGCGGCAATCAAGGAGATCGAGACGTTCCGGTCGATGTGTGCGTGGTTGGAGCGAAGGTTGAAGGAACGTCGAGAGCAGCAGGAACGTTATGAACGGGTTCCGGAAAGGGAGGTGGCACCGGTAACTGCCGCACCGGCTTTGAGGATGGCCATCGTACCGATCAGACGACGCCCAGTGCAACGGAGGGACCGGGAGTTCAGCCTGTGAGTACGCGCTGAACACAGGTCTGTGCACGAAAAAAAAGCCCCGTCGGCAGTGACTGCCGCGGGGCTTTGTCGTTTCAGAGGGCGCCGTGCGGCTAGGGGGGGCACTGGGCGCACATCGATTTGAAGAGGTTGGTGCTCAGGTAACGGTCGCCACGGTCGGGAAGGATCACCACGATGGTCCCGGAGGAGAGCTCCCCGGCGAGCCTCACCGCGCCGAAGACGGCGGCACCGCCGGACATGCCGCAGAAGATGCCGTGGTGCGCGGCAAGACGCCTCGAGGTCTCGAAGGCGTCATCGTCCTCGACCACGATCTTTCTGTGGTAAGCGTCGGGGTTGTAAATGGGGGGGACGATGGCCTCCTCCATGTTCTTGAGTCCCTGGATCTTGTGCCCGAGCACCGGCTCGATGCCGACTACCTGGACCTTCGGTGCGGTCTCCCTGAAGAAGCGGGAGAGCCCCATGAGTGTGCCACCGGTTCCCATCCCCGCCACCATGTGGGTGATGGTCCCGCCGGTCTGGCGCCAGATCTCCGGCCCGGTGGTTTCGTAGTGCGCGAGGACGTTGTTCGGATTGGCGTACTGGTTAGGCATGTAGTAGCGGTCCGGGTGGTCCTCGTAGATCTTGTGGGCGAGCCGGATGGCGCCGTCGGTCGCCTCGCAGCCCGGCGAGAGGACGATCTCGGCGCCGTACGCCTCTAGCACGCTGCGCCGCTCCACGCTGACGCAGGCGGGCATCACCAGTTTGATGCGGTAGCCGCGCGCCGCGGCGATCATCGCCAGCGCGATGCCGGTGTTCCCGGAGGTGGGCTCCAGGATCACCTTGTCGGTCGTGAGCTCCCCGCTCTTCTCGGCGGCGAGGATCATGTGACGCGCCGGACGGTCCTTCACCGACCCTCCGGGGTTGTTTCCTTCAAGCTTCACCATGATCTTCACGGCGGGATTGTCGACCAGAGAGTCGATCTCGACCAGCGGTGTCGAGCCGATGGAATCTATCAAGCTTTGCCCTTTCAACGTGCCCCTCGCTTTCTATCGGTCTAAAAAGACCTGCTTTCTCAGCTGGGCAGAGAGCATACCACGCCCCATATATAATAAACAACCGATAACTGCGCCAGCCCGCACGACCAGACCGCGACTTGCGGTAATAAGAAAGGGTTGCTACCGGCCGGAACTGTTACCCAAAAGAGAATCCAGCTCGCCTCATTCCTTAGACGGCTGGCTCAGCGTCCTGCCGCTCATTGTGCTGTCGCTTTGGCTCGCCGTGGACGCCCTGCGTTCCCGGCAGGCACAGGATCGACGTCAAGCGGGATCATCGCGGGCAACTTCGCCACCGATCTCGACCAGTGCCTCGCCGCGAGGACCGGTGCACTGCAGATGCTGGCAAATCCCCCCTGATCGACGATCAGGCGCGATGGGGAGAGCTGTACCGGGAGGCACAGTCCTACGTCAGGGTCTTCCGCACGCGGTGCGGATGGAACACTCATCGGTCGGGAAGTCGCCCACTTTTAGCGCCCGAGGGACCGGAGGGGGGCACCGGTCCATGAGGGTCGCCGCGCGAGCGCCCCCTCTTTTTAATTTACATCACATGAATGGTCGCCTATATTCGCCTCTTCCTCCCGTCGCAGGCAGGCGGTGAGGAGACGGGAAGCTCCCGCTGCGCGGGAAGATTCGTTTTGGAGAGTACTGCTGTGGTGAAATGTGGCGGATGGCTGGTGTTGTTGTGCGCGCTCTTCTCGCTTTCGGGGTGCCTCAGCGCCCCGGGTTCCCCCAAGGGGAGCTGGCCTTGGGAGTATGGCGGAGATCACGCAAAGGCGCAGACCGGAAACTACGGCTACATAAGCGGGGCCGTGGCCGACTTCGGGGAGGCCCCGGGGAAGATGAAGGCGGCTAGCGATGAGACAGCCGGCGCTCCCCCTTCCGCGGCACCGGCGGCACCGGCGGCACCGGCGGACAAAGTCCCCGCCGCCGCGCAGGTGCCTGCCCTAGCCGGGACGAAGCCACCCGGCACCGCTCCGGAGTACGACTTCATCCTTAAGGACGTGGAGGTCACCCCTCCCGACTACGTTCCCGCCGGTTCGGTCGAAACCACCCACGACATCACCGCCGTCAACAACGGCCACGCGCCGGTCTCGCTCCTCTTCGAGGTCGACCGGGAAGCATCCGAGAACCTGGAAGCGGGACAGGACATGCCGCTTTACCTCGTGATCCCCCCAAAGACCCGGCAGGTGGTCTTCCATGGCAAACCAAGCGATCGAAGGAAATCGTCCCACGCAAGGTACGCCTACGCCTGGGGGATCGGCGCCCAAACGGCGGAGCACCGTTGCCCGGAGGGTTACCGACTTCCCTTCGGCTTGAAGGTCAAGGGTGAGGCCCGCCTGTTCGGCACGAACGCCCCCTACGACCGGTACGCCGTCCGCTTCAGGATACCGGCCGGGACCGAGGTGTGCGCGGCCCGCAAAGGGACCATAGTCAGGATCAGGGAAAAGGGCGGCATCGACATCCTGCACGAGGATGCCACCATCGCAAGCTATAGGCATCTCGGGCAACTGGCTGACGGTGTCACGGAGGGAAAGGCCGTTTCGGCACGGGAACCGCTCGGGGTAGTGCACCCGATGGGAAAGGAAAAACTCTCCTACCTGGAGTTCGTCGTCTGGCGCCCCCAGCCGCGCCTGAAGGAGGACCCGTCCTCCAGGGCGCCCAGGCCGGTGATGACCTCGGTCTCCTTCCCCCTGGAGTTTTGCAACGATTCCGGGTACTGCTTCCCCCTTACCGGCGACCTGCGCCTTCCCATCTCCGAACCGGCGCGGTCGCGGTCAAAGACGCGAAGGCTCGCTGGCGACCAACGCTGAGGTTTTTCCCACGGCAGGATGCAGCCGCACCGCCGGCCAGAGTTCGGTGATGCCGTTGATGACGTACTGGACCGCGATGAAGGCGAGGACGAGGCCGATGATCCTGACCGCTACCTTCATCCCGAGGACGCCCAGGACGCGGGCGAGTTCGTCGGCCCAGTGCAGCAGCAGGTAGGCGCAGAAAAAGACGACGAAGGCACCGGCGGCAAAAAGGAGGATGGAGAAGAGGTCGGGAGCCTGGCTTGCGAAGACGAGGCAGGTGACGATGGCGCCGGGTCCCGCCAGGAGCGGGATGGCGAGCGGGGTCACTGAAACGTCCTCCTTCTTCTCGGCGAGCCTCTCCTCGCTGCTGCTGGTCTGTGTTCCGGTGGGGTTACCGTAGAGGAGTTCTAGGGCGATTACGAAGAGCAGGAGCCCTCCGCTGATGAGGACCGCCGAGCGGCCGATGCCGAAATAGTCGAGGAGGGCCGGCCCGGCGATGATGAAGAGGACGATGACGAAATAACCTATGAGGCAGCCGCGTCTGGCGATCGCCCGGCGCTCACCCTTGTTGTGATGGGAGGTGATCGCGAGAAAGATCGGGACCGCTGCCAGCGGATCTACGATGACGAAAAGCTGGACGATGAAGACCGCCAGCTGATCCAGGCTGTGTTGCATCGCTTTTTCCTGTCTGCCCTCCCCTTCAGGCAAAGGAGGTGCGGGAAGGGATGATCATGCCCCCCCGGGAGGGGTCACGCGCTGCGAGATGAAGCGGTCGAGGGAGAACCTCCCGCCGCCGGCGATCGCGAGGGCAAGGCAGATGCCGACTACCAGGATGTGGTACTCGAACCCCTCGCCGGCCTGTTTGCCGCCCCAGTTCATGAAGAAACCGTTGCGGAGATGCACGAGGGAGGCCGCGACCGCGATCTCGACCCCCATGACCAGAGCGGCAAGCCTCGTGAAGAGCCCGGCCACGAGCAGCAGCGGGCCTAAGAACTCGGTGAGGACGGCGAGCAGCGCGAAAAGGTAGGGGATCCCCATGGTGTGAGTGAACATCTCCATGGTCCCGGAAAACCCCGGTCCGCCGAACCAGCCGAACACCTTCTGGGCACCGTGCGGGAAGATCACCACGGCAAGAAATATCCTCAAAACGGTGAGACTCGACGTCGGTTCTGTCGCCAAAAGCTTCCTCAACATAGTGCCTCCTTCGGGCCGGGCGTGGCGGCGCGGGCGTCCCCCCCTCCCCCTTAAGTCGGTGCAAACCAGCCAATGATATCAACGCGCCACAGCTGCGCAAGCGCCGTTTACGGCAAATTCGACGCAGAACCGCCACCAGTGCGGTTTTCTCCGCTCGAAACTGTTGCTTTTTAATTTACAACACATAAATATTCACATATATTTCCATCGACAAAATGCGCTCTCCGGAGGAAACCATGGCACAAAACGCCTCAGCGTTCGAGGAATACCTGAAAAAGCAGGGGATCACCCTCGACAAGAACACCCACGAAGACAACACCGTGTTCGTCGTCCCTGAAAAAGTGGATGGGATCGGGGCGGTTTCCCTCATGGCGCTTTTCAATGACAGCGACCGCTATGTCACCCTTATCTGCTTTAAGTACCTCACCTTCCCGGAAGAGAAGAAACCGGCCGTGCTGGAGATGATCAACACGCTGAACGCCGAGTACACCATGGTGAAGTTCGTCGAGACGGGCAACGCAGTATCGGCCCAGGTGGTGGTTCCCTTCCACGACAACTTCTCCAGCGAAGTAATCGTGGACATGATCGCCCTCGTCTTCCGTGCGATGCAGGAGGAACATCCCCGTCTCCTGAAGGTGCTGCAGTAGTGCAATGAAATGAGGTCCTAGCTCCCCGGAGGAACTGTTGATGGAGAAAGTATCCTTTGTTATCGACGACGCGGTTGCTTCGATCATCCGGGCGCCGCTTGTCACGCCGTTTCGTATCGCAACCGGCCAGCACGACGAGCTGGAAAATGTCTTTTTGAGGCTGTGCGCCGGCGACGGGACCTGCGGCTACGGCGAGGCGGCGGTAGCCACACACATAACCGGCGAGACGGTAACCGACACCCTGGACAACCTGCAAAGCGCGGCGCATGCCCTGCGCGGCCGCAGGATCGGCGACCCCGTCGCGGTCTGCCGCGAGTTCGCCCCGGCCTTCGCCGGCAACCACGCCGGTCTTGCCGCGCTCGAGATGGCGGTTCTGGACCTGAGCGCCCGCCTGCAGGGTATCCCCTTCTACCGGCTCTTCACGCCGCTTGCCCAGAATGCGCCCGCCTCCTTCGCGACGGACATAACCGTGGTGATCGGGACCGTCGAGCAGGCGCGGCAAACGGCGCGCGACTTCGCACAGCGCGGCTTTAAGACCTTCAAGATCAAGGTCGGCAGCGACGAGAGTATCGACCTCGAAAGGGTGCTCGCAGTACGGGAGGCGGCCCCCGGGTGCGAGATCGTCCTAGACGCCAACATGGGTTTCAACGCGACACGCATGCTCGCCTTCCTGGAACGGCTCGACGCCGGCGGGGCGCGCCCGGCACTTCTGGAGCAGCCGGTCCCCAAAGAGGATTGGGAAGGGCTTTGTACGATAACGAAGGCGCTCGAGGGAAGCGGCATACTCGTCTGCGCCGATGAAAGCGTCGGTTCCGTCGCCGCGGCAAGACGCGCCATAGAGATGAACGCGGTGAGCGCCATCAACATAAAGTTCATGAAAAGCGGCATCCTGGACGGCGCCGAGATCGCCCGTCTCGCCGTGGAAAGCGGCAAGCGGCTCATGCTCGGGGCGATGATGGAGAGTTCGCTCGCCATCACCGCATCGGCCCACTTCGCGGCGGGGCTTGGCTGCATCGACTTCATCGACCTCGACACCACCTTCTTCCTGGGCGGGGCGATGGCTCACTCCCCCTACCTCGACGCAAGCGGCCGGTTCGACCTGAGCGCCGCCGGCCCGGGAATCGGCGTGGAGCCCGAGTTCCCATGATCGAGAACCCGGTCCTCATCGTCGCGGTCCTCGTTGCCATCGAGGCAGTGATCCTCACCCTGTCGCGGCACGAGCGGACCGCACGCTTCTTCGACCTACTTCCGGCGGTATTCTGGATCTACTTCATCCCGATGCTTTCGGCCACCTTCGGCCTCATCGCGACCAAGAGCCCGGTTTACGGTCTCATTACCACCTGGCTGTTGCCGGCAAGCCTCGTGCTGCTGCTTTTGCCGGTGGACATCGGCGCGATCCTCCGCCTGGGGCCGATCGCCCTTGCCATGTTCTTCATCGGCGCCGCCGGCATCATGGCGGGAGCCGTCCTCTCCTTCTCGCTCTTTCGCCCCCTCATCGGCGCGCAGTTCTGGTCCGGCTTCGGCGCCCTTTCCGCCTCCTGGACCGGGGGGAGCGCCAACATGATCGCGGTGAAGGAGGCGCTCGCCGTCCCCGATGCCGTCTTCGCCCCGATGGTGATCGTGGACACCGTGGTCCCCTACCTCTGGATGGGCTTCATGATCGCCATCGTCGGGCTGCAGCCCGCCTTTGACCGCTGGAACCGCTCCGAGCGCGGCATCCTGGAACACCTGGGCGAGCAGGCGGCGCAGCATCTGGCCTCAACCGGCGGGCGCCGCACCGTCGGAGGGATCGTCCTCTCGCTTGCGGTGGCGCTGGCCGGGGGATGGGGAGCGCACATGATCGCAGAGCTGCTCCCGAAGGTCCAAGACGTGATCACCTCCTACACCTGGACCATCATCGTGGTCACCCTTTTCGGTATCGCGCTCTCCTTTTCGCCGCTTCGCAAACTCGAGCGCGCCGGCGCCTCGCGCACCGGCTACGACATTCTCTACTTCGTGCTGACCGCCATCGGTGCCAAGGCCTCCGTGGCCAGCGTCGGCTCGGCGCTCGTCCTCATCGCCGCCGGATTTTTGATCGTCGCGGTGCACGCCGTGTTCCTCGTGGTAGGGGCGCGGCTGCTGAAGGCCCCCATGTTCCTCGTCGCCGCCGCGAGCCAGGCAAACGTGGGCGGGGTCGCCTCCGCCCCCGTGGTCGCCGAGGTGTACCATCCCGGGCTCGCCTCGGTCGGTTTACTCCTCGCCATCCTCGGAAACATCGTCGGCACCTGGCTAGGTATTTTGTGCGCGCAGATGTGCAGGGGCCTCGCACCATGAACCTGCGCCGAGTGAAACTGGCACTCTGTACGGGAGAGATGGCCTGCGTCATCGCGTCCCTGGCTGCGGCGAGGGCGGCCGATATTGCCATGGACAAAAGCGGCGTCGGCGACTTGGACCGTTTCGCCTTCTGGAACAGCATCGTGGGGCTGAGCGTCATGCTGTTCTTCCTGCTTTGGGTCGCCGCTGTGCTGCTGGCCGTTTTCAGCAGACAGCGCGAATTTTATGCGTCCAAAAGGGAGTACTGGTTGAACCTCGTGCCGGACGTGATACTGCCCCCGCTGGTGATGCTTGCCGGTTGGGCGGCCGTCTTCATGCTGTTGTGAATGGAGGATTGGCAGGCGGGATGATCAAGCTAGTGGCGGTGATATGTGCGGCATGCGCGCTGCTCTTACTCGGCGCGGGACCTTCCGAGGCCGTCTGGCCGATGTACCACGAGCCTTCCTTCGACGGAAAGGTGATCGACATCGCGACCGGAAAGCCCATCGAAGGCGCCGTGGTGGTCGCCGTGTACAACAAACGTGCGCTGGGAGCCCGCAAGGGGCAGTCGTCATCGGTGATCAACGTGAAAGAGGCGCTCACCGACCGGGAGGGAAGGTTCCACATCCCCTCCTACACCACGGTGCTCGCCCTGCCGTTCACCCAAAGCGACCGGACCACCTTCCTGATCTACAAGCCGGGATACGCGAGCGTCACCCTTCCGCTCAAAAGCCTGTTCACCGGCCGGACGAAATCGGAAAAGGAGCTCTCTCCCTGGGACGATCCCGTTTTAAGCGGAAAGTACAAGATCAGGCTCTTCCCTTCCGGCGTCGTCGGGCTCCCCAAGCTGGAAACGAAGGACGAGAGGCTTAGGAACATGCCCTCACTTCCCGACAAGCTGGATCACCTGGGGAGACAGAAGACGCTCACCAGGCTGATCAACGAGGAGAAACGCGAACTGGGTGAACCGGAGATCGATCCATACCAGATGCGCAATACCCTGCTCAACGAGGTAAAAAGAGAGAAGTGATAAAGGCGAGACCGCTGTCATAGCGCCGTTTGTTCCTTCTGCAGAACTTGCAAAGAGTTTCCCTCGCTTGTCCCGTCACTATCAGGTAGAATGTCTTCGGCCTTATGACAGGAGGTGACGGCATGATTTCAGCGTTAGCGGCGTACAAGGCGATGATTTTGGGTTCCACCACCGATACCGGTTCAGCCAAGCCCTCCCATAAGAGAGACGGCGGCGCGGATGCCACCGCCGATGCCGATCTGGTCAACATCTCCACCTCCCAAGATGTCTTCACCGCGGTAGACAACTTCTTCAACCTCGGTGCCTCGAACCGTTTCGACGCCTTCCACAAACTCTCCCCCAACGACAAGGAGCAGTTCGTCCAGATCGTCGCCGACCTCGCGAAGTCCGGTTACATGGGATACGAGGAACTCGTGGTGAACAAGAAAGTGGAACGTCACGACTTGGAAAACAAGATCGGCGATGACCGCATCCGAGGCGCCAGGGTCTACGACCGCGCGAAGGAGACCCACCGCGGCTAGTACCCAAGGCTCCAGAGTTACGCTCCCACGAAGCACCGCCCAAGCCCAAGCGTCCTCCCTTTGCGAACCTTCTTCAGAGAATTCCGGGGAGTAATACAGCTGTCCACGAAGCTCTGCATGGGGCCCTAGGTTCCCCCCTTTGCGAAGTGGGGACAGGGAGGATTTGCCTTTAGTTAGCCGCCCAAGGAGCCAGGCCCCTACCCCCCTTTCATGGAGATGTCATGTCAGACAAAAAAATAAAAGTTTACCTCGCCTCCCCGCTTGGCTTCAGCCGCGAGAACACCCCCTACCGCCAACGGATCAAGGATCGGCTGGAAGCGCTCGGCTGCGAGATCTTCGACCCGTGGGAGCAAGATGAGGTGGCGAAACGGATCGAGGCAGCGCTCTTCATCGAGGAAGGGCCGCGCCGCGCGGCCGCCATCAAGGAAGCCGCCTCCTTCACCGGGGGAGTGAACGCGCAGGGGCTCAAGGGGGCCGATCTGGTGCTGGCGGTTCTCGACGGGACCGAACCGGACAGCGGGACCGTCGCCGAGGTGGGTTACGGCGCGGGAATCGGGAAGCGGTGCTTCGGCCTGCGCACCGACTTCAGGGACTGCGGCGACTTTCCTGGAGTGCCGCTCAACCTGCAGGTGATCTACTTCATCGAGGAGAGCGGCGGCCGGCTTTTCCGCAGCATCGAGGAGATCGAGCTGCACCCCTCCTAAGTGGGCACCCAGCCGGTTTCATATTGACAGCGGCGGGCGTTGCGGCTAGTTTTGCCCGACCATGAATGACACCGGCATAAATGGCGAAGAGCTCGCCGCACAGTACGACCCGCCCCGACATCGGCACACCCTGCAGGTCCTCACCTGTTGCCTCATCGGCTTCATCTGCTTCCTCGGCGCCTACATGCGCATACCGGTGCTGCCGCTGTTAGCCAGCGGCATCGGCGCAGGCACCACGGAGATCGGTCTCATCAACGCCGCCTTCATGCTCTCCGCCGGCATCCTCGCCGTTCCCGCGGGCCTCTTGTCGGACCGCATCGGCATCCGGCCGGTGCTGCTCACCGGGCTTGCCCTCATGAGCTGCGCGTCCCTTCTCATCCCCTTCTGCGGCACGCCCCTTCTGCTCGGCGTCATCTACCTCGTCTTCGGCATGGGGCTTTCCGCCTTCACCCCGACCATGATGTCGTCGGTGGCAAAGGTGGTCCCGCGCTCTCACGTCGGTCGCGCCTACAGCTGGTACACCACCGCGGTCTACCTCGCCATGACCATAGGTCCGGCCAGCGGCGGCTGGTTCGGCCGCATCATCGGCATACGTGAGGTCTTCTTCGTGTCGGGGGGATTGATCCTGCTGGCGCTGGCGGCGGTCCTCTTCTTCCGTCCCGGGCAGGGGGAGGAACACCACGCCCACGCCGAAGAGCACCCGGAGCACCTCTCCGGGGTCTTTTCGAACCGCAGGCTCATGGCCGCCCTAGTCGGGACCCTCGGAGGATGCTTCGGCTTCGGCATGTTCATTTCTTTTCTCCCGCTGCACGCCCGCGCCCAGGGGCTCAACGTTGGGGAGATCGGCATCGTCTTCGCCGCTCAGGCCCTCATGAACGTGCTGCTGCGTATCCCGTTCGGCCGACTGAGCGACCGGGTGGACCGCGGCCTCATGTCCGGCACCGGCCTTCTCGTCTGCGCCGTCGCCGTCATGCTCACCGGTCCCGCCCAAGGGATGGCCGCGCTCATCGCCTGCGCCTGCCTCCTCGGGGCAGGCATGGGGGTCTGCTTCACCGCGCTCAGTTCGCTCGTCGTGGTGGTCACCCCTCCAAAACAGCGCGGGCTGGGCCTTGGTCTCTACAACAGCTGCGTCTACCTAGGCATGATGCTCAGTTCTGCAACCATGGGGATAGTGATCAAGAGAACCAGCTTTTCCCTAGGCTTCATGGTGACCGGCGCCGCGACCTTCGTGATGGCGCTCCTCTTCTTCTGCCTGTACCGCACCGTCGTCTCCGCTCCGGAAAAAACGGGGGCGGCCCGATAATCTCCCGGACCGCCCCTTCTTGCCACACCGTTACGTGACGTACTCCCCTTCTCTTTCCGCCACGCAGCTCTATTTCCCGAGCACCGCCTTACCCTGGGCGAGCTTGTCGGCTTCGGCCGCGCTGATCACCTTCGCGCAGAAGATGTCCGCCTCCTTGAAGGAGCCGGCAGCCTTGGCGGGGTAGTCGTCGACCTGGGCCGGGTTGATGCTGAGATAGATCCACATCTCCTTGACGGTAGCGAGCTTGACCAGGTAGGTATCCCACTCCTTCACCCGGACCACCGACTGGATAGAGGGGATCGCCTTAAAAACGGCCTCTCCCTTGCCTGACGAAGCCGATGGCTGCTGCGCATTTGCCAGCGCCGTCACCAGGCCGACCGCTTCGAGCTCCGGGCTCTTTTCCCACGCAAGTCGCAGCGCCTGTTTCTTCCCTTTCCCCGCGCCACTCTCCTTGTCCTGCAACGGTACTGCCGACACGCCTACCACAGCAGGCTTGGCAGGCTGGACCGGTTGGGACTCCGCAGCCGGCTTACCCGTTTGCGGCACGCTCTCCGCCGCGGGCGCCGGCGGGCCGCCGGGCGTCATCGCCCCTTTCTGCAACGCTCCGCCGACTGGGAAGGGAAGCCCGGTTACCACCGGGGTCGCGGCCGACGGCGCCGCCCCGTTCACCTTCATCTTTGCCAGAATGTCCGCCTGGGTCGCCAGGGTGATGCCGCCGCTGATCATGCCGTACCCTCCCAGGAAGGGGTGGGGCTTCGATTGGAGCAGGGAGAGGCACTCGGTCCGACGCCCCAGCTTCTCCTTGTCCAGAAACGGGAGGGAACCCGCGCCCTGAAGCCGCTCGACGTCCCGGCTCCACTGCTCGAAGTCGATGTCCCGGCGCACCGGAAGGTCAAGGAGGAAGTCGAGCTGATGCAGGCCGCTCACCTTGAGCATCAGGATGACGCAGCTCCACTTCTGGATCTGGTTCAGCCTGTGATAAGCGGGCTCGTAGTCGGCAAAGGCGTCGTAATGCCGGTCCCACCACCCGAGGAATTCCTTGCTCTGGTAGTTAGGGGCGGTCTCCTCCTTGCCCGGCGTCAGCATGTTGGAAGAGGCGGCGTAGACCCTGGTCGCCGTCGGCTGGAACAGGGTCTTGTTCCCGTACACCTCGAAGGCGTCCTGCTTGAGGCCGAACCAGAGCCTCGTGTTGGCCGCCCGGCCGTACCCCTGCCAGTACAGTTTCGGAATCAGGATCTCAGTCATGGGGCGGAACCCCTTGATGGCTACCTTCGGCGACCCCCCCTCGTAGTCCATGGCCCACATCTTGGCGAGGAGGTCGGTGTAGAAAAGCATCATGCCCGCCTGCGTCCCCTGCAGGTTCCCGTCGTAGCGCGCCTTCTGGTAGGTGTGGTACTGCTGGATGCTGTAAATGGCCGAGAAGACGCGCATGTCCGCGTCGCTGCCCGATGCCGAAAGGGCGCGCAAGAGCGCCACCAGAGGGGCATCGCTCCTCGTCATCCTGACGCGCTGCGCGACGGTGCCGAGGTCCGAGGCGGAGGCACCGACAAAGCCCGGGTTCCGTATGAGCGGCGAGGTTCGCACGAACTCCTCCAAATCAGAGGCGAACGCGCCGTAGTCCATGTCGAGGTCGAGGGAGAAGCCGATTTTGGCGGGGCTCCCCGGTGCGATGTAGGCCTGGTAGAGCGCAGCGATCTCTTCCACCGTCACCGCGCGGCGCGCGTCGTGCCCGTAGGAGCGCGCGCCTATGAGCAGGGCGCCCGGGCTCCACTGCACCATGACGACGTCATCGGCGTTCTTGAGAAACTTCCTGAGCTCGGGAAGGTTGGAAACGGAGGCGGTGCTGTAACCGTACTCGGCGGTAAAGACGGCGGCGGTATCGAAGCTTTTCTCGAACGAGATGTCAAGGCTCGATGCCCCTTCGGGGAGCGCGTAGGTGAAGACGGAGATCTTCTCGGGGAGGGAGTTGCTCTTCGCGTAGCTCTTGTCGATGAGGGAGCCGATGAGCGGCTTATCGCCGCGCTTCTCCCTGGGTATGAGTACGGCCCACTCCTTGTCGGAGACCGCGAACACCCTTCCCTTCGACACCTCCCCCGGAGCGGTTTCCTTGAGCGACGGGTGGCGGATGGGGATCTCTTCCCCCGTCGATACACCGAGCTCGTTTTTCAGGCCGTACGCGGCCCAGTCGCGCACCTGCTCGTCCTTTTCGTCCGTGCTCAGTGTGCCGAGGAAGGAAACAAGGCTCGATATGTCGACGGAGACGTTTGCCGGGTGGGCGGCAACGGCCTGGGTGTTGAGGTCTGAGACCAACAGGAAGGCGACGAGGGTCATGCAGGTGAGAAAGGCTCTGAGGAGCAACGGACATCCGGTCGTGCGGGGCGGGAAACGGTGCATAGCATCTCCTGACAATAACAATTCATGTGCCGCCGATTTCTATCGCACTATATAGATATCCCCCTTTCATGTCAAAGCCACTTTTCCCGTGCGGCGGTCCATCGGGGCGGCGCGCACTGCCACCCGCGTCTTTTGCAGCTCCCAGAGTTCCTCGCGCAGAATGAACTCAAATTTCCTACCTCCGCACCATTCCATCCCCCAAGCGTGCACGTTTCCAATTTGCACGTAGGCGTTCCTGATTGACCTGTCCGCGTTTAAAACTGACACGGGCAGGGGTCAGGCTTGTACGCGCGCGTTTAAAATCCCCATGTCCGCGTTGTAAGTTAGTACGTCCATGTTGCAAGTTTCCATGAGCATGTTTCAAGTTAGTATGTCCACGTTGAACGTTTCCATGGAATCGTTTTAAGTTGATACATCCGCGCTGCAGTTTTCCACCACCGCATTTCAAGTTGGTACGTTCGCATTGCAAGTTTCCGCAACCGCATTTCAAGTTAGTACGTTCGCATTGCAAGTTTCCACAACCGCGTGGAGACTTGGTTTGTCCGCGTTGCAAACTACAACGGGCGCGTTTCAGGTTAGCACGCGGACGTTGCAATTTTGTACCGACGCGCGTGAGGCGGGGCCCGCCCCCTCACGCCCAACCGCCCTGCTTCCACTACCAACCCACGACGAGTTCACCGCCAGAGAATCGCCGCGCAGGTAGTAGCCCTCCCAGGAGAAGTATCCTCCGGCGTGCCCGGCGCTCATACCTTGTGAGATGGACATCATGGCTTTTGACCTGCAAACGGGATAGGGCCTGACTGGGTCGTGCCTTACCCCCCAGGACCTTTCAGAGGATGTTACAACCACCTAGTCTTTCAACATAAATAATGAAAATTCACATTGATTACGACTAACCGTGCATGTTAATCTGCTGCACGCCATTTGGTGCTCGATGCCGGAGGCACTCAGGACTATAAGGGGCCTGCTGTATTAGAGACGAAGGCGGCCTTCTCCAACATGGAAGTTGCTTATATAGGTAGCCGAGGGATGTTACCTGTATAAGGAACAAGTTACTTATATAGGTAACTAGCACCCTATATAGGCAACCTTTCTAACCGGACGAGTTGGCGAGGAATAATGGAAGTGATGAAGCCCGAAATGGATGCAACAGAAAAAACAGCATTAGACCATCTCCGGTACCGAGGCTTCGAAAATGTGATGTACGAGCCAAATGGTAAGAGTACTGTGCCCGATTTCGTAATCGTGGACAGAATTGCGGTGGAGGTCAGACGATTAAATCAAAACGAAATTGGGTCTTCGATACCCAAAGGGTTAGAGCACGCCGAATTTAGACTAATACAAAAATTCAACAAGATCCTAAAATCCCTCGAACAAAGTTCTGGATGGTGGGTACTTTTAAGGTTTAAGCGCCCAGTACCAAAAGGGAAACAAATAGAGGCAGCAGTACGTTCATTTATTTCATCATTACCAGAGACACCGGAGAAGGAACGACTCCACCTGAGTATTGGGCGCAACCTAAACCTAGAGTTTTGGAAGAAAGGGAATGGCCTGGACAAAACGATTGAGCTTGGATCTGTTTGCGATTTAGATGAGGGCGGGTTTGTGATACCTGAAATGGAGCGTAACCTGAGATTATGCATAGATGAGAAAACTAAAAAAATTTCAAACATTAAATCACAATACGAAAAATATTGGCTCATTCTAGTTGATCACCTTGCATATGGTATGTCCGAGTATAGCCGAAAACTGTTCAGGGAAAATGTGTGTATCGAACATCAATGGGACAAAATAACAATTCTCAACCCTCTTGATCCGACAGATTTTTTTGACCTTTAGATAAGAAAGCCAGAGACAGTAAAGTCGAGTTACCGTAAGTGGGTCCCTCGAAACAGCGCTGCAGACAGACGCCAACCCGCGCCACGACCGGACTATCGCCGGTCAGGTTTGTGGACGTTGTGTGACAAAAGAAAGAAAAAGAAAATGAGATTACCCATCACATTAGTTTTCCTCGCTTTGATCTTCGTCGCCTCTGTCGCTTCGGCAGCGCAGTGGAGAACCGTGGAGAAGTTTAGTTTCGACTGGCGAGGAGACAAAATACCGTATCACTTTGTGCTTAGGGCACCAGTTGATTATGATGCCGGAGGTGACTACACGCAGTTGCAGATAATGCTTAAGGGGAAAGTCGTTCTTGAAGTCAATGATAACGACGGTCTAGCAAAGCTTGCTGATGCCTTAACGCTTGATAGCCAGAAACTCAAGAAAAAGAATATTCTGAAGTCAAAACACATTCTGATGATTACCTCACTAAAAGGAAGATCGAAACATCCTCTTCTTCTGTTGTTTGGTTGGGCCTATGGCAGTTCCCCCGGAAGCTTACACATTATCGCATTAGGTGATGACGAAACACCAAAACAGATTCTGAATCTTGAAAACTTTGAAATTCGGTCATTTGCAGACATTGATAAAGACAAAATCCCAGAGTTGATCGGTTATCCGTGCTTCACCCAGTCATGGGGACCTGAGTATTCTTTCCTGACTTACGATCCCTTTCATGTCTACCGTTTTGGTGCAACCGCCATATCGGAAATGACGATGGACCTCCAATTGACCGAGTCCTACAACAGGAAGAATTACTATGGTTGGGCGGGGCCGGAGTGTTCGGAGGACACTGCGGTGGTCCTTCACCCGCCTGGAGGTGGGAAACCTGTGGTAATGGATGTAGAAAAGGCAAAAGCTGTCTTCGAGAAACACTGACACACAACAAAGCGTGGCAGCGGGCTCCGCTTCGCTTCGCCGCTGCACTCTCCCACGTTGAATAAGAAGCGTTCACCGAAACCTCTCGTTGTGTAAGTACCGCGTGGAGCTTCAAGAGGATACAGACATGGAATGCATGGATGACTATGTTGGTTCTGTTGGTCAAAATGTCCTCGATGAGTTTTTTGATCTTGTTGCTGCGGCAGTACAAGAAGGTCTTGCCCGTATCGAGCCACTCGCGCAGAGCCAGTCGTACATAGGCACTTACTATAACTGGCCAAGCGTTACGTACAAAGATGGTGCAATGCCGAGCATTTACGAGACGTTTGCGTCGGGACCAGTAGATTACACTAGAGCGTTTCGTGGTTCTTTTGGAATAAGTAATGGGCCGCAGATACCTACAGATAATCTGCAATCATTCAAGGACCTAATAGCATTTGTGAAAAGCAATAGTGACATCATAAGCAGGCTACTACCGAGAAGAATGATAGAAGGTTTAGATACTAATCAGCAAACGCCCGAGAGGTATATTGACTTTTTAACTTTTAGTATCACTAGCATTCCAGAAGTTCTGCTATGTAGATACATCCATACCTACAATACTTTCTAATTCAAAAGAGATGACTTTAAAGACATAGCTGAACCATATTTTCGCAGCATATTTAACGACAGGCTATATGTTGATATTTGCATTCCAATTCTATTTATTAATTTTGACTTTGATAAGATTGAACTCTGCCAGAATAATCAAATTGAACGCATAGACCATAAGTTTCATCTAGCCCGAGCATCGGTATCTTCGTATGGCTCTGGTGTCCACAAATCAGTTCTGTCAGCCGCTACACATATGTTAGTACTTAAAAACTGGTACATAACTAATGAAAACCTTTGGCACCTATCAGAACTGGTTGCAGACTCGTCGGCTTACCCAATTGATTATATTAATCGTTTTTTTGCTGCCTTACGAATTAAAACAGGGTGCGCTACGGGATACGCACAGTTACTTATGCGTCCAGTGGATTGGGCTCATTCTTATAAGGCTGACCTGCCAGCTATAGAAGGTACTTCCATCAAATCGTATCCAAATCAATTTGATAACTATTATTGGAACAGAGAGGATCTGCCTAAGATAGATGCCGAAGAAGCAAAAGAAATTGGTTCAATGTTCGCCAAATTAATAGCAGTGACAGAAAATAATATACAAATTGCTGTCAGACGTTTAAACCTTTGCTTCTTAAGAGATGATGATGAAGATTCAATATTGGATGCTACAATAGGCATTGAAGCTTTATTGTCTGACGACGATCATCAAGAAATGACACATAAACTTGCAATGCGAGTCGCAGCTCTCAGCATAGTAGCAAAAAATTTTGAGACACCACCTGCGCAAGTGTTGAAACGTATTAAGGACATATACAGCTTTAGATCAGCTGTCGTTCATGGCAGCACAAAAGCCAGTAAAAAAAGAGAGATCGTACTAAAAGATAACAGCGTCATACCAACAAGTTCCCTAGCACTGCAATACCTCCGGTTAGTTCTTGAAGCGTTAGTGAACAATCCTAAATACAGAAAGCCAGCAAAGATTGATGAGTTCCTGTTGTCGGGCTGCACTGGGTATGAGGACGGTGTTACGTGCCGTGTTAAGCACGCGCAAGATTTCGAAGACCTGGTTAGGTAACCATATAAATTCCACGCCTAGACCGGCCACGCCGGTCAGGCTTGCGTTGGAATAGAGATTGAAAACATGAAAAGTGAGGGACAGAGGGGGGACAGAGGGGACAGTGGTAAGTTGTGTAAGTAGTTTACGATGACGAGTTGCCAACCAAGCGGGTGGACCAGGTCCCCGCAAGGTGATCCTGAAGTTGGAAAAGCGGTATTTTGTCGTCAAAAAAATATAGAAAATATTTCCACACGTCAAGCAGTCGAAATAAACCGGCTAATTGAACTCCATTTTGTAGTAGAGGTCCGCGCCGGACTCGGAGCCGCTCTGGGTCTCGATCTGCAGACGCTTGAAGATGTCGTAGCGCAGCCGGAAGAGGTTTTGGCCGGTGATGAGGGAGCGGCCGTAACTCAGGTAGAGCTTGGGGGTGAGGTACTTGCCGACGGTGAAGAGGGACTCGCCGACGGTGGGCTGCTTCACGCCGCCGGGGGTGGTGGGGAGCTCCTTGTAACCCATGCGCCCGGTGGTCGAGGTGTCGACCCGCTCGAGACCGAGCGTGCTCAGCCCGAGGCGGTCCTTGATCTGCTCCTGCAGCGACTCGGATTTACCCATGGAGAAGAGCGAAGCGGCGGCGGTGGCGAGCATCCCCCCCTGCTCTCCACTCTCGCCCATCGGATGGCCGAGCACCATGTACGCCAGGATGTCCACCTCGGGCATGGTCGGCTCGGAGTAGAGCTTGACCACCGGGGTCTTCAGGCTCCCGCCGACGGTGACGCCGGCCTTGACGTCGCCCACCGTGCGCAAGGCGAGAACGTCGAGGGTCGGACGGGTCACCGGGTCGTTCACGTAGTAGAGCCTGCCGCGCACGATCTGCAGGTCCATGCCGTAGGCGCGGTAACGCCCCTCCACCACCTTGATCTCGCCGGAACTCTGGATGTCGTCGATCCCGTTCAAGACGAGATCCATGCTCCCGCCGAGCCGGGCATCGATCCCGGAGGCCTCCACCCGCACCTTGTCCCCAAGCGTCACCTTCACGCGCCCCTCGAGGTGCAACGGGAAGGCGGCCTGCTTCGCCTGGGGCAGCGCCCCCTCGAAGACGACGTCCTCGCTCGGGGTTACCATCTTCTGCACCGGTGGGCCGCTCACGAGCATCTCCGGAATGCCGATCTCACCGGCCAGGGTGGCACGGGTCCCGGTCCCCTCGAAGGTGAGCTGCGGCGAGGTGTACATGGTGAGTTCCGGAAGGTAGACGGTCTGGAAGCGCTGGCCGCTCAGAGCCCCCTGGAAGTCCCGCACCTCCCATCCGGCAAGCCGCGCCTTGAGGTTGCCGACCAGCTCGCCGCCGCCGGAGACGGCGCGCAGCCGCTCGATGAGGAACAGGTCCTTTTCCAGGCGCGCGGAGAGTTCGACCCCGGTCAGGGTGATCCCGGCACTCGGGAGGTAGGCACCGGCATCGGAGAGGTGCAGGGTCCCCTGCACGGTCGGATCGCCCCAGACTCCCCCCACCTTCAGATCGGCGTCGATGAGGCCGCGGCTCTCCTGCACCAGACCGGGGAAGAGGGCCGTGAGGAAGCCGTGCTCGCGCAGCTTTCCGGCGAAGCTCCCGCTCACCGCTCCGTTTTGATCGGGGGTGACCGGGATTCGGGCGGGCACCGGAAGCCGGAACTCCCCTTTTCCCTGGCCGTATTCGGCAAGCGCGAGGTCGAGGGCGCCGGTCAGGGCGTTGCCGCGCCAGTCGAAGGTGAACCGGGCGGTACGGATGCCGGCGCTCGCCGCACCGTTTGTCCCTTGCCATGTGGCGCTCCCCTGGGTGAACACGGCCTCGCCCGCCGCCTCCAGGCGCCTTCCCGGTAGCAGCTTCCCTTTCGCGTTCCCCTCCAGTTCGCCCTGCAGTTCGAGCGCTCCCGGAAGCCACGGGCGCAAAAGGGCAGGCTTGATGCCGCTCCACTGAACGGTGACGTCGCCGGTCTCCGGGAGCGCGGTGCCGGCGGGGGTCGTCGAGGAGAGCGCCGCGGTGAGACTCCCCCCGGTGTCGAGCCAGAGCTGCGCCTCCCCCTTCGTTCCGCTGTTGTCCGCATCGACGGCGAGGGTGAACTGGCTGCCGATCAGCTTCTCTCCCTGCGAACGGTACTCACCAGTCGCCTCGGCCCGGCCGTGCAGAACGAGCTCACCTCCCCGTTTCCCTGCGGCGGCTGCGTTCAGCCAGCGGAAGGAGAGGCCGGCCCGATCGATCGAGGCGTCGAACTGGTCCCCCTTGTCGCGCCACTTAAAGGCCCCACCGGTGAGCGCGGTGTTTCCCTCGACGTCCACCTTCCCGCCCGGCAGCAGCCGCCCGTGCGCCTCGGCGTTCAGACGGCCGTCAAGGGTAGTTTCCGTCGCCAGGAAGGGACGCAAAAGCGCCAGGTCCAGGTTCGTCAGCAAAAGCGAGACCTCGCCCCGGTCGGGAAGCGCGAGCCGTGCGGGACGGTCGGAATGGAAACCGAGACGAGCGGCGCCGCCCCCCTTTTCCAGCGCGAGATCGACGGCGGCGTCGATGCCACCTCTCCCGCCGTCCAGCGTCGCTTGGAGCCGGTCGAAGGCTACCCTTTTCCCTTCCCTTGCGAAGGAGCCCGCGGCCTCGGCCCTCGCGGTGACGGTGAGTCCCCCCGCCGGAGCAAGGGCGAGCTCCAGGTTCCCGGAGCTCTCCCCGGTCACCTCCCCCCCGGCGAGCCACGCGTTGGCGCGGGCGAGGTTCAGGCGCTCCCATACGCCGACGAGCTTGCTGGAATGGTCCCGGCTCATGCTTCCGGAGAGTTCGACGCGCTCGCCCGGGGCGCCGTTTAGGACAAGCGGCGTGGTGCTGAAGCGCCCGTTCCCGACGACGAGGTGCGCCGGTGCGGCGAGGGAGAAGGGGCCGACACCGTCGTTTCCGGTAAGGCGTGCGAGCTCGCCGCGCCACGTACCTTCGGCGTAGCCGCCGGAGGCCAGGAAATCGACGGTGGCGGCGCGGGAGGCAAGGCGCGCCTCCAGGGTGTGTCGCGCCGCGGTCCCTGCGAGGGCGAAGCTTGCCGTGTCGACGCGCACCCCCCCGGCGGAGAGCGCCGAAGCCGTCCCGGATAGCTTCATCGGATGGTCCTTCCCCTCGCCCAGGGTGGCGGAGAGCTGCACCGCCCCGGCACTGCCCCCCCCTGCGGCGAGGTTATGCCCGGTCCCCTCCGCTGCACCTGAGAGCATCCCGTCGCGCCAGCGCAGCCAGCCGTCGGTCTTGAGCGCCCCGGCGCTTCCCGGCAACAGCGAGGAGAGGTCACTCACGTCGGCGGCAAAATCGAAGCGCCGGTCGACCTCGCCGTGGCCCGAGAACCGGAAGCCCCGGCCGGTGAGGAGGAGGCGTTTGACGGCGAGGCGCGCCCCCTGAAAGCCCCCTTCCAGTTCGCCGGAGAGCTCGCGCCCCTTGAGCCTGCTTTGTAAGAGGTGCGCCTGGAGCGCCCCGGAGACGGGACCGTTGCCCGCCTGACCGATCGAACCGGTTATGTCGAGATTGACCTTACCGTCCCATTCCGCGGCGAGGCGCGAGGGGTCGAGCCCGCGCCCGGAAAGGTTTCCCGCCACCTTCCACCCGCGGCTCCAGTCCACGTCGAGCGCGCCGCGCACGCTCCCCTGCAGCCAGTTGCCGGAAAGAGGTGCAAGACGCACGCTGCTCTTGCCGCCGCGGTAGTGCGCCGCAAGTCCCATGTTCTCCCAGCCGGTCCCCTTGTTGGAGAGCGCGAAGGTGCCGGCATAGGCGGAGGGGGTCCCGGAAAAAGTGACCGTGCCGTTTAAAACGGAGGGACGGTCGAGTTCCTTCGAGAGGTCGAGATGGTCGGCGGCAAGCGCCAGGGCGAAGAGGGGTTCCGAAACGGTGAGGGTCATGCTCCCGTTGCCGGTGAGGGTCCCGGGGCGCCCGGGACGGACGAGGCGCAGCGATCTGAAGTTGAAGCCGGTGCGGGTGACGCCCAGCTCTGCATTCACCTCCAGGCGGCGCGCCCCTCCCCTTTTCCCCTCGAGCGCCACCGGTCCGGCAAGCTGCTCCGGCGCGCGACCGGGAACGAGGCGCGCCTTGACCGAGACGGCGTCGAGGTCGGCGACCGGAGTCGCCGGGGCGAGCTGCAGGTCGAGCCTCAGCGACGGCTGCCACAGCCCCGCCTCGACAAGGCCGGTCGCCTTGCCGTTCTCCAGGGAGAGGCTCCCGCCCGAGAGGGTCAAAAGGCCGTCTTTCAAGGTCATCCCGGCGGCAAGCTCTTTGAGCACGAATGGCTCCCCCTGCAGGTGGCGGTAGTTCACCCCCTTTACCGAGATGCGCTCCACGCTGGCGTCCAGGCGGCGCAAAAGAACGCTCGGCTGCGGCCAAGCGAGATTGGGGGCCTTGGCGGAAAGCGGTGTGTCATCCTGAATGCGCACCGAGGCGACGCCAATCTCGTGCACCAAAAGCTCGCCCCGGAAGAGCCGCTCAGGCTCCCAGGAAAGCTCGATGCGCTCCACCTCGACGACCAGGTTCCGACGGGAAAGGCGCAGCCCTTTGACGAGGAGCCGGTCGCGAAGGCGCCCCTCCACCTGTTGCACGCTCGCCTTTCCCCCCATCCCGGCGAGGGTGACCAGGGCGAAACGCGCCCCGGAACTCGTGTAGACGAGCCAGGCCGCCCCGCCGGCCAAGAGCAGGGAAAGGCCGACCGCAGGGGCCGCTATGTAGAGTACGACGCGTTTCAAAATTCGAACCCCACGGTGAAATGGATGCGGAAGAGACGGGAGTCGTCCAGGGGCTTCGCGAAATAGAGGTTCAGTCCCCCCACCGGCGTGTAGTAGTGCGCCCCTATCCCCGCCCCCTGGTGCAGGTCCATGCGCGCGTAGTCGTTGAAGGCGTTGCCTATGTCATGGAAAAGCGAGACGCCCCAGTTCTTGTAAAGCGCACGCTCCACCTCCATGCTTCCGACCAGTAGGTGCTTCCCCCCCACCACCTTGCCCGATGAGTCCTTGGGGCCGAGGCTCTGGTAGGCGTAGCCGCGCACACTCTGGTCGCCGCCGGCGAAGAAACGGATCGACGGGGGAAGCTCGGCGAAGGGGTCGGTGAGGATGCTGTAGCCTACGTTGCCCCGGGCATGGAAGGTGAGACGCCAGGGGAGCGGGACCAGGACGCTCCCGTTGCCGATGAACTGGGCAAGGCCAACGTCCGAGCCGAAATAGGGGTGCGCCCCGCGCACATCGAAGGAGAGGCGGTAGCCTATGGTCGGGCGGATCATGTCGTTGAAGCGCTCCTTCGAGAAGCGAAAGCCCGGGAGCACCAGGCGGGAGCGCGAGTCCGCCGTGCCGATGGTATAAAACTCCTCCTGGAACTTCACGTAGACCGTTCCGAGTTCGCCGCGCCCGAGGCCGAAGGTGCGGTCGAGTTCCAACGCGGCGAGGCGGCTTTGGTAGGTGGAGACCTCCTCCTGCTGCAGGTTTAGCTGTATGGCACTCGAGCTGCGGTGGTCGGTCTCGTCAGGCATGGTGTAGCGGCCGGCGAAGCCCTGCAGCCTCTCGGCGACGTAGATGCTGAGGTCGAGGTCGTTTCCTTCGTGGGCAAGGTTCAGGTCGCGGTAGCGCACCGAGAAGCGACCGCCGGTATCGGTGCCGTAGCCGACGCCGGGGCGCAGGGTGCGGCGCGGCGCCGCGGTGAGCCGGATGAGTACCGGCACCTTCTGATCCTTCGCCTCCTCGCGCTGTGGCGTCACCACCACCTGGCGGAAACGCTCCGAGTTGGCGAAGTTCAACTGGGTCTCCCCGAGTTTCGAGTAGGAGAAGGGATCTCCTTCCTTGAAGGCGACGAAGCGCTTTAAAAAGACCTGCGGATAGTCGGGGGCTCCCTCGATGCGCACGCCGTCGAAGCGGTAGCGCGCGCCGGTTTCCATGGTGAGCAGGACGCGCGCCGTGGCGAGGTCGGGTGAGATGCGGATCTCGTGGCGGGAAAAGGAGGCGTCGAGGTAACCGAGCGTCTGCGCCTGCGACTGCAGGGCTCCCTTCCCCCGCTCGTAGGAGGGCTGGGACAGCACCTCGCCCCGGCGCACCGGAAAGGAGGTGACCAAATGGGCGAGCTCCTTTTCCTTGCTCCCGCTCCCCTCAAGCCTCACCTCGACCTCGGCCACGCGTACCGGCTCGCCGGGCTCCACCGTCACCGCCAGAACGCTTTTCCCCTTCCTGTCCCCCTGCACCGCTGCGGTCACCCGGGCGCGGTAGTAGCCGTAGGGCTGCAGCGCCACCCGCGCCTTTTCCGGCGCCTGGCGCGCGAAACGCTCGAGCCAGAGCCGGTCCACCTTCCCGTCGCGCACGAGCCCGTGCGGCAGGGCAAGCGCCTGGCGCACGTTTTCCAGCGCATCCCCCTCGACGCCGGAGATCTCCACCTCGACGGGCTCGGCGGCGCGTGCGGGCGCGGCCTGGACGAGGCTCCAGGAGAAAGCGAGGGCAAGCGCGAGGTATGTGGGAAGGGGTCTCGGCATGTGACACCACGTCATAGGTCTGCGCCGGCGGCTACTGGGGCGACGGGGCGCTGACACAGATGGGAGGCGGCTAACCTTAGGATTTTGGACCCATGAAGTTTACCATGTAAATCTGCGCTGTTGTCCTTGAAGACGTTTTTCCGGAGGCGCGGCAGCGGCATGGGGTGAAATGAAGTGACAGCGACGGCAAACGCTGTGACTGCCCACCGGTCTTCCTGACGAGATAAACACCATCACAACAGGACTTAGCCCCAACCACGGCGAAGAGACGATGCTCCGGACTCACGGAGCACGTGGCGCTGAGAGCGTCTCCCGCCGCGCACCCGCCGCGCAGTGAGATCGGCGAAAAAAGCTCTCCCAGTCCGGCGCCGCGTAACTCTGATATAATGTCAGCAGCAGGTATCAGAGCCGTCACGAGGTAGCTCATGCCGCAAGAAGTCCAGCACGAAGAAGACGCCCCCCGTATCCGCGAGATGATCATCGACGACCTCGCCGAGGTGTTCCACATCGGAGAGGAGGTCTTCACCGCCGAGTACTCCCAGAGCCTCTACCGCACCTGGGACGAGTACGAAATCACCACCCTATTCAACTCCGACAACGAGCTCTGTATCGTCGCCGAGCACGAGGAACGCATCGTCGGCTTCGCCCTCGGAACCACGGTGAAAAAGCACAACTCCCCCTGGAAGTACGGCTACCTGGTGTGGCTCGGCGTGCGCCGCGAACTCCAGAAGCTGCGCGTCGGGGAGCGCCTTTTCAAGGAACTGAAGAGGCGCTTCAAGGAGCAGGGGGTGCGCATGATCATCATCGACACCTCCGCCGACAACGAGGCCGCCATCCGCTTCTTCAAAAAGCACGGCTTCGACAACGTGCAGGAGCACGTCTACATGACCCTCAACCTCTCCAAACGTCACAAGAAAAGATCGGTGAAGAAGCAATGAGCGGGCGCTTAGCGGAGGTGATGGCCGCCATCGACCCGGTCCGCCTCAAAGGGACCCTCACCGACATGCTCGACATCTACTCCCCTTCCGGGAAGGAGGAGGACGTGCAGCTCTACCTGGAGGACCTCCTCTCCCGCGCCGGCTTCACCGTAGAGCGCCAGGAGGTCGAGGAGGAGCGCTACAACCTGCGTGTGACCATGGGGGAGGAGGAGCCGGAACTCTACCTGGTGGGACATGTCGACACGGTCCCGGCCTGGGACCTGGAGGAGTTCGGCGCGCGCGAAGAAGGGGACATCGTGCGCGGCCTGGGGAGCGCCGACATGAAGGGTGGGTGTGCGGCGATGCTGGAGACCTGGTTCGCCATGGCACAGGCGCTGAAACCCGCCCGCCGTCCGAGCGTCGGGCTTTTGCTTGTGGTCGGCGAGGAGGAAAACGGCGACGGCAGCGCCGCCTTCCTGAAGCGTTGCCGCCCCTCCTGGGCGGTGATCGGGGAGCCCACGAGCCTCTCCGCTTGCTTCGCCCACTTCGGCTACCTCGAGGCAGGGTTCGTGACCCGTGGGGTCAGGAGCCATTCATCGCTTCCCGAGCTTGGGCACAACGCGGTGGAGAGCATGCTGCGGGTGCTCCTGCACCTCGGCAAGGACCCGCTTTTCAAGCGCGGGGCGTCTGAGATCGTCTACTCGGTCCGCGAGATGCACTCCTCACAGAAGGGGTTCGTGGTGCCGGACCGCTGCGAGACCTGGATCGACCTGCACCTGCCGCCGGAGCGCGATCCTGCCTCGGTGGAACAGGGGATCCGGCGCGCCGTAGCCGGGGCGGGCCAGTTCATCCCCGGACTCGACCTCTCCGTCAGCTTCGACTTCGCCTCGGCCGGGTACAACCTCGGCACCGACAACGCCCCCGCACGCATCCTCGAAGAGATCTACCGCACCCTCGGCCTCACCTTACGCTTCGACGCCTTCCGCTCCCATTCGGACGGGAACCTTTTCCACGCCGCCGGGTGCAGTCCGCTCATCCTGGGACCGGGCGCGCTGGAACTCGCGCACACCCCGGAGGAGCAGGTCCCCTTCCCCGAGGTGCTGGCGGCAGCGCGCATATACGCGGCGCTATGCCTCGGCATGGACAGGTACGCCGCGCTTAGGGTCGAGGATAGGGGAACCATCGTCGGCTTCGACAGGCAGGCCTGCTGGGCCGGGTGCAGAAGGGATCAGTAGGAGTTGCTCATTCCCTTGTGGCAGCGCCGGCAGTCGTTCATGGGGAAAGCGACCAGCATGTGGCAGACGCCGCAGAAGTTGCCGTAGATGTTAGTTTCCATGGTGAAGGCGGTGGTGGATTTCAGCTTGATGTTGAAGACGTCGGGATGGCAGGAGGAGCAGTCGAGCTCGGCGTAGTGGTCCTGGTGCGAGAAGCTCACGTCGCTGCGCGGCGAGGCGGTGCCGAGTTTGAGGGGTTTTTTCAGTTTCTCCGGAAAGGGGAGCGTCACCTGGCCGGCAAGCGAGTTGACCGGGCGGATGTTCCCCTCGTTGTAGGCGGTGGCCCAGTCGATGCCGTTTCCGAAACTTGCCAGCGGCATCCCTTCTGCGAACTCCGCGAAGCGCTTGTTGAGCTCCTTGGTGTTCGCCATGTGGCACCTGTTGCACTGCTGGTTCGGCCCCGCCTGCACGGTGAAGGCGGTGGTACCGTCATGACAGGCGCCGCAGAACTTGCCGCTCGTGTACAGGGCCCTAGTGATACCGCTGTCGCCGCGCCGCATGCCGAAGTTGAGTTCCATATGGCAGACACGGCAGGTGTAGCGCGCCCGGTGCACCCAGTGGGGAAATACCACAGGCGCCATCCCGGCCGCCTTAGCCCTGCTGCGCATGGTGACGTTGCCGTACCGCTCGAAGGGGCCGTTCGGGGGGATGGTCTTCAGGACCTTGGCGAGTTCGGCACGGTCCATGGCCTGGGCACCCGTGCGGAGTGCGAGCGCCAGGGCAAGCGCCACCGCCGCCGTAAGCATCACCCGCGTCACTATCCGCATCCCCCCCGGTTTCATCTTCCCCCCTGTCCGATGCACGCTACTTGGCGTCGCTTTGCTTGTACTCCAGCATGTAGGCGTAAAGGTTGCGGCAAAGTGCGAGCCGCTTCAGGTACACCTTCCTCACCGAATCCTCCTGCACCTCGATCACCTTTTGCAGCGCCTCGCACTTCGCCAATAGGTCGCGCAGCTCCTGGACCGACATGGTCATCGCCTGGTCCGTTTTCGAGCAGGTCGCCTCGAATTCGGCGCGCCAGGATTCGCCCGCCGCTGCCGGCTGCGCCAGGGCAAGGGCGAGGATGAGGGCTGCGGTCGCTTTCTTCCAGTTAGCGGTCATGGCTCACCCCGCAACCGGCTTCGCATGGCAGCGCTTGCAGTCGCTCTGCGGGAAGGCGACCTTGTCGTGGCATACGCCGCAGTACTTGCCGTCGAACAGATCGATCATGGAGTACTTGGTCGCCCCTTTCCTGATGCCGACGAAGATGTCGGGGTGGCAGACCTCGCAGCCGTTCCAGACCGTGTGCTTCGCGTGGGAGAAGATGATGTCGGGCATCCCCTCGACTTTTCCCTTGAGGGTGAAATCCTTCTGTACCTTCATGGTCCCCTTCTTCAGGGAGACCCCTTCCAGAGAGTCCACCAATTTGATCCGGCCCATCTCCTCGGCCTTTTCCCAGTTGATGCCGTTACCGAAGGTCTCGCGCGGCATTCCCTCCTGGAAACGGTAGAACGCCTCCTCCCGGGCCGGGTCCTTCTCCAGGGCATGGCACTTCACGCAGCGCTTGTACTCCTCGCGGTTATAGGTGGTGGCGCAGGAGGCGAAGATCTTGGTCTTGTTGAAGGTTGAGGAGCCGTTGTGGCAGACACCGCAGAAAAACCCTTTGCCGTTGTCGGCGGCGTGGATCTGGGTGGAATTGGCGGTCATGCCGAAGCCGATGTCGACATGGCAGAGGCGGCAGGTGTAGTTCTTGCGGTGCACCCAGTGGTCGAACACCACCGGCGGCATCCCGGCCTGCTGCGAATAGTTGTTGATGGTGACGCTCCCGAAGTCCTGAGGCAGCGGCTTTTTCTTCTTCATCCCCGCGCCCCAAAGAACGCCGGCGCAGCATAAAAGGATCAGACAGGCAAGAAACAGTCTTCGCATGGCACTCCCCCCAGATCATCCCAGACAGCAGGAAGACATCATTATCATCAGCAAATGTGATCAATCTATTCCAAACATTCAAATATGACAAGACTTATTTTAATGTCTTTTTGATGAAAGGCAACACAGGATCAAGCGGATGCTTATGCCTGTCCGCCCCCCGCTCTGTCCCAGGGCCGCCCCCCCATCTCTCTCTCACTCTCTCTTGTCGACCGTAGCCTTGGCGAAGGTCGATGTCAGCCGTAGCCTTGGCGAAGGTTGACGGGCTTGCTCTTTAGGTCCGGTTTACGGTAAGCTCTCGTATCATCAAAACTTCAAGGCGGTAGAACGTGTATCGAGCAGTACCTTCCGTTGTGGCAGTGATCCTAGTACTGATCCTTTCCCTTCCCATACCTTCCCTGGCCGGCACGGTGAAGACCGGAGCCGAGGTACTGAGCGAGCAGAATTTTCTCCCTCTGCATGGGAAGCGTTTCGCCCTGGTCACCAACCAATCGGCGGTGGTAGGCGGCACCCACATCATCGAGTTGATGCGGCAAAAAGGCGTGCATCCGGCACTCATCTTCACCCCCGAACACGGTCTCAAGGGGAACGCCGAGGACGGCGTGAAGCTCGCCGACGACGACAGCGCGACGATCCCGGTGAAAAGCCTGTACGGCGTAACAAAGAAGCCGCGTCCCGAGGACCTGAAGGGGATCGATCTCATCGTCTTCGACATCCAGGACGCGGGGGTGCGCTTTTATACCTACATTTCCACCATGGGGCTCGCCATGGAGGCGGCGGCGCAGGCGGGCATCCCCTTCATGGTGCTCGACCGTCCGAACCCGCTTGGGGGAGAGTACGTGGCGGGCTTCGTGCGCGACAAGATCCCCGGGAGCTTCACCTCGCTCTATCCCATTCCTCTCGCCCACGGCATGACGGTAGGAGAGCTCGCGGGGATGATCAAGGGGGAAGCGATGCTGCCGGGGCTTGCCCGGCTCGAGCTCTCCGTGGTGCGCATGCAGGGGTGGGAGCGCGGCATGCGCTGGCCCGACACCACCCTCACCTGGGTGGCAACGAGCCCCAACCTTGCGGCACTCGACTCGGTGCTGCTCTACCCGGGGACGGGACTCCTGGAGGGGACTGGCGCCTCGGAAGGACGCGGCAGCAGCACGCCTTTCAGGCTCGCGGGGTGGCCCGGCATCGACGCGAGCGCCCTCGCACAGCGCCTGAACGAACAGCAGCTCCCGGGGGTGCGCTTCTCCCCGGTGCTGTTCACGCCGGTCCGGCTCCCGGGTATCTCCAGCGCGCCCAAGTACCGTGACCGCGAGGTGGCCGGGGTGAGCATAAGCATCACGGATTACCGGAAGCTTCTCCCGGTCGAGACGGGTGTCTCCGTCTTGAAGGCACTCCAGGAGGCGCTTCCGGAGAAGGCCCGCACCGCGTTCTTTCGGGGTGGTTTTGACGACATGGCGGGATCTACCGTGCTGCGCAAGGCGCTCGTGGCAGGGCTGTCAGCGCAACAGGTCGAGCTACTGTGGACCCCCGGGGTGGAGGCCTTCCTGGAGCAGCGCCGCCCCTACCTGCTTTACTGAGATAGGTAAAAAAATGGGGGTACCCGCTAGGGTACCCCCGGTGCAACGTGGGTATCGGCCGCACTGCGCACATTCCTTCAGGGAAGTCTGCCGGGCCGCCTTCTGGCGCCTTCTCCCCGGCGCAATGCCGGGCCTGGCGCACTTCTGTGCCCCGGCATCCATATGCGTCAACACCTGTGGCTTATCGCCGATCCCTTCCGCTACTTGAGCACTATTTTCCTTTAGCCTTCCCTACCACTCTCAATCAAAACTTCCCGTTCTGACTCAAGCATCAGTTTTTGCGCACTTTTAACGGTAAAAAACCCTAAATTACCGACGTCAGCTGCCGATATGATTGGTCGAGACTGCGACAACGACGTCCACCAAAATAAGGAAAAACTCATGGAACGGAAATACAGACTGTCATTTCGAATCAAACTGCTTCTGCTGGTGCTGGTTAGTTGCGGCGTCCTCGGGGCCCCCACCGGTCTCACAGTGATGAAGCAGTTTTATGACTCTAACAACCGTTTCAACGCTGCCTACCGCGACGCCCTCTACTCCTCTTCCGACGCGCTCCTGAAGTCCGAGGTGCAGACCGCGGTGAGCCTGCTGCAGGCCGTCAGCGACCGGGTCTCCAAAGGCGAGATCACCCTCGATGATGCGAAGAAGCAGGGGGCCGATCTTTTGCGCGGCCTCAAGTTCGGCAAGGACGGCTACTTCTGGGCCGATACCTCCGACGGCACCAACGTCGTTCTCCTGGGCAAACCCGCAGAAGGGAAGAACAGGATGAACGCGCAGGATGCGAAGGGGAAATACCTGATCCGCGAGATCATCAAGAACGGCATGCAGCCCGAGGGGGGCTTCACCGATTACCATTTCCCCCGGCCGGGCAGCGATACCCCCATCGCCAAACGCGGCTACTCGCTCTACTTCAAGCCTTTCGACTGGGTGATCGGCACCGGCAGCTACGTCGACGACCTGGACGCCCGGGTCGCCAAGGAGGCCCAGACCAACAAGGAAGTGATCCTCAAGGACGTCTACCTCGTGATCGTTCTCACCGTGGTGCTTCTGGCGGGGATCTGCATCGTCGCGATACTCGTGGTGCGCCAGCTCCTAAGCCACATCGGCACCGAACCCGAAGAGCTCGCCTCGATCGCCGAACAGGTGGCCGCGGGAGACCTTACCGTCCGCCTCGAGCCTGGCAAAAGCGGTATCTATGAGGCGATGCGCCGCATGGTGGAGGGGCTTAGGGACGTGATGACCAAGGTGAACCGCAGCGCGCTGGACGTCTCGGCCGCCGCCGGGGAGCTCAACGAAAACGCCCGCCGCACCGCCGACGGCGCGAGCGAGGTGGTGCACCAGGCCGAGACCGTGGCCGTGGCGAGCGAAGAGATGTCCTGCACCAGCAACGAGATCGCCAAGAACTGCCAGCTCGCCGCCGGGAGCTCCGGACGCGCCAGCAGCTCGGCGCAAAGCGGCGCCGCCATCGTGAAGGAGACGGTCCAGGGTATGAACCGGATCGCGGAGCATGTGCGCCAGTCCGCGGGGGTCGTGGAACAGCTCGGCACCCGCAGCGACCAGATCGGCGAGATCGTCGCCACCATAGAGGACATCGCCGACCAGACCAACCTGCTCGCCCTGAACGCGGCCATAGAGGCGGCGCGCGCCGGTGAACAGGGACGCGGGTTCGCGGTGGTCGCCGACGAGGTGCGGGCGCTCGCGGAGCGTACCACCAAGGCGACCCGCGAGATCGGCAACATGATCAAGTCGATCCAGCAGGAAACAAGGCAGGCGGTGCAGGCCATGGAAGAGGGGGTGCAGGAGGTTGAGCGCGGCACCGGCGAGGCGGCCCGTTCCGGCGAGGCGCTCGAGGAGATCCTCTCCCAGATCGAAGAGGTCGCGGGACAGATCAGTCAGATCGTCACCGCGGCGGAAGAGCAGACCGCGACGACGCACGAGATCACGGACAACATCCACCGGATCTCCGAAACCGTTCAGGAGAGCGCCCGCGGCTCCGAGGAGATTTCGGCCGCCTCGAACCAGCTCTCGCGGCTCTCGGTGGAGATGCAGGAGATGGTGCAGCGCTTCAGGATCTAGCACCGTCCACATCCTATGCTTTGGTATCCGGGGCGATTCGTGTATCCTATTGCCTATGCCCAGCCAGAAACCGAACCGCCAAGACGGCGTCATCATCGAGGAGGAGATCCTCCTCGCCCCCTTCACCACCTTCCAAATCGGCGGGCCGGCGCGCTATTTCGCCCGTGCCCGCACCGTTCAACAGGTGCGCCAGGCCCTGCGTTTCGCCCAGGACCAGGCGCTTCCCTTTTGTTTCCTCGGCGGTGGCAGCAACCTCCTCGTGAGCGATGACGGCTTCGAAGGCCTCGTGATACGGCTTGCCATGGATGCGGTTTCGGTCGACGGCGCAACCGTTTCGGTCGAGGCTGGGTACGACCTGAACCGCCTCGTGCTCGATTCGGCGCAGTGGGGGCTCTCGGGACTCGAGTCCCTGGCGGGGATACCAGGCACGGTGGGTGGGGCGGTACGCGGCAACGCCGGTGCCTACGGCGGCGCCATCGGCGACGTGGCGACCTCGGTCTCGGTCCTAGACACGGCGACCCTGGACGTGATCGCCATGCCGCGCGAAGAGTGCTCCTTCTCCTACCGGGACAGCCTTTTCAAGCGCGACCCGTGGCTTGCCGTGATGGGGACGGTCCTCACCCTATCCCCGGCAGACCCGGCAGAGATCAAGGGGAGCATCGAGCAGACCCTCGCCAAGCGGGAGGCGAAACAGCTCTCCTGCGACCGGAGCGCCGGCTCCTTCTTCATGAACCCCGTGGTGCAGGACGCCGAACTGATCAGTAGCTTTGAGGCGGAACAGGGGGTGCGTTGCCGGGAGTGCCGCATACCCGCCGGCTGGCTTATCGACCGGGCCGGGATGCGCAGCCTGCGGGTCGGGGGGGCGGCGGTGAGCCACAGACACGCCAACTACCTGGTCAACACCGGAGGCGCAACCGCGGCCCAGATGGTGGAACTGGCTCAACAGATCAAGGCGGGGGTACGGGAAAGGCTCGGGGTGCTGCTCCAGGAGGAGGTCAGCACCCTCGGGTTCACGCGGTAGCGGCGCAGGCCACGGCCCTGAACTCGGCGAAGGAGGCCTCGAGTTCGGACAGCAGCACGGGAAGGGTCGGCTGCTCTTCGGGCTTTTGGGCCGCATGTTCCATCTGCAGCGCCACGGCGCGCATCACCTCGGCTCCGATGCTCGCTGCAGCCCCCTTGATCGAATGGGCCTGCAGCCGCACCTCCGGGTAGTCCCCACCGTCCACCGCCTCACGCAGCAAAAGGATCAGTTTTTCGCTGGTCGCGCAGTACTTCTCCACGAAGATCTCCACGAATTCAGCCCCACCCATCCTCTGCACCAAACCGTTGCGATCAAAAACGGGCGTGGCTTCCTCCACGCCGGAAGACGCCGAAGCCGCATCTTCCAGGCCGGCACCGGAGCCGCCTGACGATGCCTCGGCGGCCGCACTGGATGCCTCGACGGGAGTCGAAACCGACCCTTCGCCGGAGATCGCCCCACGCTCGGGAATCCAGCGCCGCAAGACGTCGCGCAACTGGCCGCAGTCGTAAGGCTTGCTGAGGTAATCGTCCATCCCGGCGGCAAGGCAGAGTTCCCGGTCTCCGGCCACAGCGTTCGCGGTTAGTGCCACGATGGGGAGGTGCCCGCCGCTCTCCTTCTCCTGGGCGCGGATCGCCCTTGTCGCGGCGAAGCCGTCCATCTGCGGCATTTGACAGTCCATGAACAGCAGGTGATATCTCCCCTGCGCCGCCGCGGTAACGGCAAGCGCCCCGTTCTCCACGATCACCACCCGGCACCCCAGAAGCCCAAGCATGTGGCGCACTACGTCCTGGTTCACCGGGTTGTCCTCCGCGACGAGGATCAAGGCGTCGAAGCGCTCCGACGGCTCACCTGCCGGCAGGCAGAGCTGGTGCGCGAGGCTTTCGGGGACGCCGTCTATGACCTTCATGCTGACGCTGAACCAGAAGGTGGAGCCGACCCCGTACTCGCTGGAAAGCCCGAGCTCCCCTCCCATCAGCTCGGCGAGCTGCCTGGAAATGGCAAGCCCCAGGCCGGTGCCGCCGAAAGTGCGGGTGGTCGAGTAATCGGCCTGGGAGAAGCTCTCGAAGATGTGCGCCTGCGCCTCGGGGCGGATACCGATGCCGGTGTCGGCCACCTCGAAACGCACCTCCCCCTCCCCTTCTCCGGCGACCGGTGCCGCGGACAGACGCACCTCGCCGCGGCTGGTGAACTTGACGGCGTTCCCCACCAGGTTCACGAGGATCTGGCGCAGCCGCACCGCGTCCCCCTCGACGTAACGAGGCAGTTCCGGGTCGATCGTGAGCGAGATCCCCACCCCCTTGCGCTGCGCACCGGCGGCGAAGATCTCCAGCACCCCGCCCAGGAGGTCGTGCAGGTCGAACGGGGCGGGCTCGAGCTCCATGCGCCCGGCCTCTATCTTCGAGAAATCGAGGATGTCGTTGATGATGGAGAGGAGCGATTCGCCGGAATTGCGCACCGCGTCGGCGAAACGGCGCTGCTCGCCGGAGAGCCCGCTTTCCAGAAGGACGCTCACCATGCCGAGCACCCCGTTCATCGGGGTACGGATCTCGTGGCTCATGTTGGCTAGAAACTGCGACTTGGCGAGGCTCGCGGCCTCGGCCGCCTCCTTGGAGACGCGCAGTTCCGCCACCGTCTGGTTCAGCTCCCGGTTCGTCGCCGAGAGCTCGGAGGTCCTGCGCTGCACTTCGGCCTCGAGCTCCTGACGATGCGCCTCTAGTTTCTCGTCTCGCTGCTGGATCTGCACCAGCATCCCGTTGAACCCCTCGATGAGGGTGCCGAGCTCATCGTTTCCCTGCTTTTTCGCGCGCACCGAATAGTTCTTGTCGATCGACACCGCCCTGATGACCTGCGCCAGGTGGGTGATGGGGGCCGAGATGAAACGCTGCAGACGCGAGGCGAGGAAATAGGCGAGCAGGAGCGCGCTCAGCATGACCGCAGCCACGAGGAAGAAGTAGCGTGCCAGGCGGTCGGTGAACTCGCTGGCATCGGACTGCAACACCACGGTGCCGATCTTTTGCTGGTCCAGGACGATGGGGTAGACGCCGTAGATGGCGTCGCTGATGGCAAGGGGGGAACGTGAGTGCTCTAGGGTCTCGCGCAGCCGCTTTTCGTCGATGCGCAACCGGCCGCCGAACCCGGTCATGAACCGGGGTTTGGTGCCTCCCGGCGCCTGGTAACTGGCAAGCACCGTGTTGTCCTGCAGCATGATGAAAGCAAGGCGGATGTAAGGCTTGGCGCGGAGCGCGGCGACGGTCTCTCCAGCGGCGGCCCGATCGCTGAAGGCGACCGCGGCGGAGCTGTTGTTGCCTATGATCTCGGCGAGGGCGGAAAGCTCGGTTTGCATCTCCCTGCGGAAGCGGTTGGCCTCGTTCACCACGAAGGCGACCGAAACGAGCGCGAGTACGACCGCGTTGGTGAGCAGCAGCATGCCGATGAGTTTGCGTCTGATGGAGAGGTCGCGGAACCGGTTGATCATGAACTCTTTTCTCGTGCGGAAGCGCCGTGAGCGTTAGAAACCATAGCAGCCTTGTCGGCAAAGCCCGCGATTTCTTTAGCCCAAAATCCCGCCGGTCCCGGTGCCTCCGGTCATCTGCCGAGCCGGCACGCCTTTCTTCCGAAAGCAGACCCGCAGCCCCCGACCACCGCCGCGCCGGTTGCCCCCTCCCCACGGAGGGGGGAGGCTGCCAGAGGGGACAGGGCCTTAACGGGACAGGCACCTGCGGAACCAGTCCCCTGGCAGCGCTCCCCCCGGTTCACCTGCTCACCGCGGTCTTGTGCTCCGCGATGAGGCCGCGGTCTGCAACTACGGCGTGTCCTACGACGGCGATTCCGGCCATAATGACGGCGATGCAGCAGTACCGCGTCTTCCTGTTGATTTTCATACGGCACCCCCGGAAGATTAAATTAGACCAATAGTGGATAGCACAGGGGGAAGGGTTGTCAACAAAAGTGGACGAGGCGGGGGGGATGCAACCGATGTTGCGGCGCGGAATTCCGGCGGAAGGCAAAAAAAAAGTCCCGGATCGCTCCGGGACTTTTTTGTGCGGCTGATGACTGATTCGCTATACGCGGGTCACGTTAGCTGCCTGCAGACCTTTCGGCCCCTTGGCAACTTCGAAGGTGACGCTATCGCCTTCAGCAAGGGATTTGAACCCGTCGCCGGTGATGGCGGAGAAGTGCACGAATACGTCGTCGCCATTCTCCTGCTCAATGAAACCAAACCCCTTGCTGTCGTTAAACCATTTTACAGTTCCGTTAACCATTTACTTTTACCTTCTCCATGTCTTTCTGCTGATATTCGTCCGGCTCATCCGGACCTTCGACACATTAACAGCTTGGTTCCGACAAAGCAAGCAATTAAATTTTCGCCTTTTTTCCCCGCCTTGCTACTGCGCCAGATTCACCACGACGTCGAGCCCGTCGATGGTGAGCGTCGTCACCGCGCCGGCGCCCACCACGGTGGAGAGGTTGCGCACGAAGATCCGTCTTCCGTTCAGGAACGGGAAGGTCCTGGTATCGTTGAAGAAGTTGCTGGGGATCTCGTCGGTCTCGCTTACGCCGTAGATCGCCTTGCCGGAGTTCAGCGAGTCCTTGATGCTAACCACGTGCGTCCCCAAAACGCCGTCGACGCTGGTGATCACCGCCATCGCCTGCCGGTAGGGGGAGGGCTGCAGCACCGTGAGCGTGAAAGAAGGTTTCTCAATATACCTGGTGGTGCTGATGAACTGGGCGCTTTCACTCCCGATGGAGAGCGTGGTCGTGGTCGTGGTCCCCAGGGTGCTCGCAGCGGTGTGGGTCACGGTGACCTTGTCGCCGTTTTGCACCGCCCCGTCGCTGTTCGTCGGGGTGCCGCCGTTCACCGAGTACTTGCTGTCCCCTCCCACCGAACCGGTGACGCTGATCGGGCTGGAGGAGCCGGTGAGTCCTGAGACGGTGATCGGGGCGGAGGTCACCTGGGCGTCGGGCTCGGTTCCGGGCACGGCGGCGAAGGAGAAGGAGTCGGGGGTGGTCGGGAGCCGCTGGTACTCCGGGAGCCACTCCACCTTGCCGCAGCCGGCGACGGTGAAGATGAGCAGCAACAGGAAGGTCTTGAAAAGGGCGCTGCGGCGCATGCATGGCGCGCGGTCCGGACCTGCGTTCAGGGGTTCCATGGCATATCCTCGTGTGCTGGAAGGTGCAAAAGCAGGATATTACTCAAAGAAGGGGACGTTGACAAGGGCTACTCTTTGCAGAGCCCCTTGAACGCCTCGCGCAGCGCGGAAAGCTTGTACGGTTTCTGGATGAAACCTGCGATCCCTTTGCCCAGGAACTTGTGGGTCACCTCGTGTTCGGTGAAGCCGCTGGAGATGATCACCTTTACCCCTGGATCGATGCGGCGCAGTTCCCGGAAGCACTGCTCCCCGTCCATCTGCGGCATGGTCAGGTCGAGCAGCACGAAGCTGATGTCGTCGCGGCTTTTGAAAAGCTCCACCCCCTGCAACCCGTCCGCCGCGGCCAACACATGGAACCCAAGCTCATGCAACATCTCGCTTGCCAGGGAGCGGATGGTCTCCTCGTCGTCGATGAGGAGCACGGTCCCGCTCCCCTTCCACGGCACGGAGTCACCATCCCGATGGTTGCTGGTGGCGGCCGGTCTGTCTCCGGCAGGAAACATCACCTTGAAGGTGCTCCCCTCCCCCGGCTCGCTGTAGACCCGGATCGCCCCGCTATGCCCGCGCACGATGCCGAGGACCGCGGCCATGCCGAGTCCCCGTCCGGTGAACTTGGTGGTGAAAAAGGGCTCGAAGATCTTGCCGATGGTATCCCGGTCCATGCCGCAGCCGGTGTCGGCGACCTCCAGGTAGACATAGCGCCCGGGCGGAACCGGGTCGGAAAGCCACCCCCCCTTCAGGTATTCCGGGGTCACCTCGATGCAGCCGGTCGACAACGAGATCACCCCGTTTCGATCGCCGATCGCCTCGGAGGAGTTGATCACGAGGTTCATCACCACCTGACGGATCTGGGTCGCATCGACGGTCACCGCGGGAAGCGGGTGTTGCAGGTGGTAGCGCAGCGCCGCCTTCTTCGAGATGGAGACGCTCAACATGTGCCCCATCTCCTCCACCAGCCGGTTCAGGTCGAGTTCCTCGGTGACGAAGCGCCCCTTGCCGGAATAGGCGAGCATCTGGCGCGCCAGATCGGCGGCCCGCGACGCCGCGGTCTCTATGCTGCGCAGATTTTCCACCGCCGGTGACTCGGGGGAGAGACGCATCAGGGCGAGATCGGCATTACCGACGATGGCGGTGAGGATGTTGTTGAAATCGTGGGCGATCCCACCGGCCAGCACCCCCAGGCTCTCCAGCTTCTGGGTGTGCAGCATCTGCTTTTCGAGTTTAAGACGCTCTTCCTCGGAGTTTTTGCGCTCCGTGATGTCGTGCGCGGACCAGACCACCCGCTCCCGTGCCATGGGGGCGACGCTCCCGGCGAACCAGACCTCTTTCCCGTCTATGTTGAGCTGGTATTCGACCAGTACGGTGCGCCCCGTCTCCTGTGCCTCGTGAATCGCAGACAGGAAGAAGTCGGCCTGCTCCTTCGGGAAGACCTCGTGCAGGCGCTTGCCCAGCAGTTCCGCGGGGGGGAGGTAAAGCGTGTTCGTCCCGGTGGGAGCGATCTCGAGGTAGCGTCCTTCTGCGTCCAGGACCAGGATGACATCGGTCAGGGAGGCGAAGATGGAACGAAATTTCTCCTGCGAGGACTTGAGGGCCTCCTCGGCGTGCTTGCGCTCCGCCACCTCGACCTGAAGCAGCGCGTTGGACTCCGAGAGCTCCCGGGTCTTCTCTTCCACCATCTGCTGCAAAAGGATGGGTTGGCGCAGGAACCACCAGGCGAGGAGCGCGCTGAGGGAGCTGAGGAACAGGATCAGGAGCAGCTCGAGGGCGACGAAACCGGCCAGGTGCCACCCCTGCACCGGCTCGACCGAGACGGTCCAGGCGCCGTTGGGGACGACGACCTCCTGGCTTACCGGGTCGCGCAGAGGGCTACCCACCGACCAGAAGACCTCCTTCTTCCCCGTCTCCGGGTTAATGCGTGAGATCTGGTAGTTGTACTCCTTACCCAGCACGGTCAGGTTCGAGCTGTGCAGGAAATCCTGCAGGCGCAGCATGGCGACGGTAAAGCCCCAGAAACGCTCCCCCCCCTCTTCCTTAAGAAAAACGGGAAGCCTGCCTACGACGGCCTTGCCTCCTCCCTGGATCAGGTCGAAGGGGCCTGCGAGGGTGAGCTTCTTGGTGCGCAAGGCAAGAAGCGCCTCCTTGTTACGCCGGTTGTCGGCAAGCAGGTTGTGACCGATGGCTTTTTCGTTGCCGGTGAGGGGGACGACCTGGCTGATGATCCCACGGGGGGCAAGCTGGAGGGCGCTGGTACCTGGATAGAGCTCGAGCATTTCCCGAGCTATTTGGGGGAAATTGGAGATTTCGCCGTCACCCTGCCGGATGAGCGCGGCGAGGGCGTAGGTCGAGGAAAGGGCGCGGTTCAGGTTGTCCCGGATGCCGTGCGCCACCTGGGCGGTGAGGTCGCCGGCCGCCTGGCGCCGACTCTGCACGCGGTTCTCCTCGTAGAGCCAGACGATGGTGCCGCTAACGGCCGCGCCGAACACGAAGGCGGCAATAACGGTTAGCACCAGTCTGGCGCTGCAGGCGCGGCTCTTATGCACTTTTTGCTGCTGAATGTTTTCTTGCATGGGCTCCACTTTTGCCGGTCTGTGCCTGCGCCGACGGCAGCCTCAAAGCCTCATTTCCTCCCACTGAATACATTAAACGGAAAGGATACGCCAGCAAAAAAGTAAAGAACCCGTATACCTCACTCTAACCGGTCCAGAAGGCGCAGCAGGCCGTCCAGAATGGTGAGCGGGTGCGGCGGGCACCCAGGGATGTAGAGGTCCACCGGGATGAGACCGTCCACGCCGTCGTGGACCTCGGAAGAGCCGATGAAGGGGCCGCCGTTGATGGCGCAGGCGCCGCAGGCGATGACGAGCTTCGGGGCCGGGATCGCCTGGTAGGTGAGCAGGAGCGCCTCGCGCATGTTTTCGGTGACCGGCCCGGTGACCCAGAGGGCGTCGGCATGGCGCGGGCTCGCCACGAACTGCAGGCCAAAGCGGCCGAGGTCCCAGCCGATGGTGGAGAGGACGTTACTGTCCGCCTCGCAGGCGCCGCACCCGCCGGCTACGACGGAGCGGAACTTGAGCGATCTGCCGAAGATGGAGAGCATCTTCTTGTCGAGCGCGCGGGCCAGGCGCCGCTCCTCCCCCTCCCGGATGACGAGGTCCTCACGCCGGTTCGCCGCAAGGCTGTGGTCGCCCGAATAGGAGATGGCGCCGTGCGGGCAGGCGGCGGAGCACTCGGCGCAGAAAAGGCACTTGCCGAGGTCGACGCTTAACCCCTTGTCGCATCCTATCGCCCCGACCGGGCAGGCGTCGGCGCAGAGGCGGCAGTCGGCGGGACAGAGCGAGCCCTTGAGCTCCGGGTACCCACGAAAGCGTTCGGGAAGCGGCAGCGGCTTTTTCGGGTACGCCATGGTGCGGTGCCCCTGCTTGATGCGGGCGAGTACGGCCTTGATCATGATACGACTCCTGTCGATCCCCTACAGGTCGACCCCGCAGTAGGAGAGGTTGAAGCTCTTGTTGCAAAGCGGGAAGTCCGAGATCTGCCCGCCTCTCAGCGCCATGGCGAGCCCGCTCCAGTTGTGGAAGGAGGGGTCGGTCACCTTGTAGCGGGAAAATGCCCCGCGCGCGTCGGTCAGCGCCACGTGACACACCTCGCCGCGCCACCCCTCGGTGAGGGCGACGGCGAGACATTCCGCGGAAACCTCCCCCACCGCGCGCCGCGTCGCCCCACCGGGCAGCTGGGCGAGCTGTTCCTCGATGAAATCGAGCGACTTCTCCATCTCCAGCCAGCGCACCATGGTGCGGGCGTAGACGTCGCCGGTCTTGCCGGTCTCCACCGGTATCTGGCTCATGCTGTAGATGCCGAAGGGGTGGTCGCGCCGGATGTCGCGGTTCAACCCGCTCGCGCGGGCCGCGGGCCCCACGAGTCCGAGCTCCAGGGCGGTCTGTTCGCTAACGACACCGGTCCCCTCGAGCCTTGCCAGCACGGACGGGGTATCCCAGAGGAGATCGATGGCGTTGGTCACCTCGTCCCGGGCGGTCCTGATCCGGTCCGCAAGCTGGCTCGCCCCATCGGCGGAGAGATCGAAGGCGACGCCGCCGGGCACCACCAGGTCACGCCCGAAGCGGCTGCCGCAGATGCCTGCGGTCATGTTGAGGAAGTCGCCACGGATCCTGCCGCAAAAAGAGGCGGTGGGGAGATAGCCGACGTCGCCGGAGATTGCGCCCAGGTCCCCGGTGTGGTTCGCCAGGCGCTCCAGTTCAAGGGCGATGCCGCGCACGGCCTGGGCGCGGGCGGGAGGCGCCGTCGAGGTGAGCGCCTCGACGATCATGGCGTAGGCGGTGCCGTGGCCGATGGTGGTGTCCCCGGCCATGGTCTCGGCGAGCTTTCTCATCCGCTCGCCCGGGCGCCCCTGCATCATACGCTCGACGCCGCGGTGCTGGTAGCCTAGCGAGACCTCCAGGTGCATCACCTCCTCGCCGAAGCACTGGAAGCGGAAGTGCCCCGGCTCGATGATGCCGGCATGCACCGGACCGACCGCCACCTCGTGCACCTCGTCCCCCTCGACGCGGTAGAAGTCCATGATGCCGATGGTAGGCGGGCGGTGCGGCGTAACCCCGGGGAGCGAGCCTAGCGCCGGTGCGAAACGGACCGGTTTAGGCCAGGGATGCCCCTCGAGGCTCAGCGAGAACTGCTCCGCTATCTCACGCTCGAAGAGATGGAGCTGCGGCGCCTCGTCGGTCAGGGAGTAGAAAGACTTACCCGTGACCAGTGTGCTCATGACACCTATGGTCGCGTGGCTCTTGAAGGAGAGGAGGCAGTAAAGCCTCACCCCGTCGTCGGCCTGCACCCCGAAGTAGGAGACCACGCGCCAGCCGCCGGAAAGAGCCGAGAACAGCGCCTGGGCGAAACGATCCGGGGCGTGCTGCGGGATCTCGCGCAGGGAAAGGGTGCCGCCGTTTTGCGTGAAGACCATGGAAGGGGTCATGCCTCACCTCCCAAAAGTGCGGCGGCGTCATGCAAGAGCACCCGCAGCGGCTCGGGTATCCATACCCCCAGAACCAGCACGATTCCCATCAGGATAAGCGGCGGGAACACGGTCGGGAATGCGTCGCGATAACGGGTGCGCTCCAGGTCTTTGGGGACCTCGCCAAGGACCACCGGGAGCACGGTCGAGGCCATGCCGATGAAGATGAGGGCCAGGAACAGCAGGAAGAGCCCGCCGGTCACGTGGTTTCCCTGCCCGAAGGCGGAGGAGACGATGAGGAACTCGCTCACGAAGGGGGCGAAGGGTGGTGAGCCGGTGATGGCAAGAAAGGCCGCCATGAAGAGCGCACCGGACCAGGGGGTGCGCCGGATGGCGCCGCGCACGAACTGGGTGCTCTTCGAGTTGTAGGCGCGGTGGATGTTGCCGCAGGAAAGAAAGAGCACCCCCTTGGTGAGGGAGTTGTTGATCATGTGCAAAAGCCCGGCGAAGAGCGCCCCCTTGCCGAGGCCGAGCGCCACGGTGATGATGCCGACGTGCTCCACGCTCGAATAAGCAAGCATCCTCTTGAAGTCGCTCTGGCGCGCCATGAAGACGGCGGCGAAGGCCATGGAGATAAGCCCCATGACGAGGAGCACCTCCTGGAAGAGCGCCCCTTCCGTGGAGGCAACCGCGATCTGGTACACCCGCAAGAGGGCGAGGAGCGCGCAGTTCACGAGCCCCCCCGCGAGGAGAGCCCCCACGAGACCCGGCGCCTCGCCGTAGGCGTCCGGCTTCCAGGTGTGCAAGGGCGCCAGTCCCATCTTTGAGCCGAAGCCGACCAGGAGGAAGATGAAGGCGGCGTGGCGCCACCCAGGGTGGAGCGCGGCGGCGTTGGCGATCAGGGTCGGCAGCAGCAGGGAGACCTCCTGCTTTGCGACGATGGTGGAGTAGGCAAGGAAGAAGAGCCCCAAAAGGGCGATGGCGATCCCCACCGAGCAGATGAGGAGGTATTTCCAGGTCGCCTCGATGGAGCGGGCGTTGTGGTTGAAGTATATGAGGGGGGCCATGGTGAGGGTGGTCGCCTCGAGGGCGATCCAGAGGAGCCCCAGGTGATGCGAAATGGCGACGAGTGACATGGCCGAGAGGCAGACGAGAAGCGAGGCGCACAGGACCCGGTTCGGGCGCTTCAGGCGGTAGGCGAGGTAGCCGACGGCGTAGAGCGAGCAGACCGTGAAGAGGACTGAGTTGCCCGCGAGCACCAGCTTGCCGAGCGCGTCGAGCAGGATCCACCCCCCGGGGGACGCCGCGGGAGCCTCGGCGATGAGCGCCACGGTGATGGCCAGGTGTACTAGCGAAACCACCGGGAGCACCCAGGCGCGCCGGCGGTTGTCCGGGACGAGCCAGGTAAGCGCGGCACCAAAAAGCGGGAGAAGAACCAGGGCCCACAGCATGCAGTTATTCCTCCCTCAGCGCTGATAGTCTCGAGGTGTCGATGCTCGAGAACTCGCGGCTGATGTGATTGATGACGATCCCCATGACGAAGATGCCGACCAGGAGGTCGAGTAGCGCCCCCGCCTCCACCATGACCGGCATGGCGTCGGCGAGGAGCAGGCCGAACAGGAAGATCCCGTTCTCCATGAGGAGGTACCCCAGCACCTGGGAGATCGCCTTGCGCCGTCCCATGAGTACCAGGAAGCCGCTCATGAGGGTCGCCGCGGCGGCGGGTACCACGAGGAGCCCCTCGTGCTCGGGGGCGAGCGGAAGCTTCGCCGCGAAGATGAAGGCGAGCGAGGTGAAGAGCGCTCCCAGGACCAGGGACGGGATGTAGCCGATGAAGGGGGAGAATTCCCGCTCGATCTCCGCCTTCTTGATGGCCCGGATGATGAGGGTCGGGATCAGAGCCCCCTTGACGAGGATGATGCTCACCACGATGAAGGCCAGGTGCCAGGAGAAGGGGTGCACGAGCGCCGGTAGGACGCCGAGAAGCACCCCCTGCACGGCGACGCTTCGCACCGAAAAGGCGAGGCGACTCGTGCCGAGGACGGCGAAGTTGATGAGGAGGCAAAGTACGAGAAGCTGGTCGGCCAGGGAATTCATATCGTCACCTCACTACCAGGACCAGGGAGAACGCGGTCAGGATCAGGGCTGCCACCAGAAGCTGAGGCACGCGGATCAGCCTCAGGCGCGCCATCACCGACTCGACCACGCCGATGGCGACGGCAAGGCCCAGCATGCCGCAGGCGAAGATGCCCCAGTCTAGATAGCCGTTACCCGAGGAAAAGGGGAGCGCGATGTTCACGAAGAGCGCGCCGAGGAGGTAGAGCTTCAGGGCCGCGCCGTAGAGGATGCAGCAGAAATACGGGCCGCTGTGGTCGAGCACCATCACCTCGTGGATCATGGTGAGCTCCAAGTGGGTGTTAGGGTCGTCGAAGGGGATGCGGCAGTTTTCGGCCAGGACCACCACGAAGAGCCCGGCCAAAAGCAGGATGAGTGCGGCGCCGGTGGCGAGCCAGACCGGGAATGTCACGTGCTGCAGCATGGGCGTGAGGCTCATGGTCCCCGAGAGCCGCGTCAGCGTGATGAGGGCGAAGAAGAGGGTCGGCTCGGCGAGGCATGAGAAGGTGACCTCGCGGGCCGCCCCCATCCCCTCGAAGCTTGAGGCGGTGTCGAGCGCGGCGGTCGTGGTGAAGAAGCGCCCCAGGGCGAAGAGATAGGCGAAGAGGATCATGTCCCCCTCGAAGGAGATCGGTGCGGCATGTCGCCCGAGAGGTACCAGAAGCGAGGCGAAGAGGGTCGCGGCCAGCGTCACCACCGGCCCTGCGCGGAAGACCCAGGTCGTGCTATCCGAGAGGACGATCCCCTTTTGCATCAGCCGCCCCATGTCGTAGTAGGGCTGCAGGAAAGGGGCGCCGACCCGGCCCGCGAAGGCCGCCTTGGTCTTGCCGATCACCCCGAGAAGCAGCGGGGGCATGGCGAGCACCAGCGCCATGTGGAAGATTGTGTCGATCATGTCCGACTCCTGTTCGCAATCATGCTCGCATAATTCAATGCACCCACAAAAGAAGCAGCATAAGCGTCGCGAAGATGTAGAGGATGTAGATCTGCACCTCGCCGTGCTGCAACCTTCTCAGGAAGGCGCAGGCGACCCCCGCGATGTTCAGGAACGGGAGCACCACCCGATGCAGCAGGGTCTCCTCCGGCGCGTAACTGAGCCTTGCCGCCGCCGGGGCAAGTCCCCTCACCGGGTCGACGTGGAGTCGGGTCCGGATCAGGGCGCCGGAGAGGGACGAGAAGAAGGCGCCGAAGGAGCTGCCGGTGTACTGGATGCGCGGCGAGGGACGCAAGTAGCCGCATCCCCAGGTGGGACCCGATGCCGAGCGTCCCTGCACCCTCCCCTGCAGGAAGAGGTACAGGACGGCCGCCAGGATGATCACGCTTCCGCCCGCGACGGCAAACCAGACCGGGGGGACCGGGAGCGCCGAGACGAGCCCGGTGTCGGGAGCGAGCGACCTGAGCGCCGGCTGCACCAGCGCCATGAAGACCGGCGGGAAAAGCCCTCCCAGAAGGGCAAGGGCCGCGAGGAGGCCGATCGGGGCGAGCATGGTGACCGGCGCCTCGTGTCCGTGCGCTGCGGCTTCGGTGCGGGGCTCGCCCAGGAAGGCGATGCCATACAGTTTCACGAAGGCGATCACCGCAACGCCCCCCACCATGGCGAGGAGCGGCGCCCCGAGCGCGATAAAGGGGGCGGCGGAGCGGGCCTCCCCGAAGAAGCCGAGGTAAAGGAGCATCTCGGAGGCGAAGCCGTTGAAGGGAGGGAGACCGCAGATGGCGATGGAACCGCACAGGGCGAAGAAAGCGGTGAAGGGGAGAGGGCGCGCGAGTCCCCCCATCCGATCGAGGTCGCGGGTCCCGGCGGCGTGCATGACGCTCCCGGCGCAGAAAAAGAGCAGCGGCTTGAAGATGGCGTGGTTCAGGACATGGAACAGCGCTGCGGCAAGTCCCAGGAAGGCGAGGCGCGGGTTGCCGCTCCCCTCCCCCAAGAGGAAGAGGCCGATGCCGGTGGTGATGATCCCGAGGTTTTCGATGCTGCTGTAGGCTAGCAGACGCTTGATGTCCTTTTGCGCAGAGGCGACGCAGATCCCGGCAAGGGCCGAGGTGAGCCCCACGGCGGTGAGGAGTGCGCCCCACCATAGCGGGCGCTCCGGCACGAAGGACATGACACGCAGTAACCCGTAGATCCCGACCTTGAGCATCACCCCGGAGAGGAGCGCGGAAACGTGGCTCGGCGCATTGGCATGCGCCGACGGGAGCCACAGGTGCAGCGGCATCATCCCCGCCTTGGAGCCGAAACCGGCCAGGGCAAGGAGGAAAAGGGTGCTGGTGACGCCGCCGGCGACGGCCAGGGACTGCGGCGCCGGAAAGGAGAAGCTCCCGGTGATCCAGAAGAGCGATGCGAAAAGGGCCGTCAGCGCCGCCCCCCCCAAGTGGCTCGCCACCAGGTACACGATCCCGGCGGTTCTCACCTCTTTCTCGCCATGCTCGGCCACGAGCAGGAAGTAGCCGGAAAGCGCCATCACCTCCCACGCCATCATGAAGAAAAATCCGTTTCTCGCCACGACCACCAGGGCCATGGCACAGGCGAGGAGACCATAGAAAAAGGTGACGCTTTTTTCGGAATTATGGGAGGTTGCGGGCCAGTAACCGAGGGCGTAAAGAGAGCCTGCTGGGAAGATGAGGAAGATGGGGATCAGAAAGAATAGAGAGAGAGGGTCGAGGGCGACTTCGCAGGGGCCGAAGGGGAAGTTCCAGTTCAGGATGAAGCTTGCTTCTCCACCGCCGATGAGCAGGTAGAGAATGGAAGGCAGCGCGAGAAGTGAGCTTGTCAGGGCCGCTGCCGAGGCCAGCCGCTGTCCCAGTGTTCCGTGTCTCAGAAAGAGACCGGGCAGCCCGGAACAGCCGGCTAAAACTATTGCGCAAAGGACCAGAAATGCCGGGTCCCGCATCATGTCAAAAAACAACATAACCCACCCTTTCGAACCAGGAACGGATCGCGAATCTGACCATCGAGTTTCAACCTCCCGCGGCGTTCACCACGAAGCGGAAGGGGAGCAAAGCTGCCGGTGCCGCCGCGCCCTGTGCGGCGCGGCACCATGTGTCGCTGCTGTTTACAGGGGTGACAGGGACCTCAACATACTCCCTGAATATCGATTTGTCAAAAAAAGATTATTAATCTTTGAGCTGCGCCGATAAAACAACTGCACGGCTCAAGTTCCTTGTTTTCCTGCCGACTGGGGTTATCATTAAGGCCACACGTCCATCCATTCCGAACGATGTTATACAAAATACCAGATTCATAGTTTTTTTCATCCACTGTCGGGACAGATTACGAAGAAAAAGGGGTGCATCGCGGGGTCCTGGAGTGCCGCTTCCGGGGATGGCCGAAAAGTCTGCCCCCGAAGCGCTGCAGGTGAACCCACGTCCTCCCCTTTGCGAAGGGGAGACAGAGGGGATTTGTCTTGTTAGATCACAGAACCACTAGCTGAGGGGGGCTCGGAGAATAACCAAATCCCCCTGCCCCCCTTCGCAAAGGGGGAGCCTGCCCCCCGTAGCCTTGGCGAAGGGGGGAACGTGGTGCCAGCGGTTACTGCTCCCAGGGAACCCACGTGATTCCCCGGAATTTCCTGAACAACCAAGTAAAAGGAGGGTGACGTGAAGAGTCACGTTTGGCGACCGCTTTTCGTCGCGCTGTTGGTGATCGCCCTGGTGCTGGTGGCGCGCAAGCTCCTGGTGCCGGCCGACTTCGGCGTCGGCGCACGGGGGTACATGTACGGCTGGCACCGCGCCGGGAACGAGCAGCAGTGGAAAGAGGTGGCGGTGAAGTACAAGACCGCGCAGCACTGCATGCAGTGCCACCGAGACAAGTACGACGAGATGAAGGAGTCCCCGCACCGCAACATCAACTGCGAGAACTGTCACGGGCCAGCCCTGAACCACCCGGACGATCCCCACACCCTGACCATAGACCGCAGCCGCGAACTCTGCGCGCGCTGTCACACCCGCCTCCCCTACCCCGGCAGCAGCCGCGGCGTCATGAAGGGGATCGATCCGAAGACGCACAACGTCGGGCTTGACTGCGTGACCTGCCACTGGCCGCACGACCCCAGGAAGGAGGGACACAAGAGATGATCACCAGACGATCCTTCTGTAAAAAGTCGCTGCTCATCGCCGGCGGCCTCGCCGTTCCCCTCGCCGCGCTGGAACTCTTCGACCCGCGCAAACTTCTCGCGGAGAAGGACCAGAAGGGGCCCCGCTGGGTCTTCCTGGTGGACACCCGCAAGTGCGTCGGCTGCGGCTTCTGCGTCAAGGGGTGCAAGGTGGAGAACGAGGTCCCTTACGACGCCAACGTGACCCGCACCTGGGTCGAGCGCTACGTGGTCACCAAGGACGGCAAGACCCACATCGACTCCCCGAAGGGAGCGCGCGATGGCTTCCCGGAAAAGGGGATCGACATCGGCCACGGCAAGTTGGAAGAGATCAGGGACGAGGAGATCGAGAAGGCGTTCTTCGTGCCGAAGCTGTGCAACCAGTGCGACAACCCGCCCTGCGTGCAGGTCTGCCCGGTGGGGGCCACCTACCAGACTGCGGACGGCGTGGTGCTCGTCGACCGCAAGTGGTGCATCGGCTGCGGCTACTGCATCATGGGGTGCCCGTACGGGGTGCGCTTTTTCCACCCGGTCTACCACGTGGCCGAGAAGTGCAACTTCTGCTACCACCGCATCACCAAGGGGATGCAGACCGCTTGCGTCGACAGCTGCGCCTTCGGCGCCCGGCGCGTGGGGAACCTGAGGGACCCGGAAGACCCCGTGACCAAGGTGATCATGACCGAGCGGGTGAACGTGCTTAAGGAAGAATACGGAACCAAGCCGCAGGTGTTCTACCTGGGGCTCTCCAAGGAGGTGAAATAGCCATGGTGCACGGAGAAGCCTGGACCATAAAGGAGTTTTTCACCTACCCCAACGAGTACATCTACTGGACCATCCAGATCGTCATGTACCCCTTCATGACCGGCCTCGTGGCGGGCGCCTTCGTGCTCTCCTCGCTGTACCACGTCTTCGGGGTGAAGCAGTTGAAGGACATCGCACGCTTCTCGCTGGTCTTTTCGTTCGCGCTGTTGCCCGTCGCCATGCTGCCGCTTTTGATGCACCTGCAGCAGCCGCTCAGGGGGATCGAGGTGATGATGACGCCGCACTTCACCTCGGCCATCGCCGCCTTCGGCATCGTCTTCAGCACCTACGGCATGATCGTCGCCTCGGAGCTCTGGTTCGTGTACCGCAAGCACTTCGTCGAGACGGCGCTTTCGCTCAAGGCGCTGCCGCAGCCGGACGCGGCGGACAAGCTGCGCTGCCTCCTCTTCTCGGTCCTCACCCTCGGTGCGTGGGACGTCTCGCACGAGGCGCTGGAGGCTGACGAGCGGGCGGTGAAAAAGCTCGCCGCGGCGGGCATCCCGGTCGCCTGCTTCCTGCACGGCTACGCCGGTTTCATCTTCGGCTCGGTGAAGGCCAACGCGCTCTGGATGACGCCGCTCATGCCGGTCATCTTCATATGTTCCGCGGTCGTCTCCGGTATCGCCCTTTGCATCCTCACCTACATCCTCACCATGGAAATCAGGAAGCAGCTCTCGCTCAGGCGCCGCCTCGCCCATCCCGAGATCCCCTCCATGGAGGAGCTGAAGAGCGCCGAGGCGCACGTAGTCGCCATGACCTCGCGCTACCTCCTCATGTTCATGGTGGCGGCGATCACTCTGGAGCTTCTCGACCTGATCTTCAGGGGGTACACGGCGGTCAAATCGTGGGACATCCTGCGGAGCGTCATCTACGAGCGGGACTTCGTGAACATCTTCGTGATCCAGTACGGGCTGGGGAACCTGGTCCCCTTCTTCCTCTTCCTGATTCCGGGGCTCACCATAAGGCGCGCCACGGTCGGCACGGTGCTCGTGCTTTTAGGGGTCTTCATGATGCGCTGGAACGTCGTCATCGGCGGGCAGGCTTTCTCATCGTCCTTCTCCGGGTTCATGCACTACGTCCTGCCGATTTGGCCGACCAGCATGGAGACCCTGAAGGAAGGGCTCTTCGGCGCCCTCATCGTCGCCATCGTCCCCTTCTGCATCTTCTACGTGCTGAACAAGGTTATGCCGGTGTTTAAAAAGGCGTAAGGCAGTGAGGCGTTCTACGTTCCAGGTTCAACAGCCCGTCCGCACTCCTCCCCCTGGAGGGGGGAGGTCGGGAGGGGGGAAGCTTGACGGCAAAAGCCCCCTCCCCTGCCCTCCCCCTCCGGGCCTACGCCCACCGAAGGGCTATCGACCAGGCGGGGGCGGGTTTATCAAGTCAGCGCAAGCAGCAACACCAGCGTGAGGAAGGTATAGAAGATGTAGATGTTCAACCTGCCGTGCTGAAGCCTGCGCACCGGCGCGGCCTTCTCGAAGAGATACTCCAGGAAGGGAAGGTAGATCTTCTCAAGCGTGGTCTCGGGGACGTGGGTCGCTCGACTGGAAGCCCCCGGGAAAAGCCCCTGCACCTCTTCCCGATGCTCCTCTGGACGGAGCATCACGGAAAACCAGCGCACCACCGTGGAGCCGAACGATGAGGCTGTGTATTGTATTCTCGGCGATGGCCTCAGATAACCGCCCCCCCAGGTGGGGCCGACCTGCACCGGCAACTTGGCGGCGCTCCTGGCAAAGAAGACCCAGAGCAGGACGAGCAATAGAATCAGCCCCAGTCCGAGCAAAGAAATCCAGTTGAAGGGGACCAGATTCCAGATCCCCTGCGAGGCGAGCGCACCCCTGTACTCAACGAGCGCCTCATTCAGAAGATGCCCGAAAAGCCCGGGGAAGAGCCCGATCAGCGCGCAGCACAAGGCAAGCACCCACATCGGCGCCAGCATCCCCCCCGCCGCTTCTTCCCCACCGTCATGCGCACTCGAGCGCGGCGCCCCCAAGAAAACCACCCCGAAGACCTTCACGAAGCAGGCAACCGCCAGCCCCCCTACCAGCGCAAGTACCGGCGCGGCGAGCGCCGGAAGCAACCCGGCGACGCTGCCGGCGGTCCCGACGGCGCTGAAGGAGCCTAAATAGACCATCAGCTCGCTCACGAAACCGTTCAGAGGCGGGAGCCCGCAGATCGCCACCGCCCCGACCAGGAAAAAGAGCGCCGTGTAGGGAAGCCGCCGCGAGACGCCACCCAAGAGGTCGATCTCGCGGGTGTGCACGGCATGGATCACCGATCCCGCGGAAAGGAAGAGCAGCGCCTTGAAAAGCGCGTGGTTCATCACGTGCAGGAGCGCCCCGCCCGCTCCGAGCGCCACCAGCGCAGGTCGCCCCTGGCTGTCACCGATAAGGGCGATCCCGAGCCCCATCATGATGATGCCGATATTCTCGATGCTGTGGTAGGCGAGGAGCCGTTTCAGGTCATGCTGTCCGATGGCGTAGACGACCCCGGCAACGGCCGAGACGCAGCCGAGGAGAAGGACCAGCCCCCCCCACCAGACCGGCGGTGCCGCGAAACCTGAGAAGATGCGCATCATCCCGTAGATGCCGGTCTTCAGCACCAGCCCGGAAAGGATCGCGGAGATGTGGCTCGGCGCGTTGGCGTGGGCTGAGGGGAGCCAGATGTGCAGCGGCATGACGCCCGCCTTCATCCCGAAACCGACGAGGGCGGTGAGGAAGATGCCGGTGGCGACGCCCCCCGCGGCGGGGAGTGTCCCTGCGGCCGGGAAAAGGTATGCGCCGGTCGCGGCGTTGATCAGCGAGAAGGTGGCGAAAAGCGCCAGCGCACCGAGATGCGCCGTGATCAGGTAGAGCGTTCCCGCCTCGCGCACCTGCTCCTTCTCGTCTTCGGCGGTGAGGGCGAAGTAGGCCGCGAAGGCCATCACCTCCCAGGCCATGAGAAAGAGCATCATGCTCTTCGCGATGAAAAGCATGGTGAGCGACGCCCCGAGCAGCCCCAAGAAAAAGGCGAGCTTTCCGCCGTGCGCCGGATGGCGGTCGACGGGCCAGTAGGCGGCGCCGTAAACCGCGCTGCAGCCGATCACGGTATAGACGGGAAGCAGGAAGAAGGCGGAAAGGGGATCGACGCCGATCTCAAGGTCGCCGAAGGGAAGTCCTGAGGGGAGCAAAAAGCTGCCGGTAACGGGGTGAACGAGGGCGAAGAGGGCACCGGCAAGGCCTAGCAGGGAAGCGGCCACCATGAAGGCGACGCCGAACTTCTGGGCGGGACGCGACTCCTTCTGCAGAAGAAGCGGCACACCGGAGACGAGCTGGCAGCCACCGGCGAGCAACAACAGTACAAGGGACGTCGCAGGCTCGCCGGAGAGGAACATGGTCAGCTCCTTTTGCCGCGCTCGCAGCGCCTTGCCGCCTCCATGATGGCCGCGGGATCACAGGCAAGGTTCAGGGAGGCCCGGAATTCCTTGTCGTGCAGGGCGTAAGCGAGTCGTGAAAGCAGGTGCAGATGCACCTTAACCGTGGGACTGGTGATAAGGAAGAGGATGCGCACCGGGAGGCCGTCGAGGGCGCCGAAGTCGATGGGCTTTTCCAGGAAACAAAGGGTGACGGCGGGCAGCGGCTTGTTCTGCAGGAGAATAGGGTTGCGGACGTGAGGGATGGCGATGCCGTCGCCGATGGCGGTGGTGCCGAGGGCCTCGCGGGCCAGAAGCACCTGGAGCAGAAACTCCGGGTCCATCTGCGGGGGAAGCGGCAGGAGGTTCACCATGTTGCGCAGCACGGAGAGCTTGTCGTCGCCGGCTACGCCGCAGTGCACCCCACCCGCCTCGAGCGCCTGGCTGAGCGTGGGGAGCTCGACATCGGCCTGCGCCGCCTCGAACAGCTCCGGCGGCACCTTGATACCGTGCTCGGTCGCCCACTCAAGCAGGTCCACCCGGTTGATCTGGTACGTGCCCCGCACCAGGGTGGCCGGCAGTTTATCCCTCTTGATCCACTTCATGACCGTGCTCTCGTCCTGATGCAGCAGCGCGGCCACTTCCGAAGACTTCATCAACATCGGTTGCTCCCCCAAAGGTCCTGAAAACAGGGTAAGGTATAGCACCGTTAAGACAAAGATACAAGATCGTTAATCTTGAAAAACTTGAATCGAACCGCGCACCTCCACTTTTCCTCTCCCTCCGGGCGAGGGGCAGGGTGAGGGCTTCGGCTGTTGGTAAAAAGAAAGCCCCCGGATCACTCCGGGGGCTTTCTGGTGCGGCCTTTTAACTCTTATTTCTTGGCGTGTTGCTCGCCGCCCGGGACGTCCTGCCCGCCTGCGCTGTGGCAGTCGCTGCAGTTCGCCTTGAAGAGCTCGTCGCCGATGTCGACCGGGTGCACGAACTCACTGTGCTTGCTTCCCTCCAGGATATTCTCCTGCTTCTGGCTAAGGACGGTGTGGCACATGTTGCAGTCCTTGGAGATCACCTTGCCGGTTGCCGTCTTGTGCTTGCCATCGTGGCAGCGGAAGCAACCCGGAGTGTAGAAGTGGCCGATGTGGTTCGGGTAGGTGTTCCAGCTGACCTTCATCGCCGGGAAGAAGTTCCTGTTGTAGATGTCCTGCACCACGGTCACCGCGTGGGCGATCTCCTTGGCCTTGGCCTTGGAAACGTTCGGGTAGTTCTTCGCGTAGTATTCCGGCAGTTCCTTGGCGATGGTCGCCTTGGCCTCTTCCTTGTTCTTGTACGGCCTGGTGAGGATCTCGACCGCGGTCTTCTTCAGGTACGGCAGGGCGATGTCGATGCGCTTGGCGGCCAAGGCCTCGTCCATCTCCACACCCGGGGAGCGGTAGATGTGCGCCGGACGGTTGTGGCAATCGAGGCAGTCCATGACACGCTTTTCAGCCTTGGCGACATCCGCCTTGGAGAGCGGCTTATCAATGTCGAAATACTCGGTGATCGAGCCGTCCTTCTCCTTGACAGCGATGTACGGGATGTTCAGGCGCTGACGGTCGGTCGCGATGTAGCGGACCTCCTGACCGATGTGCCAGTGGATCCCCTTGTTGTGCTGGCTCTTCGGTGTCCCGCCGATGTTGATCAGCATGTTGATCTCGCGGGGAGTGTTCTCCTCGTTCGGCGCATAGTGGTAGAACACCTTCTGGCGCCCGGCGTAGAACTTCTCCGGCCAGTGGCAGTGCTCGCAGGTGTCGCGCGCCGGACGGAGGTTGTCGATCGGAGTCTGGATGGTCTCAGGATAAGTGTGGAAGGCGACCGCGTAGAGCTGCCTCATGCCGGAGATCTTCGCCTTGACGTACCAGGCGGCACCGGGGCCGACGTGGCACTCGACGCATTTAACCTTGGCGTGCGGAGAGTTGGCCCAGGCCACGTGCTCCGGCTCCATTACCTTGTGACAGAGCTCGCCGCAGAAGGTGGTCGACTCGGTGAACTCGTACCCCTTCAGCGAAGCGACCGAGACGATGAGGACGAAACCGATGCTGGCGACGACGAAGAAAATGAACAGATGGCGCTTGTGCGCGTCGTTGAAGTCCACCTTCGGGAAGGGTTCGATCTTCTCTTCGGGGTGCCTGCGCCTTTTCTCCCGCACGATGTAGGCGCCGAGCGGGACCAAAAGCAGACCCACGATGAGCATGCCCGGGAAAAGGAAATAGGTCATCAGACCGAGGTAAGGCTTCTCGACGCCCGTGATCCCCTCGTACGAGAGGAAGCCGATGATCAGGCTGGTCGCGGTGACGGCGAGGATCATGCCGACCAGACTGATCAGGTTCCAGGCGTAGCCGGCATACTTTCTAAGTGCCATAGTGTCGTCTCCTTGCGTGTTTTCGTATGGTTAGCGAAAATAGGGCAGAACCTTACTATCCGACATGACTTATGTCAAAAAAAACTATGTTAATGTATACGCGAAATTTTAAAACAGCTATCTACAAAAAAGTCGCAGAAATCATGCGGGAAATACCACCAGCACTGGAGTTGCCTTTACCATTTTCAAAAACGTCGTTATACTATCAGGAGATCTAATGGTATGCAAGCTTTTACTCATGAGGAGCCGAAGCCGACTCCGGCATGCCTACGACTCGTAGCCGAACTCCTTCAACATGCGGCTGTTGTCGCTCCACTCGCCGCTCACCCGCACGAACAGCTCCAGAAAGACCTTGGCATCGAGCAGGCGTTCGATCTCCTGGCGCGACTGGGTGCCGATCTTCTTGAGCATGTCCCCCCTGCGGCCGATGATGATCCCCTTCTGCGAGTCGCGTTCCACGTTGATGGTCGCCTGGATGGCGACGACGCCGTTTTCGCGCTCCTTGAAGCTGTCCACCACGACGGCGACCGAGTACGGCACCTCGTCGTGCGTCAGCCGGAAGATCTTCTCCCTGATGATCTCGGCGACGATGAAGCGCTCCGGCACGTCGGTCAAGATGTCGTCCGGGAAGTAGCAGGGCCCTTCGGGGAGCAGGCCATGCACCAGTTGCACGAGCTGCTCTACGCCGTCGCCGGTGCTCGCCGAAACCGGGATGATCTCCTTGAACGGGTAGGTGTCGCCGTAGATCCCCATGCGCTCCAAAAGCTCACCCTTGGGGACCAGGTCGATCTTGTTCATCACGAGGATCACGGGCGCCTCCACGCCGGAGAGCACCTCCTTGATCATCCCCGCCTCCTTTTCCGGGTCGGCGGCGCCGTCCACGAGGAAGAGGATCAGGTCGACGCCCTGCACCGAGGAGAGCGCCTCATCTACCATGAACTTGTTGAGACGGGTCTTGGCGCGGTGGATGCCGGGGGTATCGAGGAAGACGATCTGACCGCCGGGGATGTTGTGGATTCCCTTGACCTGATTGCGGGTGGTCTGCGGCTTGTCCGAGGTGATCATGAGCTTCTCACCAAGGATGCGGTTTAACAGCGTGGATTTGCCGACGTTCGGGCGCCCCACGATGGAGACGAAACCGGAACGGAACACCTGTTCAGACATGAATAGCCCTCCTGGCTCTTATATGTAATCAGAAAGCGGTACAACATACGGGAAAAGGTTCAGCAAGGAAAGCTCTCTTTGCGTCCCGGCAGGTGTCGGGGGCACCGACACAGTATACACCGAAGCGGCGCAATGCCTAGTGCTGCGGGTGTAGGTCCGGGCGACGGGCGTAACGCACCCCGCCTTCCAACTTAAGAGAGATGAGCTCCGGGGCGAGTGCCGCGTCCTCGTGAACCGAGGCGTCAACACCGTGTTGCTCGCCAAGGCGCGCGAGGTTCCCCCTCTTCTGCCCGACGAGGTCGGAAACCCTGCCGCGCGGCGCACCGAAGGAGACCAGGCTTTCGGCCGGGACACCGTCAAGGAGGGCGCACATGACGTCGAAGCAGATCTCTGAAGCGACGAGTTGCCCGAAGGCGGGATGGTAGGGGCCCGCGAGGAGCGTGCCGGGGCGCTCCAGCTCGGCCGTCGGCTGAAGCCCCATGCGGATCACCGGGATCCCGGCCCGCGCGGCGGTAATGAGCATCTCCTTGCAAAGGGATACCGCGTCCGGGAGTGCGAGCGGAGTGTAGGTCCCGCACCGGTAACGCTCGGCGAGTTCGGTCCCCTCTATGACGAGGGTGGGATAGATGCGCAGGAAGGAGGGGCGAAGGGCGATGGCCGCGCGCAGCGTGGCGAGCGAGCGCTCCGTCGTGTCGCCGGGAAGCCCGGGCATGAGCTGGATCCCGACCGCAATGCCGGCTTCTTTGAGGGCCGCCACGGCAAGTTCCACCTCGGCGACCCCGTGGCCGCGCCCGGAAAGCGCAAGCACCTCGGGGTCCATGGATTGGACGCCGAGTTCGACGGTCGCGACGCCACGTTCACGCAGAAAAAGTGCCGTCCCCGCGTCCACCGCGTCGGGGCGGGTCGAAAGACGGACCGAAGCGAGGAGCCCGCTCTCGAGAAGCGGCTGCAGAGGGGCGAGGAGCGCCTCCTGATCGGGCAGCGGGAGCGCGGTGAAGGTCCCGCCATAAAAGGCGGCCTCGAGGCTGCGCCCGGGGGCGCCGGCGCGGTACTCCTCGATGCGCGAGAGGAGCTCAGCCGGGGTGGGAAGGACGCCCCGCGCACCCGCCACCTTCTCCTGGTCGCAAAAAACGCAGCGGTGCGGGCACCCAAGGTGCGGGATGAAGAAAGGGACGAACAGCGGCCTCAAGGCTTCCCCTTGAGAAGCTGCACCGCGGCGCGGGCCGCATCCTGCTCGGCCTCCTTCTTGGTGCGCCCCACCCCTTCCCCCATGAGCTCGTCGCCGATGTACACCTCGACGCTGAAGCGCCGGTCGTGGTCCGGGCCGCTCGCCTCTTTCAGCTGGTAGCGCGGCAGTTCGCCGCGAAGAAGCCGGGCACGCTCCTGCAGTTCCGTCTTCGTGTCGCGTCCGCTCAGGATCTCCGGGCAGGAGAGGAGCGGCTCGAAGAGCCCGTGCACGATGGCGCGCACCGCGTCGATGCCGCCGTCGAGGTAGACCGCGGCGAGAAGGGCCTCGAAGGCGTCGGCCAGAAGCGAGCGTTTCTCACGCCCGCCCCCCTTCTCCTCCCCTTTACCAAGGCGCAGCGACGCGCCGAGCTCGAGGCTGCCGGCGATGCGGGCGAGACTCACCTCGTCCACGAGCGCCGCGCGCATCTTGGTGAGCTCCCCTTCCCTGCTTTGCGGGAAACGCGCGAGCAAGAGGTCCGAGAGGAGAAAATCAAGTACCGCGTCCCCGAAAAACTCCAGGCGCTGGTTGTCCTTGCCGCCCGCTTCGTTCACGTAGGTGCGGTGGGTGAGCGCCTCTTCCAGAAGTTCGCGCTTGGCGAACCGGTAGTTCAGCCGCTTCTCCACTTTTTGCATCTTATCTTCCTGGATCTCGCTCATGATAAAGCCCACGTTTCTCCTTAATTTGAGGCAACTATAGTCAAAGGTTTTCGGCATGGCAATAAGCTTCTGCGTGAACTCGACCAGCGCAGCAATGAACCTATGCCAGTAACGGCCGCGGCAACTCCGCGCCAGAGGCGGCTGAAACCGGTGCAACCCGGCTCAGGACGGGCATTTAAATCTTGCATAATGATCACCCCTCCCATATAATTCAGTGATTTTATAAGAGATCATGAGACCAGCGACATGGGCTTTTTCATTACATTTGAAGGCGTTGAAGGGTGCGGCAAAACGACCCAGCTGAGGCTCCTGAAGGAGCGTCTCCAGGCTGCGGGACAGAAGGTGGTCGCGACGCGCGAACCGGGCGGCTGCCCGATCGCGGACCAGATGCGCGCCATCCTGCTCGATGCCAAGAACAGCGCCATCACGCCGCTTGCCGAACTCCTTCTTTACGCCGCCGCGCGTGCGCAGCACGTTCAGGAGGTGATCGCCCCGGCGCTCGAGCGCGGCGAGACGGTTCTTTGCGACCGCTTCACCGACGCGACGCTCGCCTACCAGGGGCATGGGCGTGAACTCGACCTCGCCGTGATCGGGCAGTTGAACGGCCTCGCCACCTCCGGCGTGCAGCCGGCGCTCACCGTGCTCATCGACTGCCCGGTGGAGATCGGGCTTGCCCGCGCGCTCTCCCGCATCGAGGCCACCTCCGGCGCGCGCGAGGAGCGTTTCGAGCTGGAATCGGTGCGCTTCCACGAGCGGGTGCGCGCGGGATACCTCGCCTTGGCCAAGGCGCAGCCCGAGCGTTTCGTGATTGTGGATGGCTCCGGCGACGTGGCCGCCACCGAGAAACTGATGCTGGCCGCGCTGGCCAAGCGCCTTCCCGCGGCAGCCCAAGCGGCGCTCGGGGCGTAGCCGATGCCATTTTCCGAAGTCATAGGGCAGGACCGGGCCATCTCGGTGCTGAAACGCTCCATCGCTCTGGAGCGGGTGGCGCACGCCTACCTCTTCTCCGGCATCGAGGGGTGCGGCAAGAAAAAGACGGCCCTTGCCATGGTGCAGGCCGTCTTCTGCGGCAAGGAGGACGCCTGCGGCGTCTGCCCCTCCTGCAGGAAGATCGCGAACGGCCAGCACCCGGACCTCCATATCCTGGAACCGGACGGCGCCTTCATAAAGATCGACCAGATCCGTGAGCTGCAAAAGGAGCTCGCCTACCGCCCCTTCGAGGCACCCAAGAAGGCGTGCATCATCGACGGGGCAGAGAAGCTGAACCTCTCTTCGGGGAACGCCCTTTTGAAGACCCTGGAGGAGCCGCCGGGCAACGCGCTGATGATCCTCATAACCGCCGAGCGCTCCGCGGTCCTGCAGACCATACTCTCCCGCTGCCAGACGCTCGACTTCCAGCCGCTGCCGGCCGAGATGGTCGAAGCGCGGCTTTTGCGCGAGCAGTTCCCGGCGGACGCGGCCCGCGTCGCCGCTTCCCTTTCCGGCGGCAGCCTGAAGCGTGCGGTGGAAGTCGCTACCGACGGCGTGCTCGAGGGACGGGTGAACTTCCTGGAGCGGGTGCTCGCGCTGAACTTGAAAGACGTGAACGCGCTTTTCGCCGCGGCGGAGGAGTTCGCCGCCGACAAGGAGGGGCTCCCCGGCTTTCTCGAGCTGCTCCTCTCCTTTCTGCGCGACGTGCTCATCTACCGCTCCACCCCGGAGGCGCTTGCCAACGCAGACCTTGCGCACCTGGTGGCCCGTGAGGCGGAGCGCAGCCCGCAGCAACGCATCATCGACCTGATCGAGCAGTTGGTCGCCACGCGCCGGATGCTCGTGCGCAACGTGAACGCGAGGCTCGCCCTCGAGGTCTTCTTCATGCGCCTCGCGGAGCGGTAAAACCGCATCGCGTTTCTTTGCAGCACCGACACAAACCACAGGTTCAAGACCTGTTTTCTCTTTGGAGGCATTTTTGGCACAGATCGTAAGGATTCAATTCACCACCGCTGGGAAGCTCTACGACTTCAGCTCCGGCAAGACCAGCGTCAAGCCGGGTGACCGCGTCATCGTGGAGACCGAACGGGGTAAAAGCATAGGCCAGGTCGTCGCCGGCCCCATCGAGGTGGAGGATTCGCTCGTCCCCGAAGGGCTCAAGCCGATACAGCGTCTGGCCGACCTCGCCGACCTCGCAACCCTCGCCGCCAACACGGCGAAGGAGAAGGAGGCGCACAAGTTCTGCCTCTCCCGCATCAAGGAACGCGGCATGGACATGAAGCTGGTCCGCGTCGAGTACCTCTTCGACGGCTCAAAGGCGATCTTCTACTTCACCGCCGACGGCCGCGTCGACTTCCGCGAGCTGGTGAAGGACCTGGCCCACGCCTTCCACACGAGGATCGAGATGCGCCAGATCGGCGTGCGCGATGAGTCGAAGATGGTCGGCGGCATCGGCATCTGCGGCCGCGAGCTCTGCTGCTCCTCGTACCTCAGGGAGTTCGAGCCGGTATCGGTGAAGATGGCGAAGGAGCAGAACCTCGCCCTCAACCCTAGCAAGATCTCGGGTCAGTGCGGCAGGCTCTTGTGCTGCCTCTCCTACGAGTTCGAGACCTACTGCAACCTGAGAAAGGGGCTCCCGAAGTGCGGCAAGCGCGTGCAGTGCGGCTGCGTCGACGGCGAGGTGGTGAAGGTCAACGTATTGGATCAGACGGTAACCCTTAAAACCACGGACGACTCGCTGGTCACCCTCAAGGGGGAGGAGATCGCGCCAGAGAACGTGAGCGACCGCGTGAAGAAACCGCCGCAGCAAAAAGGTGAGCAGCAGGGGGGCGACAAGGGCAAGGCCCAGGGGCCCGGCAAGCAGCGCCGCAATCGGCCCGTCGACGTCAAGGAAAGAAAAAAGGAGAAACCACAATGAAACCGGCTTTTTACGTCACCACCCCCATCTACTACGTAAATGACGTCCCGCACATAGGGCACGCTTACACCACCTTGGCCGCGGACGTGCTGGCGCGCTACAAGCGACTCAAGGGGTTTGACGTCTTCTTTCTGACCGGCACCGACGAGCACGGCCAGAAGGTCGAAAAGGCCGCCAACGCCGCGGGTGAGACTCCGCTCGAGCTTGCCGACCGCGTCATGAAGCGCTTCCAGTCGCTGTGGGAGAAGCTGGAGATCTCCAACACCGACTTCATCCGCACCACCCAGGAGCGGCACAAGAAAGGGGTGTCCGTCCTTTTCGAGCGGGTCATGGAGAAAGGCGACATCTACCTCGGCGAGTACGAGGACTGGTACTGCACCCCGTGCGAAACCTTCTGGACCGAGACCCAGCTCATCGACTACAAGTGCCCGGACTGCAACCGCCCGACCGAGAAGCTGAAGGAGGAGTCCTACTTCTTCAGGATGAGCAAGTACCAGGACCAGCTGCTCGCCCACATCGAGGCGAACCCGGACTTCATCCAGCCCAAGAGCCGCAGAAACGAGATCATCTCCTTCGTCAAAGAAGGCCTGCGCGATCTCTCGGTCTCCCGCACCACCTTCCAGTGGGGCATCCCAGTCCCGGGTAACGACAAGCACGTAGTCTATGTCTGGTTCGACGCGCTCACCAACTACATCACCGCGCTCGGCTACCCCGAGGAAGGGGGCAACTTCGAGAAGTACTGGCCCTGCGACGTGCACCTGATAGGCAAGGACATCCTTAGGTTCCACACCGTCTACTGGCCCACCTTCCTGATGGCCGCCGGTCTCCCGATCCCGAGTAAGGTCTTCGCCCACGGCTGGTGGACCGTCGAAGGTCAGAAGATGAGCAAGAGCCTGCAGAACGTGGTCGAGCCGAACATGCTGATCGACAAGTACGGCGTCGACGCGGTGCGTTACTTCCTGCTGCGCGAGGTTCCCTTCGGTCTCGACGGCGACTTCTCGCATCAGGCGCTCATCCACCGCATCAACTCCGACCTCGCGAACGACCTCGGCAACCTGCTGAACCGCTCCACCGCGATGCTCGGCAAGTACTTCGGCGGTGTGCTGCAGACCCCGGGCGAGGAGAGCGAGCTGGACAAGGCGTACCGCGAGAAGACCGTGGCGATGATCGGGCAGGTGGACGGCTTCATCGACGAGCTCGCCTTCAGCCGCGCCCTGCAGGCGATCTGGGAGGTGATCTCCGCCGGCAACAAGTACATCGACGAGACCGCCCCGTGGACCCTCGCGAAGGACCCGGAAAAGCGCGAGCGTCTCTCCACGGTCATGTACTACATGCTCGAGAGCCAGCGCATCGTGTACACGCTTCTCTCCGCCTTCATGCCGAAGACGGCGCAGAAAGGGCTTTCCTGCCTCGTCGGCTCCGACGAGGCGAGCGCCGAGGGACTTGCCTGGGGCGGGCTGAAACCCGGCACCGCCATCGCCAAGGCAGAGGCGCTCTTCCCGAGGATCGAGGAAAAGGCGGAGTAAACCTGGCTCACGCAAAGACGCAAAGACACAAGAAAACAAGGCACGACGTTTAACAGGGATGAATGGGATAAAGGGGATAAACAAAAACCAGTCTTTGGTTTTATCCCCTGCATCCCCTTCATCCCTGTTTGTTTTTTCCGCTTGGTTTTTCTTTGCGCCTTTGCGGCTTTGCGTGAGTGTCTCTAGGTGTTGCCTAGAATGGGTCGCAGCTCGCCGGGGGCGAACATGAAGAAGAAACGGAGGATGCAGTACTTGTAGAACTCGGAGAAGAGAAGTTTGAAACTCCCGGAATGGCTCCACCACTCTTCCTTTAAGTTGCTGGAGTCTACCGGGTGCGGGTAGATCGCCACGTCTTTGGGGAGCGCGTTCCTGAAAAGGATCGTGGAGCGCTTCATGTGGTAGCGCGAGGTGATCAGCTTAATCGACTTCACCTCGTGCTTCATGATGAGGTCGCGCGCGTAGATGGCGTTCTCCAGGGTATTGCGCGAGGACTGCTCCAGGTAGACGTTCCCGGCCCCTTCCCCCTTGTACAACTCCCGCTTCTTGACCGACGGGTCGACCCCGATCAGAAAGAGCTTCTTCCCCTGCCCCGCCCGGTACAGCCGCACCCCTTCCTCGACACGGCCGCGCCCGCCGGTCAGGACCACGATGGCGTCCGCCTTCACATCGCGCGGCGCAAGAGAGAAGGTCTTGTACACGAAGTCCACGAACAGCACACTCAAAACGATCAGTATCAGCACGAGTAGGGAGACTATCCCCTTCAATAAAGCCATGATTTAGCACCTGAAAAAACGACAAGCCGCCAACTTTTTCCTTGCATCGGCGGCGCGATTCTGTTAATAGTTACGACTTCAGTAATCACCGGAGGGTACAAAGAATGTCCAGAATATGCGAGATTTGCGGTAAAGGCCCTAGCTTCGGGAACAACGTTAGCCACGCCAACAACAAGACCAGCAAAATTTGGCGCCCGAACCTGCAGAAGATCAAGGCCGTGAAAAACGGTACCGTCAGGAGCATCAAGGTCTGCACCCGCTGCATCCGCTCCGGTCACGTCACCAAGGCTCTCTAGAAGATCTTCCGCACAGTCCCTAAAGCCGCGGCGCATCATGCGCCGGCGGCTTTATTTTTGTCCGGGTTCCGCTAGCGGCAAAGGGCGGTGACTTCGATCTCCACGAGGACGCCGCGCGGCAGCCCCTTCACCTCCACGGTGCTGCGGGCCGGCGCCGCTTCCTGGAAATAGCCGCCGTAGATGCCGTTCACCGTGGCGAAATCCGCCATGTTGGCGAGGTAGATGGTGGTCTTCACGACGTCCTGAAAACCGAGCCCTGCGGCCGACAAAAGCGCCCCGATGTTCTTCATCACCTGCTCGGTCTCGGCCACGATGCCCCCCTGCACGACCTCACCGGTCGCCGGGTCGAGCGCGATCGCGCCGGAGAGAAAGAGAAAGCCCCCCGCCTTCACACCCTGGGAGTAAGGCCCGATCGCCTTGGGCGCGTTTTCCGTGCTGATAATTTCCTTCATGCCTTCCTCCTTCACTATTTCTTCTACTGCTAACTCTTAAGCCGCTCCACCTTGATGACCCCTTTCACCTTCATGATGGCGGCGAACACCTTCTTCAGGTGGTCAAGATCGGTCACGTCGACCTCGAAAAGATTTTCCCCACGCTTATCGAGGGTGCTCTGGATCGAGGCGCTCGAGATGTTCGCCTCGCAGTTGGTGATGGCGGTCGCGATGTTGGCGAGGATCCCCTTCTCGTCGTTGCACACCACACGGATCTTCACCGGCAGCGCGCTCTTCTTACCCTTGTTCCAGGCGACCTCGATGCGCCGCTCGGGCTCGAGCGCCATGGCAAAGGGGCAGTCCGCGGTGTGCACGGTGACGCCACGCCCGCGGGTGATGAAGCCGGTGATCTCGTCGCCGGGAAGCGGGTTGCAGCATTTGCCGAAACGCACCAGGACGTCCTCGACGCCGTTGATCTGGATGGCGGAGGAGGATTTTCCCTTCAGCGCACCAATCACCTTGCCGATGCGGGTTTCCTTCTGCTCCTTGGCCGCCTCGAGCTTGTCGGCGGGGAGGAGTTTGCCGAGCAGTTGGTTCGCGGAGAGCTTTCCGTAACCCACCGAGGCCATCAGGTCGTCCTCGGTCTGGAAGCCGAACTCCTGGGCTACCTTCTTCAGCTCGCCACTCTTTTGCAGCTTGCCGAGGTTCAGGGAGTAGCGGCGGAAGTCCTTCTCGCAGATCTCGCGCCCCAAAGTGATGCTTCTGAGGCGCTCCTCGGTCTTCACCCATGCCCTGATCTTGTTGCGCGCCCGCGAACTTTTGACGATCTTCAGCCAGTCCTTGCTCGGGGTGTGGTGCGGAGAGGTGATCACCTCGACGATGTCGCCGGTCTTCAGCTCGTACTTCAAGGGCACGAGCTTTCCGTTCACCTTGGCACCGACGCAGCGATGCCCCACGTCGGTGTGCACCGAGTAGGCGAAGTCGATCGGTGTCGACCCCTTCGGGAATCCCTTCACGTCCCCCTTAGGCGTAAAGATGAAAACGTCCTCCGGGAAGAGTTCGACCTTCACCGTGTCCATGAACTCCTTGGAATCGGCGAGTTCCTGCTGCCACTCCAAGAGCTGCCGGATCCAGGTGAAGTGACGGACCTCCTTCTCGTCGTACCCCTTCCCTTCCTTGTACTTCCAGTGCGCTGCGATGCCGCTCTCGGCGACCCGGTGCATGTCGACGGTGCGGATCTGCACCTCCATCCGCTCGCCGTAGGGGCCGATCACCGTCGTGTGCAGCGACTGGTACATGTTCCCCTTCGGCATCGCGATGTAATCCTTGAAGCGGCCGGGAATAGGCTTCCAGGTGGAATGGATGATGCCGAGCACCTCGTAGCACTCGCGGATGTCATCCACCGAGACACGGATCGCGATCAGGTCGTAGATCTCGTCGATGTCGACGTTCCTGCTCTGCATCTTGCGGTAGATGGAGTAGAGGTGCTTGGAGCGCCCGGAGACGTCCCCCTTGATGCCGTGCTCCTCGAGCTGCTTCTTGATGATCTCCTTCACCGTGGAGACGTAGGACTCGCGCTCCTGCTTCTTCTTGGCGACCTTGGAGGCGAGATCGTAGTAAAGCTGCGGCTCCAGGTATCGGAACGAGAGATCCTCGAGTTCCCCCTTCACCCAGGAGATGCCGAGCCGGTTCGCGATCGGGGCGTAGATGTCCAGCGTCTCCCGCGCGATGGTACGCTGCTTCGGTTCGGGCTGGTACTGCAGGGTGCGCATGTTGTGCAGGCGGTCGGCGAGCTTCACCAGAATGACCCGGATGTCGTTGGCCATGGCAAGGAGCATCTTGCGGAAGTTCTCCGCCTGGCTCTCTTCCTTGGTCTTGAAGTGGATCTTGCCGATCTTCGTCACCCCGTCGACGAGCCGCGCCACCTCCTCGCCGAAGAGCGACTCCAGCTCCTCGTGGGTGGTCAGGGTGTCCTCGACGGTATCGTGCAGAAGGCCGGTCACCACGGCGGCAAGGTCGAGCCTCAGATCGGCCAGGATCCCCGCCACCTCCATCGGGTGGATCAGGTACGGCTCACCGGAGAGGCGCGTCTGCCCCTGGTGCACTTTGGCGCAGAAGACATAGGCCTTGCGCAAAAGGTCCAGGTTCGCGCCCGGGTTGTAGGCGGAAACCTTATCGAGTATGTCGTTCAGTCGTATCATCGCGTCCGTTTTAACTGAAAAAGAAGGGGCTAACAGCCCGGGGCCACAGTCCCCGTGAGCCGATAGCCCCTGCAGGTTCAAAAAAGGGGGGCCGCTTCGCGCGACTCCCCCTCCGATCTACTAACGACCCTTCTTGCCGATCTCACAGCCGATCTTGCCGGCGGCGATTTCCCTCAGGGAGACGACCACGTTCTTGTTGGCGCCCCTGTTGTCGATGAGCGGCTTCGCGCCTTTGAAAAGCTGCTTCACCCTCTTGGAGGCGAGCATGACCAGGAGGAAGCGGTTGTCCACCTTCTCAAGGCAATCTTCTACGGTAACCCTTGCCATAAATGAAATCCCCTTTGTGATTTTACGTAGCTTCTAGATCGAGAAAAGCCTGGAAAGTCCCTGCAGAAGACGGGTGGTGCGGCACTGTTCGGCTACCAGCACGCTTTTAAGCTGTTCCAGGGCCTCGGTGAACTTGTCGTTGACGATGATGTAGTCGTACCAGCGCGCTTCCTTGATCTCACCGGCGGCGTTGTTTATACGGCGCTCAATGACTTCCGGAGAGTCGGAGGAGCGGTTGTCCAGGCGGCGCCTGAGCTCCTCGATGCTGGGCGGGAGTATGAAGATGTAGACCCCGCTTTCGAAACGCGCCTTGAGCTGCCGCGCACCCTGGCAGTCGATGTCGAGGATCAGGTCGATCCCCTCGGAGCGGGATTCCTTGAGGGTGGCGAGCGACGTGCCGTAGAAATTGCCGTGGACCTCGGCCCACTCGGCAAACTCCCCCTCCTGCACCATCCGGTCGAACTCTTCCTTGCCCACAAAAAAATAATCACGCCCGTGCACCTCGCCGTTTCGGGGAGGGCGCGTCGTGTAGCTGACAGAATGCCGCAAGTTGGGGAATATGTCAATTATTTCCTTGCAGAGCGAGGTCTTACCCGCCCCCGAAGGAGCCGAAATCACGTACAGCACGCCTTCACGTTTCATCGTTTCACCCGTTCTCAGTGTCGGGATCCGCTACAAACCGTGACGGCGGACCCAGCGACCTGTAAAGTCTGCCTTACTCTATGTTTTGCACCTGTTCACGGATCTTCTCGAGCTCCGCCTTCAACTCCACCACGCACGCGGCCATCTGGGCGTCGTTCGCCTTCGAGCCGATCGTGTTCACCTCGCGGTTGATCTCCTGGAGCAGGAAGTCGAGCTTTCTACCCACCGGCTCGCTCTGCGCGAGGGTCTCGTCGAACTGGCGCAGGTGGCTCGAAAGGCGCACGAGTTCCTCGGTGACGTCGCACTTGTCGGCCATGACGGCGACCTCCTGCGCGATGCGCTCCTCGGGGAGACTCCCCTCGCCCAAAAGCTGCGCGATCCTCTCCTTCAGGCGCTGTGCGTATTCCGAGACCACGAGCGGCGCGCGCTCCCCCACCTGCCCGATCAGCCGGTCCAATGTCTCACGACGCTTCTTGAAGTCGCCGAAGAGCGACTCCCCCTCGAAAAGGCGCATCTCGTCCACCCGGCGCAGCGCATCGTCCACCGCTGCGACGAGCTCCTGCGGGATCTCCTCGAGGGTCGCCTCGGCCTCGGCGGCGACGGTGACCACGTCACGCTGGGCCGCGATGAGAGATAGGTCAACCTGCCCGGAAAGACCTAGTGCCTCGCCGATGGTCTGGTACGCCTTCAGATACCCCCGCGCAAGCGGCAGGTTCGGGGTGGGAACCCCAAGGGCCACCGCGTTCTCGACCTGGATGAAGACGTCGATCTTGCCGCGCACGAGCCGCTCACCCACCCGTTTCTTGATCTCGTTTTCGAACTGCATCAGCGCCCGGGGAAGCTTCACGGTCACCTCGCCGTAGCGGTGGTTCACGCAGCGCACCTCCACGATGAAGCGCCCCGCCTCGTGGGCTGCCTCCCCTTTGCCGTATCCGGTCATGCTCTTGATCATGCCATCTCCCTTTCTCGCGCCCCTTCTAACGGCGGGACTCGAACAGTTTCTTTTCCCAGCGCCAGGCGTCCGCCACGATGGTGTGCAGGTCGTCGTACTTGGGTGTCCACCCGAGCACGCTGCGGATCTTGTCCGCCACGGCGACCAGGCTGTCCGGGTCGCCCGGGCGGCGCGGCGCCTCGGTGACCTTGAAGTCGACGCCGCTTACCTCCTTGACCACCCTGATCACCTCGCGCACGCTGCTTCCCGCGCCGTACCCCACGTTGATCACGTCCGAGGTACCCCCCTTCTCAAGGTACGAGAGGGCGGCCAGGTGCGCCGAGGCGAGATCCTCGATGTGGATGTAGTCGCGGATGCCGGTGCCGTCGGGGGTCGCGTAGTCGGTGCCGAAGATGGAGACGCCGTCGCGCGCACCGAGCCCCGCCTGGCAGGCCACCTTGATTAGGTGGGTCGCCTCAGGGGTGCGCTGCCCCATGCGCGCCTTCGGATCGGCCCCGGCGACGTTGAAGTAGCGCAGCGCCACGTAGGAGAAGCCGTGCGCGAAGGCCGCATCGCGCAGCATCCATTCGCTCATGAGCTTCGAGGTGCCGTAGGGGTTGATGGGGGCGGTGGCACTCGTCTCCGAGGCGCTCCCCCCCTCGGGCATGCCGTAGACCGCGGCGGTACTGGAGAAGATGAAACGCTCCACCCCCTGCTCGACGCAGGCCTGCAAGAGGTTCAGGGTGTTGCGCGTGTTGTTGGAATAGTACTTGAGCGGCAGATGCACCGACTCGGGGGCGATGATGGCGGCGGCGAAGTGCAGCACCGACTTGCAGCCGGTATCCCTGATCACCTCGCGGATCTTCGCCTGGTCGGCCAGCTCACCGACGATCAGGCGCTCCCCATGGATCAGGGCGTCCGCAGAACCGGTGGAGAGGTTGTCATAGACCACCACCTCGTGCCCGGCCTCGGAGAGCTGACGCACGACGTGGCTTCCTATGTAACCGGCCCCGCCGGTAACGAGAATGACACTCACAGAGTGACCTCCATGACAAAGATAATGAAAGAGGGTCTAGCCATTTGGACTAAACCCTCGATACGCCGCGACGGTAAGACATAAAGCCGGCCATCACAGGCGCAACGCAGATGCTCAAGCGAGCAATCGCGAATATTTATAACACCGACCCCTCACCAGTGCAAGGTTAAATCAAGTAAAGCAGGGGCCTTTGCCGGCACGTCGCCGGGGTGACTTCCCTTCTCCCATCATCGCCCGGAACGTGCGCCTGGCTCATGCAGGCGGTGCACCTTCATCAGATTGGTGGTGCCCGGGCTTGAGAGCGGACTCCCCATGGTTATGACTACGAGTTCCCCTTTCTTGAGCCAGCCGGTATCGAGCACCGCGGCCTCCACCGAGAGGATCTGCGATTCCGTGTCCCCCTCGATGTCGACCCTAAGGGCGTGCACCCCGGCGTACAGGGCGAGCCGGCGGCGCACCTCCTGCGACGGGGTCACCGCGATGATGGGCTGGGCGGGACGGTACTTCGAGACCAGCGCCGCCGTACTCCCGGTCTGGGTGAAGGCGAGGATGGCGGCGGCCTTGACGCTTTCCGCCGCACGGCAGGCGGCCATGCCGATTACCTCGGAGATGTTGGGGAGGCCGTTTTTGCCGTCCGGCCCCTTGCAGCACTGCGCCATGAGCTGCGGGTCGTTCTCGATGTCGCGCGCCACCTGCACCATCATGGAGACCGCCTCCACCGGGTATTTCCCGGACGCGGTCTCGGCCGAGAGCATGATGGCGTCGGTGCCGTCGAGGATCGCGTTGGCGACGTCCGAGGTCTCGGCACGGGTCGGGCGCGGGTTGTTGACCATGCTCTCGAGCATCTGGGTCGCGGTGATGACCGGCTTTCCCGCCTCGTTGCAGCTTCGGATGATGCGCTTCTGGATGAGGGGCACCTTCTCCGGGTTCAACTCGACCCCCAGGTCGCCGCGGGCCACCATGACGCCGTCGGAGGCGCGCAGGATGGCGGCGAAGTTGAGCACCGCCTCGGGCTTCTCGATCTTCGCGATGATGCGCAAAGGGGAGCCCGCAGCGTCGATGATCTCGCGCAGTTGCAAAACGTCCGACTCCTGGCGCACGAAGGAGAGCGCCACGTAGTCCAAGCGCTGTTCCATGCAGAACTGCAGGTCCTCGCGGTCCTTCTCGGTGAGCGCCGGGGCCGAGACCTTGGCGCCAGGGAGGTTGATCCCCTTGCGATCCTTTAAAAGACCGCCGGTGACTACGAGGCAGCGGACGTCATCCCCTTCCACGCCGAGCACCTTGAGCTCCATGAGGCCGTCGTCCAGAAGGATGCGATCGCCGGGCTTCACGTCGTGCGGCAGCCCGCGGTAGATGGTCGGGATCAGGTTCCCCTCGCCGAGCACCTCTCTCGTTGTGACCACGACCTCGCTTCCGGCGGAAAGCGGCATGCCCCCCCCCGCCATGAGACCGGTGCGGATCTTCGGTCCCTGGAGGTCCCCAAGGATGGCGACGGCGTGCTCGTGCTCCTTGGAAAGGGTGCGGATGTTTTCGATGACCTGGACCTTGGTTGCGTAATCGCCGTGGGAGAAGTTCAGGCGGAAAACGTCGACACCTGCGTGGATCAGGGTGTCCAGCATCTCCTTCGAATCGCTGGCGGGGCCGACGGTGGCTACGATCTTGGTGCGACGAAACATGGGTTCTCCTCATGGAGCACGCAGGCGGACGCCGCGGGGCGGGCATCCGGAAGGGCTCGTGACGTAGATGGCGGAAGTGAAAAGCTTGAGGAACGACCCTTCATAATTACCCGAAATCGGGCGAGGGTGCAAATGGTAAGGAAGGTTTTGCAGCAGACTCTACTTGTGGGGGAAAAGTCCTGCCGGTCAGCGTTGACCCAGTTCTTGCCACCGGAAGCAGTCGACGGTGTGATCGTTGACCATCCCTACCGCCTGCATCAAGGCGTAGCAGATGGTACTCCCGACAAAGCGGAAGCCGCGCCTTTTCAGGTCGCGGCTCAACCGGTCCGAGACTTCGCTCGTCGCGGGCACCTCGCTTAGGGTGCGCCAGGCGTTTTGCACGGGAGTGCCGTCCACGAAACGCCAGAGGTACGCGTCGAAACTCCCGAACTCCTCCTGCACGGTGAGATACGCGCGGGCGTTGCCGAGCGTGGAGGAGATCTTCAGCCGGTTGCGCACGATCCCGGCGTCCGCCATGAGGCGCTCCTCGTCGGTCGCGCCGAAACGCGCCACGGCCTCGGGGTCGAAGGCCGCGAACGCGCGCCGGTACGCCTCGCGCTTTCTGAGGATGGTGATCCAGGAAAGCCCGGCCTGGGCCCCCTCGAGGGTGAGGAACTCGAAGAGGAGGCGGTCTTCATGCACCGGCACTCCCCATTCGAGGTCATGGTAGGAACAGTAGAGGGGATCGCTCCCCGCCCACCCGCAGCGGTTCACGCTACCGCCCGTGGTGGTCACGGTCAAATTCCCGGTCCTCTCTGCGCTGCTCCTTATCGAAACGCTTATCCTCCCTGCGCTGCTCTTTTTCGAAGCGCTTATCCTCCTTGCGCTGCTCCTTCTCGAAGCGTTTCGCCTCCTTGCGTTGCTCCTTTGCCTCGTGGCGCACCTCTTTCCAGTACCCCTTGTCGCTGCGGTGCCGACCGCGGTAATGGTCGCGGTCGTGCCTGTACACGTCATACTCGCGGGCACGGTACTCGCGGATGCGCTCGATGCGGTAGCGCCGCAAGGACGGCGGCAGTTCGCGGTACCGCACCGGATACCATCCCCCCCTGTTGTCCGGGGAGCGGTACCAGCGCCCGTCGCGGAACACGAAGTAGACGTTGTTCAGGTAGAAGAGGTCGTACGGTACGCCGACCGCGACGTAGAAGCCAAGCCGCTCCGGGTAGACGAAATCCACGTCCTCCTCGACGTCATCGTAATAGGGAGCAGGAGGCGCCGGAGCGACCATCACCGGGCGGGGTGCCGGGGGAGGGGGCGCCACGATCACGGGACGGGGCTGGTTCCCCAGGTGGATGTCGACGTCGACCCCTACGTTGGATGCGTGGATCTCGGGGACCATAAGCGGCAAGGCAACGAACTGCATGAGCGCAAAAAGCGCTTTTCTCTTAAGCGACACGGATGTACCTCCTCTGGATTGGGGTTTCAGCGGGACGCAGGGGGATGAACGACTTCGCTGCGCCCGCAGAACTCCCTTATGTAGTTTTCAAACTCTTCCGCCGGCATCGGTGTGGCGAAGTAGAACCCCTGCGCCTCGTCGCACTTCCTGCCGGCCAGGAAGTGGAGCTGTTCACTCGTCTCTACCCCTTCGGCCACCACCTTGAGTTTGAGGCTGCGCGCCATCGAGATGATGGCAACCGCTATGGCGGCATCGTCGCTGTCGCTCGTCAGCTCGGCGATGAAGGAACGGTCGATCTTGATGGCGTCGATGGGGAAGTGCTTCAGGTAGCTAAGCGATGAGTAGCCGGTGCCGAAGTCGTCGATGCTAAGGCGCACCCCCATCTTTTTCAGGGCCCGCAGGGTGTCGATGTTTCTCTCGGCGCGCTCCATGATGACGCTCTCGGTCAACTCGAGCTCCAGCGAGTTTGGGGGAACCCCGGTCGCCTCGATGTGGCGCTCCACGGTCTGCAAAAAATCCGGCTGGCGGAACTGCCTCCCGGAGATGTTGACCGCGATCTTCATCTGCGGACAGATACTGCACCAGCGCGCCGCATGGAGGCAGGCGTCATGCAGCACCAGCTCCCCCAGCTCGAAGATGAGGCCGCTGGATTCGGCGATCGGGATGAACTCGTCCGGCCCCACCAGGCCGAATTCGGGACTCTGCCAGCGCAAAAGTGCCTCTGCCCCCGTCAGGCGGAAGCTCTTCAGGTCCCACTGGGGCTGGAAGTGGAGGTAGAACTCCCCCCGCCCGAGCCCCTGGCGCATGCCGTTTTCCAGGGCCGCACGGCGCATGTTGCGCTCGTTCATCTCCTGGGAGAAGAAATGGAACATCCCCTTCCCTTCGCTTTTGGCTTGGTAAAGGGCGGCATCGGCGCAGCGCAGCAGGCTCTCGACGTCGACCGCGTCGTCCGGGTAAAGGGCGATGCCGATGCTCGTGCTGCCGTAGAGCTCCTCGCCGTCGATGACGAAGGGTGCGGTGAAGAGCTCCTGCAGCTTGGCGGCCATCGCCGCGACTCCGACCTCGTCCGGGCCGGAGTTGATCACGATGACGAATTCGTCGCCGCCTAGCCGGGCCAGGGTGTTCGACTCCCCGAGGGAGCCCGCCAGGCGGGCGGCCACCTCCTGGAGGAACCGGTCTCCGTTTTCGTGCCCTTTCGAGCTGTTCAGGTGCTTGAAGTTGTCCAGGTCGAGGAAGAGCAGGGCAAGCTCCCTGTTCTCCCGCTCGGCCAGGGCGAGCGCCTGGTGCAGGCGGTCCATGAGCAGCGACCGGTTGGGGAGCCGGGTGACGGGATCGTAGTAGGCGAGGGTTTCCAACTGCTGCTCGCAAAGCTTCCGGGCGGTAAGGTCCTCGCAGGCGGTGACGACACCCAGGCAGCGCCCGTTTTGGTCCTTGATGGGACGCGAGGTGAGCTGCACCGGGAATTCCGCGCCGTCCTTGCGCACGTTCAGACATTCTCTGGACCAGAGGCAGAAGCTGGCGGGGCTTACACGCGGCACGACGTCGTCGCGTCGCGGCGCGAAAATACGCGCCTCCTTCCCGATCAGTTCTCTCGGCGCGTAGCCGTGCATCTCCGCATCCACGTTGTTCGTGTAGACGATCCTGCCGTCGGTGTCACTGATGGTGATCCCGAGCCCGATCGGGAGCGAGTCGATCGCTTCCTTCAGCATCGTGAGCCGCTCCTGGTCCTGGGGCGAACCGGTACCGTGCTGCTCGCGGGCCGGGGGGAAAGAAGTCATTTCGGCGTTGGCCGCATCATGCATGGGAAAGCTCCTGCCGTGGCAAGCGCCCCGACACGAAAAATGTGATGGATGTAAAGGAGGGAAAAAACGCCTCCGGTCCGCAGGTTCGGCGCCGGGGTGGTTGGGGAGGGATCATTAAAAGCGGGCGAAAAAAAACGGGTTGCCGATATCTTAGCTTAGATATTTCGGCAACCCGGCTGTCTCGGTGAGACCCTATAGGCTTTCCGTCCCATCCTCGCGGATGGTTTAGTATTATCGTTTATCCAGTTTTTCGGCTGTCCGCATAGCGCGCTTGCGATCGGCTCGAACCCGCCCCGGAGATCGCTCCAGGTAGCCGGCTTGCCTTGCCATCGGTCAGACTATTAACCAGATGGAGAGGGAAAAGTCAAATGAAATTAAGCTCACTTTACACGTTGAGCCGGAAAATCCACCGTGCGGGGCTCAGCCGATGATCTGGGACGACCGGTTTTGCTGCCGCATCGGCACGGTCACCGTGACTTCGGTCCCCTTGCCGACCGTCGACTGTACGTCGATGTCCCCCCTGTGGCGCTTGATGATGCCGTAACTCACGGTGAGGCCGAGCCCCGGCCCCTTCCCGGCGGGCTTCGTGGTGAAGAAGGGATCGAAGATCTTCCCCATGTTCTGCGGCGGGATGCCGCAGCCGTTGTCCTTGATCACAACGGCGAGCTGGGGCTGCTCCCCGTACTTGGTCATAAGCCTCGTGCTGATGTCGATCCTGCCGCCGTTGGGGAGCGCGCTCTTCGCGTTTTGCAGCAGGTTGACGTAGACCTCCAGGAGCTTCACGAAGTCTCCCTCGATGGGGGGGACCGCGGGGTCGAGATGCAGCTTCACCTCGATCTTCTGCTCCTTGAAGGGACCGTCCATGATTTCAAGGGTGTCCCTGAGCACCTGGTTGATGTCCATTTCGCTGAAGTTGCAGCGCACCTGCGTGGTGAAGCGGACCAGGTCCTCGACGATCTTTTGGCAGCGAACGGCGGCGCTCTCGATGCTCTCGAGCACGTCGATCCCCTCCATGAGCTCGCTGTCGATCGGGTGGGCGAGTGCGTTGCTGCGCAGCATCTGGATCGCCCCGAGGATTCCGGCCAGCGGGTTGTTGAGCTCGTGCGCGGCACCCGCGATCACCTCGCCCAACGTGGTCATCTTCTCCGACTGGATCAGCTTGGCCTGGGCCTCCTTCAGGTGCCGGGTCTTCTCCTCGACCATCTTCTCCAACCGGGCATTCAGCTCCCTGCGCTGGGCCTCTACCTGCTTTCGTTCGGTGATGTCGCGAAGCATCACCTGGATCGCCTCCTGCCCCTGGAACATGATCCCGGTCGCGGTCGCCTCGACGTCGATAATCGCGCCGTCCTTGCGCACGATCCTCGACTCGCGCAGCGGGGAGGCCTCGCCGGTGACCTTGATCTGCTGGATGCGCTCGAGCACCATGCCGTGGAAGTCAGGGTGAACGAAGGTAAAGATCGACTTGCCGACCAGCTCCTCGGGGCTCTCCAGACCAAAGAGGTGAGACGCCTCCCTGTTGGCGCACAAGTAGCGCCCCTCGCTTTGCACCACGATCGCTTCCGGCGCGTTCTCGAAGAGCTTGCGGTAACGATCCTCGCTCTGCATGAGCTCCGCTTCCATCAGCTTGCGCTCGGTGATGTCACGGAAGATGCCGCGCGTGCTGATCGCCTCTCCCTCGTTCGTGTTGCAGTTGATGCTCCCCTCCAGGATGATGCTGCGGCCGTCCTTGGCGAGGAACTCCACCTCCACGCGGGGTATCTTCTGTCCGGTTTTCAGCTGGTCGAACATGTTTGCGCAGTGGCTCTGGCAGCAGGGCTTGATCACGTCGAAGATGTTCATCGAGGCGAGCTCTTCGTCGCTGTAGCCCAGGGTGCGTTTCCAGGCGCTGTTCACGTAGATGAACTTGCCGGTGGCGTCCACGCTCTGGATGAGGTCGTTGGCGTTGTCCAGGATGTCGCGGTAACGCTCCTCGCTCTCCCTTAACTCCTCCTCGGCCTTTTTACGGTCCGTGATGTCCAGGAAGCTCTCGACCAGGTGGTCCCGCCCGTGCAGTTTCACCCTGGCCACCGTTTTCACGATGGTGATGGTCTCGCCGTTGCCCCTGAGAAGCCGCCGCTCGGCGTTGTCGATGCGCAGCCCCTGGTCGGTGATCGGGCAGGAGCCGACCTTCTCGGGGCAGATGAAGCAGTGGCAGACGGCGCCGACCATGTTTTCCCTGTCGATGCCGATCAGTTCCACCGCTTTGGGATTCGCGTCGACGATGGTGTGGGTCTCCGCGTCGATGATGACGATGCCGACCTGCACCGTTTCAAAGACGGCGCTTAGGCGCCTGCGGCTCTCTTCGAGTTCGCCGGCTATGTGGGAGAAGTCGAAACAGGCCGCGGCCGCGGCGCGCTCGGTGTCTTGTGCTTCGAGAGTACTGGACATCTGCTGCTCCTAGAACAGATTGAGTGAAATGAGACTCTAGCGTCCTACGGTTTTTGCTGCTCTGCGGTCGAAACCGCGGCGAGTTCCTTCAGAACCCTTTTGGCCTCCCGGTGCCCCTGAGTCGACGCCCTCCGGAACCACACCTCGGCCTTCCCCTGGTCCGGGGCCGGCAGGGCGAGCCCCTGCAGGTACATCATGCCAAGGTCGTACTGCGCGTCGGCAAGCCCCGCTTCTGCCGCCTTCTGCATGAGCTCGAGGGCCTTTTTGAAGTCCTGCGGGACTATTTCACCGCGGATATAAACGAAGGCGAGATTCCACTCCCCCTCAGGGTACCCCTGCTCCGCCGATTTCTGGTACCACTTGAGCCCCTCGAGCCGGTCCTGCTCGACGCCCACCCCGGCGGAAAGCATCACCCCGACCTTCATCTGCGCCTCGGCGTCTCCCTTTTCCGCAAGTTTCTTGATACCTTTGAAGTCGGTGCCGTCGAAGCCGTGGCAGTAGGCCGCCCCGAACAAAACCGACAGGAAGAGACAGCAAAATATCCGTATAACTTTCATAAGAACCACCTCGCTCCTTTTCAATACATGCACGACATATGCACATAACTTGCCATCCGCTGCGGCGGTGTCCGCCGTACCGGGGAGCTCGAGGGGGCGGAGACGAGTGCGGCACCGGGCGTCGGGGCGGGGTAAGTCGGCACGTATCGTGCTGTACGATGAGGAAAGAGGTTGCCGGAGCGGGCTGAATGAAGGTCCGCCGCTCCTCCGTAGGCGCGCGGCAGAGCGCTAAAGGCGCCGAAAACGGTCACCTTTTCGCCCGCCGGTAAAAGTGAGGCCTCCGGGTCGGCACGGGCTTTCGCGCGCCGGGCTACTGGAAAACCCGCACAAACTGCGCGAAATAACGCAACCGGCAAGAAATTGTAACACAACGGGGCAAAATTAAAAGTAAAAGCCCCCGACCAGCACCACAGGCGGGGCAGATGACGCACCGGCCGGGGCATTTGCCCCACACAAACATGGCGATATAACCCAGCAGTTGACGCGATAGGTGGCAAGCGCAGTATTTATATCAAAAAACCTATACACAAATTTTAACATGAATGGTAGTATGGGCCGGCTTTTCGCTGCGCAAGAAGCGTCGAGCCCCCGCAGTCTTTTCCCATACTTGGGCCGCTACCAGCGCCGCCGAGCATCACCCACCCGTTGCAGGTTGAGGAAGGAACGTTCAACATGAGCAAAAACAGAATCCTGGTTGTTGACGACGAAAAGCTGATCTCATGGTCGCTCGCGGCGAGCCTGAAAAAAGACGGCTACGAGGTCGACACGGCGGCATCGGGCAGCGAAGCGCTCCAGAAATTCGAGACCTTCAAGCCTGACCTGGTCATGCTGGACATCTGCCTTCCCGACGTGAACGGCCTCGAGCTGCTGAAGCGCTTCAAGTCCGCCAACGAGGATCTCTACGTCATCATGATCACCGCGTACGCCAACGCGGATTCGGCGGTGCAGGCGCTGCAGGACGGCGCCGAGGACTACTTCGGCAAGCCCTTCAACCTGGAAGCGGTGAAGCATGTCGTGGAGCGCGCCTTTGAGAAGCGGCGCCTCAAGAAGGAAGTGGACTACTTCCGAAATGAACTGCGCCGCAAGTCGGACCAGGAGAAGATGGTCGGCAACAGCCCCAAGATGATCGAGGTCTTCAAGATGATCAAGATCTGCGCCGACGCCGATGCCAAGACGGTGCTGATTACCGGGGAAAGCGGCACGGGGAAGGAGCTGGTGGCGAAGGCGATCCACTACCACAGCGCCCGCGCGGACTCCCCCTTCATCGAGGTCAACTGCGCCTCGATTCCCGAAAACCTTCTGGAGAACGAACTCTTCGGACACGAGAAAGGCGCCTACACCGACGCCTCACGGCGCCAGAAAGGGGTCTTCGAGCTCGCCGAGGGGGGGTCGGTGTTCCTGGACGAGATCGGCGACATGCCGTATCCGATGCAGGCCAAGATCCTGAAGGCGACCGAGACCAAACGCTTCAGAAGGCTCGGCGGGCAGGAGGACGTCGAGGCGAACGTAAGGATCATCACCGCAACGCACCAGGACCTCCCGAAGATGGTGAAGGAAGGTAAATTCCGCGGCGACCTCTTCTTCCGACTGAACGTGATGAACATCTGTCTCCCGAAGCTTCGGGAACGCAAAGAGGACATCGAGTCGCTCGTGCAGTACTTCATAGAGACCTTGAACGAGGAATACGGCAGGAGCGTGACCAACGCGTCGCCGGAGACGCTCGAGTATCTCACCAGGTACGACTGGCCGGGCAACGTGCGCGAGCTGCGCAACTGCATCGAAAGGCTCATGATGCTCGAGCAGGGGAAGGTGCTGACGCCCGAGTTCCTGAGCCCGGAGATACGTCAGTGCAGGCTCCCCGCAGGGGAAAGCGAGGCAGGCGGCGTGATCAGCTCCGACTTCGCCGGAGAGCATATCGTGCTCCCCTCCACCGGCATCTCGCTTGAGGAGCTCGAGAAGATGCTGATCCAACTGGCGCTCAAGAAGTCCGGCGGCAACCAGTCAAAGGCGGCCAAGTTCTTGAAGACCAGCAGGGATACCCTGCGCTACCGCATGAAGAAGTTCGGGCTTTCCGACTCAGGCAAGGAAGGTGATGTCGAGGGTATGGAAGCAGGCGCCGAAGGCGGCAACGGCGGTACGGCGGTGGCATCAGGAGGCAACGGCGGCTCGGCGGTCGCCGGAGAAGGTCTCAGGTGGGTCTAAGGCGGGTTAACGGAAAATAGCGCGGGTTAGATGCCGGAGAGGCTCCCGTTTCCATGGCAGTTGACGGAGCCTCCCCCCGCACAGCTTTGAAAGGCGAGCTTGCCGTCGGCACGATCACGTTGGAGGTGCGCCTGCACGCTCTCCCCACCGAGCACCAGACGTTCGATCTCGGGCGAGGTGATCGGGAGCTGCGTCACCACCATCAGCACCGCCAGATTGATCGCCGCCAAAACGCCCACGCAGGTCAAAAGGGCGCCGCTTTTCTCCCGCTCGTACACCTCTGCTTCGCTTCGCCCCACCGTTCCCAGCACCCTTTCCATTGCTCCTCCCTGGCCTGATCCCCTTCTCGCAATGATTACGAGTATTTCCTAGCAATTGTCGCACCAGAAGTCGCATTTTTTGTAATTATCGTGTCCCCTTTCTCTCTCCGGCGATTTACCCCACAGAAATCAAGACGTTAGAGCGCTCCCAAAGGACTGCCGCCAAGGCCTCCGGTTGGACGTCAGGCGCGCAGGGGAACTTTCCGTTACGCTCCGCTCACCCCGGGCGGATTTTGTGGGCGTATTGCCCCCCCCGGCGGGTGATTCCGCCTAGCACGCCCCATTTCAACGAAAGAGGCCGTCCTTTCGGGACGGCCTCTGCGCGGCGCGAGCCTTACTGTCCGGTGGTACCGTCGGTTCCGGTCCCTTGCCCGGTTCCGCCGGTCCCCATGTTCCCGCTCGGCCCGCCCAGGTCCGGTTTGCCGTAGTTGGGCTTATTGTCCATGCCGGTCGTTCTCCGGGTCTGCTTCCTGGACTTCTTCGTCCTCTTCTTTTTCTTCTTCTTGGTCTTCTTCGTCTGGTGCGTACCAGCATTTCCCTGGTCGGTTTGATCACCGGTAGACATGCCGGTTCCCGGTCCAGCATTCCCGTCCATACCCGTCCCTGTGGTGTCCGCAGCCCAAAGCGTTGCCGCGAAGGAAACGGCAACAAGGGCACCGACGATGATGGAAAGAGCTCTTTTCATGGCTAACCTCCTGACGTTTATTGAACAACCGCCCCACTATAGCATATGATTAAAAATTACCAATTCAAAACGGCTGTTTTTGCAAAACACCCCTGTGCACAGGCATCCCCCTTGACACCCGCCGTTCAATTGGTTATAAATATTTAACCTTTATCTCAAGAAGGGAGGAGCGACACCTTGAAAAAGAAAAAGGCCTTCGATCTGGCCTATGAACAGTACCATCTGCTGCTGGCAAGGTTTAAATCGACGGGGGACACCCAGGAAAAGCACAGACTCTTCAGAAGGCTCACCAACCTCCTCGCAGTCATGGATTTTCTCATCTCGATCAACAAGGTCCAGTAGAGCTTCACAACGCTCTTCTTATTATCTTCGCGGAAAGGTTGTCCAACATTTGGGCACGCAGTTACCGGCGCGGTTATCCTGATCAGAGGATGGTGTTATACTACTGCCAGTCCAGGTAATCGCTATGACTGTCAAAAGCACACCCATTTCCGCTCGGCAACTTCGCTTGGCGCGCCTCTGGCTTGCCGGTCTCAAACTGCTTGACGCGCTGCAGGACGAGTTTTTCCGCCTCTTCAAGAAGACCGTACAAGGCTTCGACGCGGAAGACGTGCACGATTTGCGTGTCGCCTCCCGGCGCCTGCGCGAGGGACTCGCCCTGTTCGCGCCCATCCTCCCACGCGGCAGGTTGCGGCGCCTCTCGCACCGGGTGAGAGGGCTGACCCGGCTGCTTGGGGAACTGCGCAACGCCGACGAGGCCGCCCTCTTCTTCACCGAGCTGGAGTCGCAGGCACCGACGGAAGCAGCGCCGGAAGCAAGACGGCTACGGGAGGAGCTGATCGCGGAGGGGGGACGGATCCGGTTGCAGCTCCAAAAGGACCTCAGGCGCTTCGACGCCGCATCGCTGCGCAAGGATTTCAAGTTCGGCCCCGCGAACCCGTTCAAGAGACGGCAGGCGGACCCGTTTCACCCCTTCCCGCCCTTTGCCGCCGCGGCGTTTGCCGAGCGCGGCGCACAGGCTGAAGCCCTCCTGCCGGCAGCGTTGGAGGGAAAGGACGCCGCGGCGCAGCACCGGCTCCGGATCGCGGTCAAGAAATTGCGCTACCGCCTGGAGATCGTGGCACCGCTGTTATCCGACCAAGGGGAGGAAGCCAGGCGGACCCTCAAGCGCTATCAGGACCTTCTGGGAGAGCTGCATGATATGGATGTTTTTGCAGGGCTCGTCCGGGAGCGCGTCGCCCTCGGGGCCGGCAGGGAGGGGTTGCTGGAGACGATAGAAAAACGCCGCATCGACCTCTTCGCGTCGTTTTTGGAGTTGGATGCGAAGCAGCCGCTGGGGACCCTGAAGGCGCAGGTCGGTGCGGGTCTTACCGGCCGGGAGAACCGGCAAGCTCAGTAAGGAGCGCGGCGACCGCCCGACAGACGGCAGCGGCAAACTGCACGTTGAGCGTCTCGAAGGTATCGCCTGCCCCGTGGTAGTGCGGATTGCGGAAATTGGTGGTGTCGGTGAGCATGATGGCGGGAAAGCCCGCGTCCCAGAAGGGGGCGTGGTCGGATCTCCTCGTGTCCGGCAACATCTCGCCGTTGCCGGGCACCACCAGGGGGACCACGGGCAGCCCCCCTTGCCCCGCCCCCTGCACGAAGCGCACGGCAAGGGGGTGTGACCGCTCGTTGGCGATCACGGCGAGGAAATCGCCGACAGCGGGGACCTCGACCGGCACCCCGGCTGGAGCCTCTTGCACCACGGACGCGCCGGCGAATGCCACCGACTCCAGGACCACCACCGCCTCGATATCCCACCCCTCTTCGCGCGCATAACGGGCGAGTGCCTTGCTGCCGCGCAGACCGCTCCCCGACCGTTCCGTCTCCGCGTTTTCCTCGAGGTTCACCCCCACGAACTGCAGGGTCCTTTCCGGGACGAGATCGCCGAGCAGGGCGGCTAATTCCAGCATGACGGCGACACCGCTTGCGTTGTCGTCGGCCCCGGGAGAGCCCGCCACCGTGTCGTAGTGCGCGAGGACGAGGACCCTTTTGCCGGGAAGCGAGCGCCCGGTGCGGGTCGCGATGACATTATGGAAGGTTTTCCCGCCGTCGGTGAAGGGGTGCAGCCCGACGTGGTACTCGAGCGAGCGCAGGTTCTCCTCGATGTAGGCCTGTGCCTTGGCGAGGGCGGCGGGAGCAGCCGCAGGATGCCTCACCCCCTCGAGACTCCGGATGTGGCGCGCGATGCGTGCCTCACTGACCGCCGGCGCTGCGTGCCCCCCTCCCCTGCAACCGGATCGGGGGCTCACTTCAGCGCCTGCAGTTCCTGCTCTAGTTGAGCGACCCGCGCCTCGTCCTTTTGCACCTCTTCGAGCTTGGCCCGGTAGGCAACGCGCGCCGGTATCGTCGAGGAGAGCGGGCTCTTGTTCACGTACGGGTTGTCCGCGTAGGTCGCCTTACCCTTGGCGCGCTTCTTCTCGAACTCCGCGATCTCCTTCGCGGTCGGCGTGCGTCCCTTGGAAACCATCCATTTGTGCTGCAGCCGGGAAAGCTCTTCCATCTTGGGGACGAGGGCCTCCTTCAGCCGTTTCAGCTCGGCCTCCAGCGTCGCGCGAGTGGTCGACGCGACGGGCTGGGCGGCGGGCTTCGCCGCGCTCCCGGAAGCCTCGGATGCGGCGGGTGCCTCCTGCTTTTTTTGCGCCGGGGCCGCCCCCTTTTCGGCAGCGGCCGAATCGGTTTCCGTCACCCGTTTCTGGTACCTCTCCGGGATGCGGTCGGAGTCGTCGGTGAAGTGCAACACCCCTGCGTCGTCGCGCCACTGGTAGGTGGCGGCCGAAGCGAGGCACGGTAAGGCTGCGGCAAGAAAGATGGCCAGCTTGATGAAGGTTCGCATCGCTCCTCCAGGGGGGCTAAAGGTCGGTAATTCCGAAGCTGAAGATAATATGCATGTGGGGGCGTTTGTCAATTTTCTTTTGCCACTTCTCATATTTTGTAGGGGCGAATAATCATTCGCCCAGCCGCCGGCGCCTCGGCATAATAAACGAGAAAAGGCCGGGGTCCCCCCCGGCCTTTTCCGCAAAGCGCCCAAGGCGCCCTTCCCTATTTAATAGTTATTCCTCCGCCCCGAAGCTGAGCGCCGCAAGCTTCTGGTAGTACTCGAAGCGACTCGCCGCCCAGGCGCCGGCCTTCTCCATGAGCTTCCCGGCCGCCTCCGGGTTCACCTTTTTGAGCACCTTGTAGCGATTCTCTCCGCCGGCGAACTCCTCGAAGCTGGTGCTCGGCGCCTTGCTGTCCAGTTGCAGGGGGTTCTTTCCGGCGCCGGTGAGCTCCGGGTTGTACCGGTACAGCGGCCAGTAACCGGACGACACCGCCTTTTTCTGCTCGTCCACGCCGCGGGTCATGTCGATGCCGTGCGCGATGCAGTGCGAGTAGGCGATGATGAGCGACGGTCCGTCGTACGCCTCCGCCTCCATGAACGCCTTCACCACCTGCCCGGGGTTTGCGAGAGACACGCTCGCCACGTAGACGTGGCCGTAGGCCATCGCCATCATGCCGAGGTCCTTCTTGGCCATCCCCTTCCCTCCCGCAGCGAACTGGGCCACCGCGCCGATCGGGGTCGACTTGGAGGCCTGCCCTCCCGTGTTGGAGTAGACCTCGGTGTCGAGCACCAGGATGTTCACGTTCTTGCCGGAGGCGATGACGTGGTCCAGGCCGCCGTAGCCTATGTCGTAGGCCCAGCCGTCCCCCCCAACACACCACACCGACTTCTTAACGAGGTAATCGGCGATCGGCATGAGTTCCGCCGCCTTCTCGTCGCGGCAGGCACCAAGCGCCTCCTTAAGGCGCGCCACCCGCTCCCGCTGCGCCTCGATCTCGGCCTGCCCTTCCTGGGCGCTGGCGAGGATCTCGTGCATGAGCGGCTGCAGGTCGGTACAGCACGGGGAAGCGAGCAGTTGCTCCAGGATTTCCCGCGCCGCCTCGCTGAACTTGTCCACGGCGAGCCTCATGCCGTAGCCGAACTCGGCGTTGTCCTCGAAGAGCGAGTTGGACCAGGCCGGGCCGCGCCCATCGGCGCGCTTCGCCCAGGGCGTGGTCGGGAGGTTCCCGCCGTAGATCGAGGTGCAGCCGGTGGCGTTGGCGATGAGCGCTCGGTCCCCGAAAAGCTGGGAGAGAAGCTTCAGGTACGGGGTCTCGCCGCACCCGGCGCAGGCGCCGGAGTACTCGAAGAGCGGCCGCACCAGCTGGCTGCCGCGCAGCGTGTCGAGTTTCACCCGCGCGGGGTCGAGGTCGGGAAGCGACAGGAAGAAGTGGTAGTTCGCCGCCTCCTTCACGCGCAGGGGGGGCTGGAAGCGCATCTCCAGAGCCTTGCGCGCCGGGTTCTCCTTGTCCTTCGCCGGGCAGTTGTGGGCGCAGGCGCCGCAGCCGGTGCAGTCCTCCGGGGCGACCTGGAAGGTGACCTTCATATCCTTCAGGTCGGGCATCTTGGAGTCCGCCGACTTGAAGCCGTCCGGGGCTCCGGCGAGCGCGGAGGGGTCGTAGGCCTTCACACGAATCGCCGCGTGCGGGCAGACGAAGGAGCAGATGGCGCACTGGATGCAGAGCTTCTCGTCCCACACCGGGATGTCCACCGCGATGTTGCGCTTCTCGTACTGCGAGGTCGCGGTCGGGAAGGTGCCGTCGATCGGCATGGCCGAAACGGGAAGCTCGTCGCCGAACCCGGCGATGATGCGGCCGGTCACCTCCTTCACGAAGTGCGGCGCGCAGGCCCCTACCGGCGCGGGCATCGTGATGCTGCTCGAGGGAGCGGCGGGGACGGCGACCTCGTGGATGTTCAAAAGTGCCTGGTCGACGGCGGCGTTGTTCATCGCCACCACCTTCTCCCCAGCCTTGCCGTAACTCTTCTTGATGGCCCCCTTGATCTCGGCGATCGCCGTCTCGAGCGGGATGATCCCGGAAATCCTGAAGAAGGCGGTCTGCATGATCACGTTGATGCGTGCGCCAAGCCCCAGCTCCTCGGCAAGCTTGATGGCGTTGATGGTATATACACTGAGCTTTTTGTCGATGATCTGCTTTTGCACCTCGACCGGCATCTTGTCCCACACCTCGTCGTGCGAAAACGGCGAGCAGAGGAGGAAGGTGCCGCCCGGCTTCGCCTTGCCGAGCATGTCGTACTTCTCGAGGAAGGTGAAGTTGTGGCACGCGACGAAGTCGGCGTTGTCGATCAGGTACGGCGCGTTGATCGGCTTCCTGCCGAAACGCAGGTGCGAGGTGGTGATGGTCCCCGCCTTCTTCGAGTCGTAGACGAAGTAGGCCTGGGCGTAGTTGTCGGTCGCCTCGCCGATGATCTTGATGGAGTTCTTGTTCGCCCCCACCGTGCCGTCCGAGCCAAGGCCGAAGAACATCGCCTCGTAGGTCCCGTCCATGGCGGTCCTAAAGGAGCTGTCGTAGTCGAGGCTCGCGCCGGTCACGTCGTCCCTGATCCCCACGGTGAAGTTACTGACCGGCTGGGCCGACTTCAGGTTGTCGAAAACCGCCTTGGCCATCGCCGGGGTGAACTCCTTGGAGCCCAGGCCGTAGCGCCCGCCGACCACCACCGGGTAGCCGACGAAACTCGTGAGCCCCGCCGCCATCCCCTCGCCGATCGCGGTCCGGACATCCAGGTAAAGCGGCTCCCCCAAGGCACCAGGCTCCTTGGTGCGGTCGAGCACCGCGATGCGGCGTACCGAGGCGGGAAGCGCCTTCACGAAGGCGTTCAGCGGGAAGGGACGGTACAGGTGTATCTTGACTACCCCCACCTTCTCCCCCTGCGCGTTGAGGGCGGCCACCGTCTCCTGCACCGTGTCGGCCCCGGAGCCCATGATCACGACGACCCGCTCCGCGTCCGGCGCCCCGGCGTACTCCACCGTGGCGTACTTCCGCCCCGTGAGTGCGGCGAAGCGCTCCATCTCCTTCTCCACGATCTCGATGGCGGCCGGATAGAAGCCGTTAACCGTCTCGCGCCCCTGGAAGTACACGTCCGGGTTCTGCGCGCTGCCGCGCAGCACCGGGCGGTCCGGGGTGAGACAGCGGGCGCGGTGCGCGTTGACGAGGTCCCTGTCTATCATGGCGCGCATGTCATCGAAGGTGAGTTCCTCGACCTTCTGGACCTCGTGCGAGGTGCGGAAGCCGTCGAAGAAGTGCAGGAACGGGAGGCGGGAGCGCAGGGTAGCCGCCTGGGCGATCAGCGCGAAGTCCATCACCTCCTGCACGTTATTGGAGCAGAGCATGGCCCAGCCGGTGGAGCGGCAGGACATGACGTCGGAATGGTCACCGAAGATGGAGAGCGCCTGTGTCGCTATGGCGCGCGCCGAGACGTGGAAGACCGTGGAGGTGAGCTCGCCTGCGATCTTGTACATGTTGGGGATCATCAGCAAAAGCCCCTGGCTCGCCGTGAAGGTGGTGGTGAGCGCCCCCGCCTGCAGCGCGCCGTGCACCGCACCCGCCGCCCCACCCTCGGACTGCAGCTCGGAGACGAGCGGTACCGTTCCCCAGATGTTCTTCTCCCCCACCGCGCTCTTCGCGTCGGAGATCTCTCCCATCACCGAGGAAGGGGTGATCGGGTAGATGGCGATGACCTCGTTCGTTGCGTGCGCCACGTGGGCCGCCGCCGTGTTGCCGTCTATGGTTACCATTCTTCTCTTCATACTATGCTCCTCTTGTAAATGCACTGCAGTCTCTTGTCTCGGACTAGGAGGTGCTCTGCCAGGGAACCACGTCCTGCAGCGCCTCCCGCATCAGGTCCGACACCTTCATGTTCACCTCTTTGGAAAATTTCTCGATCGCTTCGCGGTCCTCGCGGCTCACCCGAACCGAGAGGACGTGATAGCGCGGGTTCTCTTTCTTCTTCATGTCGTTCTCCGCCGCCGCACCTTGGTGCGGCCCTTGTCACGGTCTGTAGACCTTCAATAGCGCCTCGGCCATCTCGGCCGGCGTATCCGCCACGCTGATGCCGCACTCCCTCAAAACCGCCACCTTCTCGGTCGCGGTCCCCTTGCCGCCGGAGATGATGGCGCCGGCATGTCCCATCCTCTTCCCCGGAGGGGCGGTGACCCCTGCGATGTACGCCGCCACGGGCTTCGACATATGATCCTTGACGAAGCGGGCCGCCTCCTCCTCAGCACTCCCCCCGATCTCGCCGATCATGATCACCGCCTCGGTGTCCGGGTCCTCCTCGAAAAGGCGCAGGCAGTCGATGTGGCTCGTACCGTTCACGGGGTCGCCCCCGATCCCCACGCAGGTCGACTGGCCAAGGCCGATCGAGGTGAGCTGCCAGACCGCCTCATAGGTGAGCGTGCCGCTTCGGGAAACCACCCCCACCTTGCCCGGCTTGTGAATGTAGCCGGGCATGATGCCGATCTTGCACTCGCCGGGGGTGATGACGCCCGGGCAGTTGGGGCCGACCAGGCGGGTCTTCTTCCCGACCAGGTACTGCTTGACCTTCACCATGTCCAGCACCGGGATCCCCTCGGTGATGCAGCAGACGAGCTCCACTCCGGCATCGATCGCCTCCATGATCGAGTCGGCGGCGAAGGGGGGTGGCACGTAGATGACACTTGCGTTGGCGCCGGTCTCATGCACCGCCTCGGCCACCGTATCGAAGACCGGGAAGCCGTCCACGACGCTCCCCCCCTTGCCCGGGGTGACCCCCCCGACCATCTGTGTGCCGTACTCGCGGGCGCCCTGCGCGTGGAAAAGACCGGTGGCGCCGGTGATCCCCTGTGTGATGACCCTGGTGTCCCTGTTGATCATTATGCTCATGACGCCCCTCCTAAGCCGCGGCCGCTACGGCGGCGACGATCTTTTTGGCCCCGTCGGCCATGCCGTCCGCGGCGACGATGTTCAGGCCGCTCTCCGCGAGAAGGCGCTTGCCCAGTTCCACGTTGGTCCCCTCGAGCCTCACCACGAGCGGCACCTTGAGCTCGACCTGGCGTGCCGCCTCGATGACGCCGGTCGCGATCACGTCGCACTTCATGATGCCGCCGAAGATGTTGACCAGGATCCCCTGTACGTTCTTGTCCGAGAGGATGATCTTGAAGGCCTCGGTGACGCGCTCGATGGTCGCCCCGCCCCCTACGTCCAGGAAGTTCGCCGGGTCGCCGCCGTAGTGCTTGATGATGTCCATGGTGGCCATGGCGAGCCCGGCGCCGTTTACGAGGCAGCCGATGTTGCCGGAAAGCGAGATATAGGAGAGGTCGTGCTGGGAGGCTTCGATCTCGTTCGCGTCCTCCTCGTCGAAGTCGCGCATGTCGCCGATCTGCAGGTGACGAAAGAGCGCGTTGTCGTCGAAGCCGAACTTCGCGTCCAGGGCGACCAGGTCCCCTTCCGCGGTCACCACGAGCGGGTTGATCTCGAGGAGCGAACAGTCGCAGGCGACGAAGGCGGTGTAAAGGTTACCGAAGAGCTTCACCGCCTTGTTGGTCAGCTTCCCCCTGAGGCCCAAGCTGAAGGCGATCTTGCGGCACTGGAACGGGGTGAGCCCGACCAGTGGATCCACCGCCTCGGTGACGATCTTCTCTGGTGTCTTAGCGGCGACCTCCTCGATGTCCATCCCCCCCTCGGTAGAGGCCATCACCGTCACGCGGGAAGTGCCGCGGTCCACGAGGAAGCTCACGTAGAGCTCATTCTCGATGTTGCAGCCGTTCTCCACCAGCACCCGGTGCACCACCTTCCCCTCCGGTCCGGTCTGATGGGTCCTGAGGGTCATCCCCAGCATGTCGCGCGCGATCATCTGCACCTCGCCGGAGGTCCGGGCCAGTTTCACGCCCCCCCCCTTGCCGCGCCCGCCGGCATGGATCTGGGCCTTCACCACCCAGGGCCCCTCCCCCAACCGCTTCGCCCACTCCCGGGCGCTCGCGCCGTTGTAGCAGACGTGGCCGTCGGGAACCGGCACGCCGAACTTCCTGAGAATCGCCTTGGCCTGGTACTCGTGGATGTTCATCTTCCCTCCTCGCCCCCCGTTTCATTCTCCCAGCGAAGGGTGCAACATTAGAGTTTTTTTGTTTTATTTTAACGGAAAAACCGCCGTCGGCTCCGCTCCACACTCATATACTCCTCTGCGAAATGTTTGGCAAACACTTTTATACTATTTTGTAAATAAAATTGGTCTTACCAGACTTGCACAAACAGACACCACACCGACAGAGGCAGGCACCGTCCGTCTTACAAGGTGAGTTGTCACGTTAATACAGGATATTACCTCACACTGTGCGCACAGATCCAAAACTGATCGAACGAGCGTTATGAAAATAAAACGCACCCAGATTCGTTTCCTGGTTACTTTGTAATACAGAGGAATACGGGGGTCACGAAGGAGAGGGAAGGGATGCCAACAAAATAGAACACGACGTAAACGAGGAGGAAGGGTTGGACAAAAAAATCCCCCGTTCCCTTGCATGGGGAACGGGGGATTCCGGCACTGCGAAGCTTAAATTTACAGGTTCTGTGCGTCCGCTACCGCGATGGCTGCCATGTTGACGACATCGCTCTCGTCGTCGCCACGCTGCAGCACGTGCACCGGCTTGTTCATCCCCATGAGGATGGGACCGATCGCCTCGGCGCCACCCAGGCGGCGCAAAAGCTTGTAGCAGATGTTCCCGGAGTTGAGGTCCGGGAAGATGAGGACGTTCGCCGGGGTCTTCAGTTTCGAGAAGGTGAAACCATCGAGGAGTTCGGGGACCACCGCGGTGTCCGCCTGCATCTCCCCTTCGATGACCAGGTGCGGGGCGCGCTCCTTCACGAGTTCGACGGCGCGCTTCACCTTCTGTGCCTGCGGATGCTCCACGGATCCGAAGTTGGAGAAGGAGAGCATGGCGATCCTCGGCTCTATGTCGAGCATGGCGACCTTCTCGGCGGCAAGGATGGCGGTTTCCGCGAGCTCCTCCGCGGTCGGGTCGATGGTCACCGTGGTGTCGGCGAGGAAGTAGACCCCCTTCTTGAACACCATCATGTACAGGCCGTGCACGCTGGAGAGGCCGGCCTGTTTTCCAAGCACCTCCAGGGCGGGACGGATGGTGTCGGGGTAATGGGTGTCGATGCCGCCCAGAAGCGCATCGGCGTCGCCTCGGGCCACCATCATGGTGGCGAAATGGGTCCTCGACTTGCGGCGCATGACGCGCCTGCTCTCGGAGAGGGTAAGCCCCTTTCTCTGGCGCAGTCGGTAGAGCTCGTCGGCGTACCCTTCGGTCAGCTCAGAGTCGGCCGGGTCGACTATCGGCACATCGAGGTCGAGGTTCAGCTCGTCCATCTTCTGCTGGATCTTCTTACGGTCGCCGACGAGGATCGGCTTTGCGATTCCCTCCTCAACGAGGGTCTGGGCCGCACGCAGGATCTTCTCGTTGTCGCCTTCGGGGAAGACGACCCGCTTGGGATCGCTCTTCGCCTTGTTGATGACCATGCGCATGATCTCTTTGGATTTCCCCTGCGAGCACTCCAATTGTTCGAGATAGCGCGCCATGTCCTCGATCGGCTGGCGTGCGACGCCGGTCTCCATGGCAGCCTGGGCGATCGCCGGCGCCACGTGCAAAAGTACGCGCGGGTCGAAGGGCTTCGGGATGATGTAGTTGACCCCGAAGGAGAACTTCTCGTTGCCGTAGGCCTTCGATACCGCGTCGGGCACCTCCTCGCGGGCGAGATTTGCGAGCGCATGCACCGCGGCCAGCTTCATCTCCTCGTTGATCGCAGTGGCGCGCACGTCGAGGGCGCCACGGAAGATGAAGGGGAAGCCGAGCACGTTGTTCACCTGGTTCGGGTAATCGCTTCTGCCGGTCGCCATGATGACGTCGCCGCGCACCGCATGGGCCTCCTCCGGGGTGATCTCCGGGTCAGGGTTCGCCAGGGCGAAGATGATCGGGTTGGGCGCCATGGAACGCACCATCTCCGGGGTGAAGGCCCCCTTCACGGAAAGCCCGAAGAGAACGTCCGCCCCTTTGGCAGCCTCCTCAAGGGTGCGCAGCGGGGTGTCCGCCGCGAAGAGCTCCTTGTACTGGTTCATCCCTTCGGTACGCCCCTTGTAGATAACCCCCTTGGAGTCGCACATGATCATGTTGTTGGGCTTCACGCCGAGCGCCATGGCGAGCTTCGCGCAGGAGTTCGCCGAGGCGCCCGCGCCGTTCACCACGATCCTTATCTCCTCGATCTTCTTGCCGGTCAACTGCAGCGCGTTCAGAAGGGCCGCCGAGGAGATGATGGCGGTGCCGTGCTGGTCGTCGTGGAAGACCGGGATGTTCATGGTCTTTTTGAGCGTCTCCTCGATGTAGAAGCACTCCGGCGCCTTGATGTCCTCGAGGTTTATGCCGCCGAAGGTGGGCTCCAAAAGCTGGCACGCCTTGATGATCTCGTCCGGGTTCTCCGTGTTCAGCTCGATGTCGAAGACGTCGATGTCGGCGAAGCGCTTGAAGAGGACACCTTTCCCCTCCATGACCGGCTTGCCGGCGAGAGCCCCGAGGTTACCAAGCCCAAGCACCGCGGTGCCGTTGGACACGACCGCGACGAGGTTCCCCTTGGCGGTGTACTTGTAGGCGTCGTCCGGATTCTGCTGGATGGCAAGGCAGGGCTCGGCGACCCCCGGAGAGTAGGCGAGCGACAGGTCCGCCGCGGTCTGGCACGGCTTGGTGGCGATGACTTCGATCTTTCCCTTCCTGCCGCTGGAGTGATAGTCCAGTGCCCCTAACTTTTTGCTCATGTACGTTCTCCTTTGACCCATTGGATGAGCGGATGCCCGCCATTGAAACGTTCTGCTTCCGGTTGTCCCTCTACTTGGTGACCACGACCAGCACCTTGACCTCCTTGCCGTCGTGGCTTAGAAGCCGGTGTCCCATGCTCGATTCGAAGTAGAGGGAATCCCCCTCGTGCAGGGTGATCTTGTTGTCGTCCAGGATGAAGTCGGCGTTCCCCCGCATGACGTAGATGAATTCCTCGCCGTCATGGCTGTAGGTGTTGGCCTCGGGCGCCTTTTCAGTCAGGGTGACCATGAAGGCGTCCATCTTCTTGTTCTGTTTGTAAAAGGAGAGCGATTCGTAGAAGTACCCCTGCTTGGTACCCTCCTTGGAAATGACGCGCGGCACGATGTGGCGTTCGCCGGCACGTACGACCTCGAACTTGCGGTCGTCCTCGTCTTCGCTGAACAGCTGCGCCAGCTTGATGTCGAAGAACTTGGCGATCTTGGAGAGCGTGGCGATCGGCGGGGAGACGTTATCGTTCTCGATCTGCGAGATGAGTGCCGGCGAGAACCCCGTCTCCGTGGCCACCGCCTGCAGGGTCAGTTTTCTCGCGAGGCGGAGTTTCTTAAGTCGCGGACCGATGTTGTATTCAGACATTCGCCGTTCCTCTTGCAGAATAATCCAGCGTTTTACTTCGGCTAAAATTATTCAGTTTTGGTAAAAAGTCAATTCAATAATGAACTGGTAAAAAAATTTAATCTTTCGGCTAAGGTTGCGCCGATACTGGAGCGGGCGACATTATGGCATCACAATGTAGGTGGTGTCTAGGGGAGAAGTGGTGTTTACCGGGATTTAAAATGATGTTTATTGGCGGTGAACAGGGGAGGTGCGGAAGCGCCGGATACGGCGAGGCGGAGCTCCTCCGCCTCCTCTGGGGATGGCTGCGGTGCCCGTCGCGAAACGAGGCGGGACTTAGGATATGCAGCGGTTCAATTCGGCGACCAGCGCGTCCGGGTCCACCTTGTGCACCGTCGCACCGTGTTCGAGTTGCTCGAACTCGGCGATCTGGCAGTCGTAGCAGTCCAGGCCGTAGCGTTCGAAGACGGGAAGGGTCTGCGGGTAGCGTCTGAGGATGTCGCTGATGGTCATCTCCTTGCTGATCATGTTTTCCTCCCGATTGATGCTTGGTTTGTTGCAGAGCCTGGTAATAAAAAAGGCGCCGCTCAACGCAAACGCCTCTTTATCAGTGTATCAATCCCGCTCTTCCGATCACCCCGCAGGCCTGAACTTCGCGTCCAGGGCGTTTTTCACCAGCGGCGGCACCAGCTTGTCCACCGGGCCGTTTAGGTGGCTCACCTCTTTCACGATGGAGGAGGAGAGGTAGCTGTAAGGGACCGAGGTCATCATGAAGAGGGTCTCCACCTCGCGGGTGATGTTGCGGTTCATCTGCGCCAGCTGGAACTCGAATTCGAAGTCGGAGACGGCGCGCAGACCGCGGATGACCACGGTGGCGCCTGCCTGGCGCACGTAGTCGACGAGCAGCCCCTCGAAGGTCTCCACCTTGGCCTGGGGGCGGTCCCTGAGGATCTCGGTGAGCATGTCGATCCGCTCCTGCACGGTGAAGAGCGCGTTCTTCTCGGAGTTACGGGCCACGGCGACGATGACGCCGTCGAAGATCTTGAGGGCCCGGTCGATGATGTCCAGGTGCCCGTAGGTCACGGGATCGAAGGAGCCGGGATAGACAGCTACTCTCAGGGGCACGTTTCACCTCTGTCTGTAATGGTCAGGAAGGAGAGGGCGGTGTCGCCGTAGATGCGGCGCTCGCTTTCCTTTAGCCTGCCGAAGCGCGTGGGGACATCCTCTTTCACGGAGAACTCGGCGATGACGGTGGTGCCGCCATCGACGACCGGCGATTGCGCGAGCAGCTCCAAAAGCCTCTGCGTGTGTCCCTCGCCGTATGGGGGATCGAGAAACACGAGGTGGAACGGGGGCTCCCCGCGCGAGAGCCACTTGAGCGCGGCTGCGGCCTCCTGCACTACGACCCTCGCGTGCTCAGCGAGCCTCGTAAGCTCCAGGTTCTTGCGGACCAGCTCCGCCGACTCGCGGTGCGCGTCGACGAAAAGAGCGAACTCCGCGCCGCGGGAGAGCGCCTCGATGCCAAGGTTTCCGGTGCCTGCGAAGAGGTCGAGAACCCGCATGCCGGTAAGGTCGCCGAGTCGGCTTACGAGGATGCTGAAAAGCGCCTCCTTCACCCGGTCCGCGGTCGGCCGCACCCGCATGTTCTTGGGCGCTGTCAGCTGGCGCCCGCGCGCGCTCCCTGCGATCACCCGCATGAGGACCACCACTGGTCTTGATACATCATGGCCGCTCCTTCGGGCGTTTTCGTCGGTGCGGCTTACCTTTGATCCGGACGTTTCTTCCGGTTCTGACAGTATGTCGCACGCAGCTCTATTAGCACGATGCAACCACCACGTCAATCAACTTTGCTGTTGACACTGTCGGCGACCAGTATATAAATTACGTACTTTTAGCTGATTCAGCAGGGGGGCGGATGAAAGACGGCATTGCCATGGAGCGCACCGATCTGGCAGGTTACGCGGCCACGAGCGCCACATCCCGTGGGCGGCGCTACCAGGAGGAGTTCAGGGACAACCGTCCCGCCTTCGAGAGGGACCGCGACCGCATCATTCACTGCGCGGCGTTCCGTCGCTTGGAGTACAAGACCCAGGTCTTCGTGAACCACGAGGGGGACTATTACCGCACCCGGCTCACCCATTCCCTCGAGGTGGCCCAGATAGGGAAGGGGATCGCCAGAAGGCTCGGTCTCAACGAGGAGCTGACCGAGACCCTGGCGCTTGCCCACGACCTCGGGCACACCCCCTTCGGCCATACCGGCGAGGAGGTGCTGAACCGGCTCATGGAAGGGTGCGGCGGCTTCGAGCACAACCTGCAGTCGCTCAGGGTGGTCGACGAACTCGAGGAACGCTACCCCGGCTTCAACGGGCTGAACCTCTCTTGGGAGGTGCGCGAGGGGATCGTGAAACACTCCTCGCAGTACGACACTCCCAGCGCCACCTATGCCGAGTTTCTCCCCGGCGTGGTACCCGCCATCGAGGCGCAGCTCATCAACTTCGCCGACGAAATCGCCTACAACAACCACGACATCGACGACGGCTTGAAGTCCGGTTACATCAACCTGAACCAGCTGAAGAAGGTCGATCTCTGGAACGAGGTGCACGAGCGGATCCTCGAGAAGTACCCCTCCATCGACGTCGAACGCGGTGTCTGCCAGACGGTGAGCGCGCTCATCGGCTTTCTCATCCTGGATCTCGTCGAGACCACTGCACAAAACATCGAAAAGCTCGGTATCAAAACCCAGGAGGACCTGCGCCGCGTGAACCTCCAGGTGGTCTCCTTCAGCCCCGCCATGGCCGAAAGAAACGCGGCGCTCAAGCGCTTTTTGTTCCAGAACCTCTACCGCCACTACAAGGTGGAGCGGATGCGGGTGAAGGCTGAGCGTTACCTCGCCGAGCTGTTCGAGGTCTACCTGAAGCATCCGACGCTCCTCCCCCAGAAGCACCAGGTGAAGATGGAGCGGGAAGGGCGCGAGCGTGTCATCTGCGACTACATAGCCGGCATGACCGATCGCTTCGCCCTTGACGAGTTCAAAAGGCTCTTCGAACCCTACGAGCGAGTCTGACTCTATACCTACGCTTACAGGCAGCGCTCCCCGTGTCAAAGGAAGCGCTGCCGCCTCTCTTGCCTCTCTTTTTACATGCGCGCATCCCTCTGTGACAGCAGAAAAATCACGTTCCTACAAAGACATAGCCTTGCAAACTGCAACGATTGTGTCACATTCTTTTCAAGATCCACACTCTCCTTCACACTGTCCTCCCTTTTGAGCATGGAGGTGGCCGATGGACTACTCTCTTAAGGAGTTGCTTGACGTCCCGAGGTTGCACGAACTGCTCCGTTCCTTCAACGAGATCTACCATATGCCTTCCGCGGTGGCCGACGCTGAAGGCAACATCCTCACCTCTATCGCCTGGCAGGACATCTGCCGCAGGTTTCACCGCATGAACCCCGAGCTGCGCAAGTTCTGTCTCGAGGAACAGCTGCGCAAGAGTGCTCCATGTAAAACGGGTGGGCATTTGATGCACCGCTGTCCGATGGGGCTCGTGGATGTCGCGGCCCCGATCGTCGTGGACGGACGTCACTTGGGTGACGTCTTCGTCGGGCAGCTTTTCACTTCCCCGCCGGACGAGTCCCGCTTCATCCAACAGGCGAGGCACTACGGCTTTGACGAAGCGGACTACCTGGCGGCCATCCGGAAGGTTCCCCTGTTCAGCGAGGCGGACCTGCACAATAACCTGAACTTCATCCACGCCCTGGCGCAGATGCTGGCCGAGCAAGGGGTGCAGAACAAGCGGAGGAAGGAGGTCCAGGACGCGCTGCATCGCAGTGACCTCATGTTCCGCTCCGTAATCGAGTCATCCCCCATTCCGATCGCCATGAACGACGGTAGCGGCAAGATCCTTTATCTGAACCGGTGCTTCAGCGACGTATTCGGCTATACCGTCGAGGACGTTCCGACGCTTGAGAGTTGGTGGCCCCTTGCCTACCCCGACCCGGACTACCGGAGCAAAGTCGCCTGCGCCTGGAAGCAGAAACTGCAAGAAGCGCAGGTCTCCGGCCGTCCCTTCGCTCCTCTTGAGGCGGACATCGTCTGTAAGGACGGTTCTACCCGTACCACGCTTTGCAGCGCTGCCTCGCTTGTGGAAAGCTTCAACGGGACCCATGTTGTCTTTCTCTACGATGTCACCGAGCGCAAAAGAGCGGAGGAAAGGCTGGCCGAGAGCGAGGAAAATTATCGCTGTATTTCCCAGATCACCTCCGACTTCGTCTATAAGTGCTCACGGACCGGCGACAATCCGTACCGTGTGATCTGGGCCGGAGGCGGGCTCAAGTTCATCTCCGGCTACAGTGCCCAGGAGATCTGCGACATAGGGTGCTGGATGGGATCGGTGCATTCGGAAGATCGCGACCGGGTCATGTCGCACATGATGGCGATGCGCCCGGGAGAGCAGGACGTGATCGAGTTCAGGATGATCAGTAAAAATGGGGAGGTGCGCTGGGTCTCCGAGACGAGTAGCTGTACTGTCGGGCAGGCGGAAGGCGAGTTGGTGCGCTACGGCGCGTCGAGGGACGTGACCGAGATGAAGCAGGTCGAGGCGAAGCTCGAGATGATCCGGATCAGCGTCGACGCCGCCTCCGACGCCATCTACTGGATTCGCGGGGACGGCCGTATCATAGACGTGAACCCCGCCGCCTGTCGCAGCGTCGGGTACACACGCGAAGAAATTATGGGGATGCGGGTATGGGATCTCGACATCCAGCACAAGGAGGACGCCTGGCTCAAGCACTTCGAGGAGTTGCGCAGCCGGGGCACCATGGTGTTCGAATCCATACATAAAACCAAGGACGGCGGCACCGTACCCATCGAGGTCGTGGCCAACTACGTTCACTTCGATCACCAGGAACTAAACTGCGCCTTCGTCCGTGACATCGCCGAGCGCAAACAGGCGGAGCAGGAGCGGCAACGGCTTCAGGCACAGAAGCTCGAGAGCCTGGGCACCCTGGCCGGCGGCGTCGCCCATGATTTCAACAACATCCTGACCTCCATCATCGGCAACGCCGACCTCGCTATGATGCAGCTTCCCCCTGAATCTCCCGTACTTGGAAACCTGCAACGCATCGAGAAATCGGCCGCGAAGGCTGCCGATCTGGCCAGGCAGATGCTGGCGTACTCGGGCAAGGGGAAGTTCCTCGTGCAGTCACTGGACCTCTCCAGGCTGATCGAAGAGATGGAGGGAGCCATCAGGGACGCCGTACCGGAGCCGGTGCAACTGCGTTATCAACTGGCTTCGTCGCTCCCCCCAGTCGACGCGGATCCCGGCCAGATCCGCCAGGTCATCGTGAACCTTGTGCGCAACGCCGCCGAAGCGATAGGGGACAGGGATGGGGTGATCGAACTCTCCACCGGGGCTCAGTACTGCGACGGCGGTTTCTTCCAGGATGGCTGGCCCGTGCACCCCGGAGGTCAAGGGCGCTACGTATTCATCGGGGTCTCCGACAACGGCTGCGGCATGGACCAGGAGACTGCGGGACGGATATTCGATCCCTTCTTCAGCACCAAGTTCACCGGCAGGGGGTTGGGGATGGCTGCGGTGATGGGGATCGTCAGGGGGCACCGGGGCGGCATCAAGGTGCACAGCGAGCCGGGGGCGGGAACTACGATACGCGTCTTTCTTCCCGCCGCGCAGGAAGGCCCCAAGGTTGCAGACCCTGCCGGGGGGACCGGGCTTTGGCGGGGGCACGGGAGAGTGCTGCTCGTGGACGACGAGGACGAGGTGCGCAGCGTGGGGGCGGAACTCCTGAAAGCGCTCGGCTTCACCGTCGTCACAGCTGCCGACGGGGAGGAGGCGGTACAGCGTTTCAGCGAGAGCCGTGACTTCAGCTTCGTCTTCCTCGACCTGACCATGCCGCGCATGGATGGGGAGCAGTGTTACCGCGCGTTGCGTTCCATCGAGCCCGAGGTGAAGGTGGTCATCGCCAGCGGTTACAGCGAACGGGAGGTGGCAAGGAAGTTTGCCGGCGAAGCGGTGACCGGGTTCATGCAGAAGCCGTACAGCCTTGCATCGCTGCGCGACGCGGTGCGGAAACTTCAGTGAGACTCAAACCTTGACGGGGCGCACTGTGTAAACGCTATAACGGTGATAGGTGCGCTTGAACCTCGTAGGAAATATGATATTTAATGCCATCTGAAAATCCTACCTACAGAGGTGATGGCAATGGCGTATTTCGAGTGGACCGACTCACTGAGTGTGAAAGTGAAGGAGATCGACGAACAGCACAAAAAACTTGTCGATATGTTGAACTCCCTGCATGACGCGCACATCGCGCGTATGGGGAAGGAGGCGCAGAAGGAGATCATCTCAAGCATGGTCAGCTACGCAAGAACTCACTTCGACGCCGAGGAGGAGTACATGCGCAGGCTGCAGTACCCGGCTCTCGCGGAGCACAAGGAAGAGCACGCCGCATTCGCGGAGAAGGCGCTCGAACTTCAGGAAAGGGTCGACAACGCAGGACTCATCTTTACCGTGGAAATTCTCGAATTCCTCAAGCGCTGGCTGCAGGATCACATCCAGGGAACGGACATGAAGTACACCTCCCATTTCAACGCCTGCGGCGTCTGCTAGCCTTTTTCCTTCCGAACAAAAAAGCCTCCCTGCCGGAGCGGGGAGGCTTTTCTTGCCCTTGGTGGCTGCCTAAGCTACTTCACTTTGGGAAGTTCCAGCTTCGGCTCCTTTGCCGGCTTATAAAGGAGCATGGTGCGCCCGAGCACCTGGGCGAGCTCAGCCTCACAGGCGGTGCACAGCTCCTCCGCGACGCTATGGCGGTCCATGAGGCAGCTCTCCAGCACCTTCACCTTGATGAGCTCGTGAGCCGCCAGCGCCTCGCTCGTCTCGTGGATCAGCGCCTCGCTCACGTCGCTCTTGCCTACTTGTATCACCGGTTTCAGCCCGTGTCCGAGCGCACGGAGAAATCTCTTCTGTTTTCCTGTCAACATCACGTCTTCCTTTGTCCTCGATGCACTATGCCGCTCTCAGCGGTTGCCCGAGTCAATAAATTCCCTTACGGTCCGAGCCTTATAGCATTTTGCCGCGACTATGGCAAGGGCAGGGGAGGGGCACCCAAAAAGCATTGCCACAGAGGACACAGAGGCTCACAGAGTACAGGGAGTAAGTCACAGTCATCGACTTTCTCTTTGGCCACTCTATGACCTCCGCGGCCGTCGCTTTATCTTACCCTGTTTATTGTGAAATCTTAATCTAAATCTTTGTGTTTTACCTCCTCTTTTCCTTGACTCTGCGGACCCTCGATGCTACCTTGTCTCAAATTTATCGTTGCCTTTTAAATTAGCCCCGTGAGGTTAGCAAAGGTGAAGCATAAAGCACTCTTTTACTATTTAAAAGAAGAGCCTTTTCGCCCACCTGCGCGGAAAGGCTTTTTTAATTACGCGCCCCGGCGCAACACTTTCACGACAGGCGCTTACGCCGATGACAGGGGGTTATTATGGCTGAAAACACTGTGATACTGGACGGCACCGGCGTAAAAAGGGCGCTCACCAGGATAGCCCACGAGGTGCTGGAAAAGAACAAGGGGGTCGAAGGGCTCGTGCTGGTCGGCATCAGGACCGGCGGCGTATTTCTCGCCCAGGAACTCGGCGATCGCCTGAACGAAATCGAAGGGGTCGAAGTCCCCGTCGGCGCCGTGGACATCACCATGTACCGCGACGACATAAAAGGGCACCACGAGCACCTGCCGGTCGGCAAGACCGAGCTCCCCTTCTCCGTGGAAGGGAAAAGGGTCGTGCTCGTTGACGACGTCCTCTTCACCGGCCGCACCATAAGGGCCGCCATGGACGCCATCATCGACCAGGGGCGTCCCTCCTGCATCCAGTTGGCCGTGTTGGTGGACCGCGGGCACCGCGATCTCCCGATTCGCGCCGATTTCGTCGGCCGCAACGTGCCGACCAGCCGCAGCGAGAACATCATGGTTGCATTCGACGCCGACAACAAGCCGACCGAAGTCATCCTGCAGAAGTAACTGCTTCCTCACCCGCAAAGGGGGGAGAGCTGTTTGTGATTGTCTGATCGTTTCAACGCGCCTCGCACGGTGCATGGCGTAAAACTTGTTTCTTGGGGGGGACCATGGGTTTTCGGCACAAAGACATCATTGCCCTGAAGGATCTGAACAAAGAGGAGATTCAGCTGCTCCTCGACACGGCGGACAGTCTCAGCGAGATCAACCGTCGGGACATCAAGAAGGTGCCGACCTTGCGCGGCAAGACGGTGATCAACCTCTTCTACGAGGCTTCCACCAGGACCCGCACCTCCTTCGAGATCGCCGCGAAAAGGCTCTCCGCCGACGCCGTGAACATCACCGCGTCGACCAGTTCCGTCACCAAGGGTGAGACCCTTTCCGACACCGCAAACAACCTCCTCGCCATGAAACCCGACATCATCGTGATGCGCCACTCCATCTCCGGCGCGCACGAGTACCTCGCCAAAAGGGTCTCCTGCTCCGTGATCAACGCGGGTGACGGCGCCCACGAGCACCCCTCCCAAGGGCTTTTGGACATGCTCACCATGCGTCAGAAGTTCGGCAAGCTCGAAGGGCTCAAAGTCGCCATCGTCGGCGACATCACCCACAGCCGCGTTGCCCGCTCCGATATCTACGGGCTCACCACCATGGGCGCCCATGTTTTTCTCGCCGGTCCCCCGACCATGATGCCGATCGGCATCGAGCGTCTTGGTAACGTCACCGTCTGCAAGGACATGCGCGAAGCGGTGGACCAGGCCGACGTCGTGATGATGCTGAGGATCCAGCTTGAGCGTCAGGGGAAAACCCTGCTTCCCAGCATGCGGGAATACGCGCGCTATTTCGGTCTGAACCCCGCCGTGCTGGCTCTCGCGAAGAAGGATGCCATCGTCATGCATCCCGGCCCGATCAACCGCGGCGTGGAGCTCTCCTCCTTCGTTGCCGACTGTGACCAGTCGCACATCCTGAAGCAGGTGGAAAACGGCGTGGCGGTCCGTATGGCCATGCTGTATCACGTCTGCGGCGGCGAGCCGGTGGAATAGAACCGAGAGGACGTTCAACGTTCAACGTTCGACGTTAGGCTTTAGTCGAACCGGATGTTGAATCTTAACTTTCCTGGAGTGAAGCAGCCGTTCCTCATTCGATGCCACGGGCAGGTCGGCATCTTGAACGTTGAACGTTGAACCTTGAACGGGTTTAGGAGGGTATAAAGATGAATCTTCTGATAAAAGGCGGGCGGGTGATCGATCCTTCGCAGGGGATCGACGAGACCATGGACATCCTCATCGCGGACGGCGTCATCCTGGAGTTGGGAAAGGGGCTCGGCTCCCCGGAAGGGTTCCAGGTGATCGACGCTTCCGGCCTACTGGTGACCCCGGGACTCATCGACATGCACGTGCACCTGCGCGATCCGGGCCTCGAGTACAAAGAGGACATCGCCACCGGTAGCCGCGCCGCTGCGGCGGGCGGGTTCACCTCGGTCGCCTGCATGCCGAACACCTCTCCGGTGATCGACAACAAGGCGGTTGCAAGCTACGTGGTCAACAAGGCCATGAGTGAGGCACTGGTGAACGTCTTCCCGGTCGGTGCCATCACCAAGGGAAGCAAGGGTGAGAGCCTGGCCGAGATGGGCGACCTGAAAGAGGCCGGCTGCGTCGCGGTTTCCGACGACGGCAAGCCCGTTTGCAGCACCGAACTCATGCGCCGCGCCCTCGAGTACGCGAAAGGGGTCGGCATCACCGTGATCTCCCACTCCGAGGATCTCGCTCTGGTCGGCGAAGGGGTGATGAACGAAGGGTTCGTCTCCACCGAGCTCGGCCTCAAGGGGATCCCCTGGGCTGCCGAAGACATCGCCGTGGCCCGCGAGGTGTACCTGGCTGAGTTCGCCGGCGCACCGGTTCACATCGCCCACATCTCAACCGTAGGCTCCGCGCGCATCATCAGAAATGCCAAGGCGCGCGGCGTGAAGGTCACCTGCGAGACGGCGCCGCACTACTTCACCCTGACCGACGAGGCGGTGCGCGGCTACAATACCAACGCCAAGATGAACCCGCCCTTGAGAAGCGACGCCGACGTCGCCGCGATGAAGGCAGGTCTTGCCGACGGCACCATCGATGCCATCGCCACCGACCACGCTCCGCATCACCTGGACGAGAAGGACGTCGAGTTCAACCTCGCGCTGAACGGCATCGTCGGCCTTGAGACCTCGCTGCCGCTCTCCCTGAAGCTCGTCGAGGAGGGGGTGCTGGACCTTAAAGGGCTCGTCTCGGTAATGTCGTGCAACCCAGCCAAAATCCTCGGTATCGACCGCGGCACCCTGAGGGCTGGCGCGGTGGCCGATGTCACCATCATCGATCCGGCGAAAGAGTGGGACGTCGATGCGGCGAAGCTTGAGAGCAAGTCGAAGAACTCCCCGTTCATCGGCTGGAAGGTGAAAGGGAAGGCGGTGTACACCGTCGTCAAGGGTCAGGTGGTGTACCAGGCGTAATACCTCTCCACACTCCTCCCCTCGGAGGGGGGAGGTCGGGAGGGGGGAAGGGGTGAAGTTGGTTGGAAGGAGATGCTACGCATCCCCCCTCCCTGTCCCTCCCCCTCCGGGGGCGGGAACCAAATTTCACCGGAAGAGACCACAGAGAAGATACGCGCCTCTTGGCGCGGCAGAAATATAAACGGATTCGGGAGAAGATACATGAAAGCAGTACTGGCTCTGGCGGACGGCCGGATTTTCAAAGGGAAGGCCTTCGGCGCAACGGGCGAAACGAGCGGCGAGGTGGTGTTCAACACCGCCATGTCCGGCTATCAGGAAGTGCTCACCGACCCCTCGTACAGGGGGCAGATGGTCACCATGACCTATACCCAGATCGGCAACACCGGGATCAACCCCGAGGACATCGAGAGCAACCAGCTCTACCTCTCCGGCTTCATCGTCCGCGAGTACCTCGACTGCTACTCGAACTACCGCGCCACCATGAGCCTTGATGCCTACCTGAAGGAAAACGGCGTGGTCGGCATCCAGGGGATCGATACCCGCGCGCTCACCCGGCACCTGCGCGACAAGGGCGCCCAGAACGGCATCATCTCCACCGTCGACTTCGACCCGGAGAGCCTGGTAAAAAAGGCGCGCGCCATTCCGTCCATGTCCGGCCTCGATCTCGCCACCGGCGTTACCTGCGATAAGCCCTACCACTGGACCCAGGGACTGTGGGACCTGCAGACAGGATACCCCGAGGTGGACCGCAAGGATCTCCAGTACAAGGTGGTCGCCTATGACTTCGGCATCAAGCTGAACATCCTGCGCTGCCTGGTTTCCGCCGGCTGCGACGTGACCGTCGTTCCTGCCACCTTCCCGGCCGAGTCGGCACTCGCCATGAACCCGGACGGCATCTTCCTCTCCAACGGCCCGGGCGACCCGGAGCCGATGAAGGAAGTAATCGAGATCATCAAGAAGTTCGTGGGCAAGAAGCCGATCTTCGGCATCTGTCTCGGCCACCAGCTGCTCGGCCTGGCCCTTGGCGGGCGCACCATCAAGCTCAAGTTCGGCAACCACGGCTCCAACCTCCCGGTCATGGACATGGCGACCAAAAAGGTGGAGATCACCGCGCAGAACCACGGCTTCTCGGTCGACATCCTCTCGCTGCAGAACGTGGCAGGGCTCGCCCACGAGAACCTGAACGACCAGACCGTCGAAGGAATGGCGCATAAGACGCTCCCGATCTTCTCGGTGCAGCATCACCCCGAGGCGTCTCCCGGACCGCACGACTCCCACTACCTGTTCAACAGGTTCGTGGAGCTCATGGAGAAGCATAAGGCGTAGAAGGACGCGTCCTCAGGTTCATGAAATATCTGGAACTATATGAAAGCGGCGAGCTGACCCGGCGCATAAAGGCCGCCTACGCCCGCCTCGCAGCATGCGACATCTGCCCCCACGCCTGCGGCGTGAACCGCCTGGCGGGAGAAACGGGGCTTTGCGAAAGCGGCAAAGAGGTGCGTATCGCCTCCGCCAACGTGCACCGGGGGGAGGAGCCGCCGATCTCCGGAACCCGGGGCTCCGGCACCATCTTCCTGTCGGGCTGCACCCTGAACTGCAAGTTCTGCCAGAACTTCCCGATCAGCCAGCTTAGAAACGGAACCGATCTGACGGTGGGGCAGTTGGCCGACAAGATGGTGGGGCTGCAGAAAAAGGGCGTGCACAACATAAACTTCGTCACGCCGACCCATTTCACGCCGCAGATCCTGGCCGCCCTCTACCTAGCCATCCGCAAGGGGTTCAGGATTCCCATCGTGTGGAATACGAGCGGTTACGAGAGCCTCGAGACCATTGAGCTTCTGGACGGCGTGGTGGATATCTACCTGCCGGACATGAAGTACTGCTCGAATGAAGTGGCGGTAAGGCTCTCCGGCGCCAAGGGGTACACCGAGGTGAACCGGCGGGCGCTTCCGGAGATGTTGAGGCAGGTTGGGCATCTTCAGTGTGACGATGACGGTATCGCGGTGCGCGGCCTGATCGTGCGTCACCTGGTGCTGCCTAAGGGGCAGGCGGGGAGTCCGGAAACCCTCGCGTGGATCGCGGAGAACTTAGGGACCGAGACCCACATCGCACTGATGAGTCAGTACTTCCCGGCGCACGCCGCCGCGCAGACGCCGGGGATAGAGAGAAGGATCACCCGCGAAGAGTACGCCGAGGCGGTCGACGCCCTGGAAGAACTGGAGCTGGAAAACGGGTGGGTACAGGAAGAACCGGAGTGAGCAGCCGTTCAACGTTCTACGTTCAACGTTGAAGCAAAGTCATTCGATTTCCTGGCAATGGAACCGTACGGCTTCCTTAGCAAGGAAAGCAATTTTAACGCAGAACGTTGAACGCTGAACGTTGAACGTTTTTAGATTAAGAGGGAGATTTAAATGCCTAAACGCACAGACATCAAGAAGATCCTCATCATCGGCGCGGGCCCGATCGTCATCGGCCAGGCGTGCGAGTTCGACTATTCGGGCACCCAGGCCTGCAAGGCGCTCAAGGAGGAAGGGTACCAGGTGGTCCTCCTGAACTCTAACCCGGCGACCATCATGACGGACCCGGACTTCGCCGACGCCACCTATATTGAGCCGGTCACACCGGAGGTCCTCGCGAGGATCATCGAGAAGGAACGCCCGGACGCGGTGCTGCCGACCCTCGGCGGGCAGACCGCCCTCAACACGGCGGTTGCTGTGGCCGAGAACGGCACCCTAGACAAGTTCGGGGTGGAACTGATCGGTGCGAAACTCCCTGCCATCAAGAAGGCCGAGGACCGCACCCTGTTCAAGGAAGCGATGGTGAAGATCGGCCTCGATATCCCGAGGTCGGGGCTCGCGCACAACTACCAGGAGGCCATGGACGTGATCAAATACGTCGGCTTCCCGACCATCATCCGCCCCTCCTTCACCCTGGGCGGCACCGGCGGCGGCATCGCCTACAACATGGAAGAGTACGAGCGCATGTCCATGGCCGGCATCGAGGCTTCCCCGACCGACGAGATCCTGGTCGAAGAGTCCCTGATCGGCTGGAAGGAGTACGAGCTCGAGGTGATGCGCGACACCGCGGACAACGTCGTCATCATCTGCTCCATCGAGAACTTCGACGCCATGGGCGTGCACACCGGCGACTCCATCACCGTGGCGCCGGCGCAGACCCTCACCGACAAGGAGTACCAGATCCTGCGCGACGCCTCGCTCAAGATCATCCGCGAGATCGGCGTCGACACCGGCGGCTCCAACATCCAGTTCGGCATCAACCCGAAAAACGGCCGCCTCATCGTCATCGAGATGAACCCGCGCGTCTCCCGCTCTTCGGCGCTCGCCTCCAAGGCGACCGGCTTCCCTATCGCGAAGATCGCGGCGAAACTCGCCGTCGGCTACACCCTGGACGAGATCACCAACGACATCACCAAGGAGACGCCGGCCTGCTTCGAGCCGACCATCGACTACGTGGTGACCAAGATCCCGCGCTTCACCTTCGAGAAGTTCCCGGCTGCGGACGCGACCCTCACCACCCAGATGAAGTCGGTGGGTGAGGTCATGTCCATCGGCCGTACCTTCAAGGAAAGCTTCCAGAAGGCGCTTCGCTCCCTGGAGATCGGCTCCTGCGGCTTCGAGTCCCGCTTCTTCGGCGTAGGCGGCGACACCCGCCGGGCGCTTTCCGAAAAGGAACGCACCCTGCTGAACGACAAGCTGCGCACCCCCAACTGCGATCGCCTCTGGTATGTCGGCGACGCCTTCCGCTGCGGCATGACCGTGGAAGAGATCTACGCACTCACCGCGATCGATCCCTGGTTCCTGCACAACATCCGCCAGATCATCGAGATGGAAGAGTGCCTGAAGCAGGCCGACATCAAGGACAAGTCCGGCGAAACGCTGCGCGACACCCTCTGGGACGCCAAGCGCTACGGCTTCTCGGACAAGTATCTTGCCCAGCTCTGGAAGATCACGGAAGGGGAGGTGCGTGAACTCCGTCTTTCCCTCGGCGTGAAGCCCGTCTTCAAGCGGGTCGACACCTGCGCCGCAGAGTTCGTCGCCCACACCCCGTACCTTTACTCGACCTACGAGGAGGAGTGCGAGGCCGACGTGACGAACCGCAAGAAGATCATCATCCTGGGCGGCGGACCGAACCGCATCGGCCAGGGGATCGAGTTCGACTACTGCTGCGTGCACGGCGTCTTCGCCCTTGCCGAGGACGGCTACGAGACCATCATGGTCAACTGCAACCCCGAGACCGTCTCCACCGACTACGACACCTCGGACCGTCTCTACTTCGAGCCGCTCACCTACGAAGACGTGCTGAACATCGTCGACGTCGAGAAGCCGACCGGCGTCATCGTGCAGTTCGGCGGCCAGACCCCGCTGAAACTCGCCGTCGCCCTCGAGAAGGCGGGCGTTCCCATCATCGGCACCTCGCCGGACGCCATCGACCGCGCCGAGGACCGTGAGCGCTTCCAGGAGATGCTGCAGAAGCTGAACCTGCGCCAGCCCGAAAACGGCACCGCGCGCTCCTTCGAGGAGGCTGAGGTCGTCGCCGAGCGCATCGGGTACCCGGTCGTGGTGCGTCCCTCCTACGTTCTGGGCGGCCGCGCCATGGAGATCGTCTACGACGTGGAGAACCTGCGCCGTTACATGCACACCGCGGTGCAGGCCTCCCCCGAGCACCCGATCCTCATCGACAAGTTCCTCGACGAGGCGATCGAGATCGACGTCGACGCGCTTTGCGACGGCAACATCGCCGTAATCGGCGGCATCATGGAGCATATCGAGGAAGCCGGCATCCATTCCGGCGATTCCGCCTGCTCGCTCCCCCCTTACTCCATTTCCCAGGAGATCGCCGACGAGATCAGGCGCCAGACCAAGGTGATGGCGCTGGAGCTCAACGTCAAGGGGCTCATGAACGTCCAGTACGCCGTGAAGGACAACGATATCTATATCATCGAGGTCAACCCGCGCGCCTCCCGCACCTCGCCCTTCGTTTCCAAGGCGACCGGCAGGCCGCTCGCGAAGATCGCCGCCCGCGTCATGGCCGGCAAGACCCTCACCGAGCTCGGCGTCACCGAAGAGATCATCCCCGAGCACATCTCGGTGAAAGAGTCGGTCTTCCCCTTCGCCAAGTTCCCCGGGGTCGACACCATCCTCGGACCCGAGATGAAATCGACGGGCGAGGTCATGGGGATCGGCGAGACGTTCGCCAAGGCCTACGCGAAGGCGCAGATGGGGGCCAATGTAAAGCTTCCCACGGCCGGTAAAGTGTTCATATCAGTGAAGGACGCGGACAAAAAACATATTGTCAGCGCAGCCAAAAGACTGTATGATCAGGGCTTCGAATTGGTCGCCACCCGCGGTACCGCGACCTACCTGCAGGACAGGGGTGTCAAGGTGCAGGTGGTGAACAAGGTGCTTGAAGGGCGTCCCCACATAGTGGACATGATCAAGAACAACGAGATCTGCATGGTCATCAACACCACGCACGGTGCCCAGGCAGTCGCCGATTCATATTCGATCCGCAGGAACACCCTGATCAACAACGTAGCCTACTACACGACAGCCTCCGGGGCGCGAGCCGCGGCGGACGGCATCATAGCTATGTCGCAGTCCAAGCTGGAAGTGAAATCGATTCAGGATTATTTGAAGTAACTGACCGGGGAGCGTCGAGTTGACGCTCCCTTTGCAAATCCAGCTAGCAGTGCAACGGGGGGGCCGCCAGGCCCCCCTATAAGTTCACAAGGAGCAGAAGCGATGTCTCAGACCGTTCCATTGACCAAGGAGAGTTACGAGGCCCTCCAGGAGGACCTGAAACGCCTTATTAAGGAAGAACGCCCGAAGGTGATCCAGGATATCGCCGAGGCGAGGGCGCACGGCGACCTTTCCGAGAATGCTGAGTACGATGCGGCCAAGAACCGTCAGGGTTTCATCGAGGGGCGCATCCTGGAACTGCAGGACAAACTGGCGAGGGCATACGTCGTTGACCTCTCCAATCTGAAGCCGGACAAGGTCGTTTTCGGTGCCACGATCACCATGTACGACACCGCCACCGAGGAAGAAGTCACCTACAAGATCGTCGGCGAGGACGAGGCCGACATCAAGCTGGGCAAGATCTCCTGTACCTCCCCGGTAGGAAAGGCGCTCATCGGGCACAAGCTGGACGATACCGTCCGCGTCAGTGTTCCCTCCGGCATGAAGGAATACGAGATCATCGAGATCCGCTACGAGTAGATATACCGATCGTCTCGCGCTGCGCAGCGTGGCGTCGCGCGGCAGACGGCTTGACCAAAAGGGCGGGACGCTCCCGTCGGGTAACGCAAACCAAACGCTTCGCGCGTAACAGGAGGATTTACATGGCTCAGGTAACCAAGGATATGACTTTTGCCGCAGTGATGAGGATGCACCCGGACGTCGTCAAGGTGCTTGCCAAATACAACCTCGGCTGCATCGGCTGCATGGGCGCTCAGAACGAGTCCCTGGAGCAGGGATGCGCGGCCCACGGCATCAACGTGGACGACATCGTCAACGACCTCAACAAGATCTTCGCTTAACAACAACGGCGCCCGGTGGAAGCAACCGCCGGGCGCTTTCCTTTTTCTCCCATGCCGATCATAACACTCGCGCCAGACGGGTCCCTCCAACTTCCGGAAGAGCTCAGGAATGCCCTGCAGCTGCGTCCGGGTGACCGGGTCAGCGTCGAGGTTGTCGACGGCGCCCTGCGCGTCAGCAGGCAGGTTCCAGCAAAAGACGCTGCAAAGCCCAAGGCAAGCGCCACCACTGCGCAGCCTCCCACGCCGTTGAAAGCCACTCCCGCAACCTTGTCACTGCCGGAAGAGTTGAAAACCCCAATGACCGCCATCAAAGGGGTGGGGCCAAAGCTCGCCGATCTCTTTGCAAAGAAAGGGATCGTGACGGTCGAGGACGCCCTCTACCTGCTGCCGCATCGCTACGAGGACCGCCGCCAATTGAAGCGGATCGCGGAACTGCGCCCGGGGAACAGCGAGGCCTTCTTCGCCACCGTGGTATCCGCCGAGGCGCAGGTCACCAAGGGGGGGCGGCGTTACTTCGAGGCTATCGTCAGGGACGAGACCGGCAGCATGCCGCTCAAGTGGTTCAATTTCCAACCAAACTTCCTGAAAAAGCAGTTCACGCCGGGCCGACGCGGCATCTTCATCGGCGACGTGCACCAGTTCGGCTTTCAGCGCGAGATGCATCACCCCGAGGTTGAATGGGCAGGGGAGGGGGAGGGTATCGAGCAGGTTATGGCGCGCGACCCCGAGAATTTCGGCCGCATCCTCCCCGTCTATCCGCTCACCGAGGGGGTGAGCCAGAAGGTGATGCGCCGCATCATGCGAGAGGCGGTGCCGCGCTACAGCCGTTACGTGAAGGAAGCGCTGCCCGAGGCGATGCTGCACCGGCATCACCTTTTGAGTCTTCCGGTGGCGCTGAGGGAGGCGCACCAGCCCGATCCCGCGGCCGCGATAGCCGAGATGAACAGCGGCCGCTCCAAAGCGCACCGATCGCTCGCCTTCGACGAGCTTTTCTTCCTGCAACTTGGGCTCGCCATGAAAAAGCGGGGCATCGCGCTCGAGGACGGCATAAGCTTCCAGGTGACGCACCGTTACACCAAGGAGCTTTTGAAGCTCCTTCCCTTCAGCCTTACCGGCGCACAGAAACGTGTCCTCTCCGAGATCAAGGAGGACATGATGGCGCCGCACCCGATGCACCGCCTTGTGCAGGGGGATGTCGGCTGCGGCAAAACGATCGTGGCCCTCATGGCAGCACTCGTCAGCGTCGAGAACGAGTATCAGGTGGCCATCATGGCCCCGACCGAGCTTCTAGCCGAACAGCACTACCTGAACATCCACCGCTTCTGCGAACAGCTCGGCATCACCGTTGCGCTTTTGACCGCCAGCATCAAGGGTAAGGGTGACACGCTGGACAAAATCGCCTCCGGCGAGACCCGGATCGTAGTCGGCACGCACGCCATGATCCAGGATAAGGTGGAGTTTCACCGGCTGGGACTCGGCATCATCGACGAACAGCACCGCTTCGGCGTGGTGCAGCGCGCTCTCCTGAAGAAGAAGGGAGGGAATCCCGACATCCTCGTCATGACCGCTACCCCAATCCCGCGTACCCTTTCCATGACTGTCTTCGGCGATCTCTCCCTCTCCGTAATCGACGAGCTTCCCCCGGGGCGTACTCCGATCGAGACCCGGATGGTGCGCGAATCGCGTCGGCGGGAGGTTTACTCGTTGGTGCGCGAGGAGGTGCAGAAGGGACGACAGGCCTACGTTATTTATCCCCTCGTCGAGGAATCGGAAAAGATCGACCTGAAGGCTGCCGTTCAGATGGCCGATCACCTGGCGCAGGAGGTTTTCCCGGACCTGCGCGTCGCCGTTCTCCACGGCCGGATGAGTGCCGCCGAGAAAGAGGCGGTGATGAAAGGATTCAAGGCGGGGGAAACCGACATCCTCGTCTCCACTACGGTAATCGAGGTAGGCATCGACGTCCCCAACGCGACGGTGATGGTGATCGAGCACGCCGAGCGTTTCGGCCTGTCGCAACTGCACCAGTTGCGCGGCAGGGTAGGGCGCGGCAGCGAGCGCTCGCGCTGCATCCTGCTCGCCGGGGACAGGCTCTCCGAAGACGGGCAGAAACGGCTCGAGGTGATGGTCAAGAGTTCGGACGGCTTCGTCATCGCCGAGGCGGACCTGCAGATCCGGGGGCCTGGAGATTTCCTTGGTACCCGTCAGGCGGGGCTTCCCGAGTTGCGCGTGGCGGACATCCTGCGCGACGGCGGTGTTCTAGAACAGGCAAGGAAAGAAGCCTTCGCACTGGTGGAGCATGATCCGGAGTTGAGCATGCCGGGGCACGAAAGGCTGCGTGGAGAGTTGATGCTGCGCTGGGGCGGCAGGCTGGAACTCGCTTCTATCGGGTAGTCTTTCCAAGAGGCAACTTTGACGATGATGTTCGAAAAGCACGGTGCGCCGCACTCCGTGCTTTTTCTGTAAGGAAGGAGAAAGCTGTGGACAGTTCCCCCGTCTGTTCGGTTCAACTGGCAAATGTGTCGTATTTCGGGCGGCGGTCCGATGGTGGACGCGTGCGTCTGCTCGATTCGGTTTCCTTTTGCGCGAAGTCCGGCGAAATTACCGCCATCATCGGCCCTTCCGGCGGCGGCAAGAGTACTCTCATCCGCCTGATCAACCGTCTGACCGAGCCGGGCGAAGGTCGCATCGAACTTGACGGAAAGAATATAGCGACGCTTGACCCCCTTGAGCTTAGGCGCCTGGTGGCTCTCGTGCCGCAGAAGCCTTTCATGTTCGACGGGACGGTTCTGGACAACCTGCAGATGCCCTTCAAGTATAGGCAGGCGACTCCTCCCGAGGCGGGCAGCGCCGAGGTTCTGGATGTGTTGTCGTCCGCCAAACTGGACCCGGAACTGCTGGAGCGAGACGCCCGTTCCTTGAGTCTTGGTCAGCAGCAAAGGGTCGGTGTCGCGAGGGCTTTGATCACCAGACCTCAAGTTATTCTTTTGGACGAGCCAACGAGTGCGCTTGATCGCAGGACGTCGGACGAACTGGCTTCTACCCTGCGAGAAATCAGCCACGGGAAGAGTATCACCATGATCATGGTGACGCATGATCTGCGCCTGACCCAAAAGGTAGCCGACTACTGTTTCTACCTTGAGGCGGGGCACATCCTGGAAGAGGGGAGGGCTGCGGAACTCCTGACTCACCCGAAGACGGCGGCATTGAGAGCCTTTCTCTCTGAACCGCTCGAACAGGAGGGGTAAATGGACAATCAGGGATTGGTGAATTTAAGCCTGCTGGACCTGCTCGTGGCTTATGGCTTGGTGCTTGTCGCGGTTGTGCTCGCCCGGTTGAAGAGGGTAGGGCAGGAAGGGCAGATGCTGTGGGCCTCGTTGCGCATGGTGTTCCAGCTTCTTGCCGTCGGGTATCTGCTGCACTTCATCTTCGCGGTGAAGAGTCCGCTGCCGGTGCTCGCCATACTGCTTCTGATGGGAGTCTTCTCCCTGCAGGTCATCGGCGGACGCATCAAGACGAAGGTCCCGCGCTTTTACCGCGTGGTCGGCATCTCGCTTCTCATCGGCTGCGGCAGCGTCACCTTTCTTTTTTGCACCCTCGTGGTGCATTACTCGCCTTGGTACGATCCGCGCTACCTGATTCCGCTTGCCGGGATGATCATCGGCAACTCTATGAACGGGGCGAGCCTCGCTGCGGAGCGGCTCGGGTCCGAGATGCGGGAGCGACGTGAGGAGATCGAGACCGCCCTTTGTCTGGGGGCGAGCGCGCGCCAGGCGTCGAGGCCTGCGCTACGAAACGCGTTCAAAGCGGCTATCATGCCCACGGTCAACACCATGGCAGCCATGGGGATTGTCTCCCTGCCGGGAATGATGACCGGGCAGATCCTCTCCGGGACGGAACCGATGGTAGCGGTGCGTTACCAGGTTGCCATTATGTGTGCCATCACAGGAGCCGTGGCCATAACTGCCTACCTCATCGTCCTCCAAGGCTACCGGCGTTATTTCACGAGAGCGCACCAGTTGGATTTCGACGAAGGGCGCACTTGAGCTGATGGAAGTCCGCGGGAGCGGATTTTTAAGCGGCTGTTTTTGTTGCGAATGCGCGTCGATTGAAAGATTTGGCTTCAAATCTGTCAAATGTTTTCAAAAGTTGAAAGATTTGGAGGCAAATTTGTTAGATTTGGACCTAAACTTGTTAAGTTTTGAGGCGAACTGATCAAGTTTTGAACAAAATCTGTCGGTTTTGGGGTCGAATCTGTGTGATTTCGGGTAAAACTTGTCAGATTCGGGTGCAAATCTGTCATATTTTGACCCAAATCTGACAAGTTTGGACCAAAATCTGACAAGTTTGGATCTGAATCTGACAACTTCCCCCGAAGCAGGGGCAGCATCTCGTAATTCCGGTGCGTTACGAGATGCTGGGGGGGGCGGACGCTGGAGTTGGGAACAGTTCGGAGTTGAAAAGAGAGGGGGCGCCGGAATCACGGCGTCCCCTTTGTTATTCAGGCGACCGAGGCCTTGATGTCGGCGACGAGCCGGGCGACTTCTTCCACCTTGGTGTCCCAGGAGCACATGAACCGTGCGCCTCCGGAGCCGATGAAGGTGTAGAAGTGCCACCCCTTGGCGCGCAAAGCCTCCAGCGCCTCCGGTGCCATTTCGAGGAAGACCGAGTTCGCCTGGCTTTCGAACATGATGCGCACCTGGGGGATTTTCTTGATCTCGTTGGCTAGGAGCCTCGCGCAGCTGTTGGCGTGAGCCGCGTTCCTGAGCCACGCTCCGCTGTCGAGCATGCCGATCCAGGGGGCGGTGAGGAAGCGCATCTTCGAGGCGAGTTGGCCGGCCTGCTTGCAGCGGTAATCAAACTCGTGGGCGAGCTCCTTGTTGAAGAAGACCACCGCTTCACCAACGGCAAAGCCGTTCTTGGTTCCACCGAAGGTAAGGACGTCGACGCCTGCCTGCCAGCTGATCTCCTTGGGGGCGACGTTCATGGAGGCGACCGCGTTCGCGAACCGTGCGCCGTCCATGTGCACTCTCAGGTTGTACTTCCTTGCTAGCTCGGCGATTCCCTGCAGCTCGTCGAGAGAGTAGAGCGTCCCAAGTTCAGTCGCCTGGGTGATGCTCAGGGCACGGGCCTTAGGGTAGTGGATGTCGCTGCGCTTCGTAATGGTATGCTCGACGGCGTCGAGGTTGATCTTGCCGTTTTCACCGGGAACCAGCAGCACCTTGGTACCGTTTGAGAAGAACTCGGTGGCGCCGCACTCGTCGGTTTCTATGTGCGCCATCTCGTGGCAGACGATGGAGTGGTATGACTGGCACAGCGAGGCGAGGGCAAGAGAGTTGGCCGCGGTGCCGTTGAAAACGAAAAAGACCTCGCAGTCCTTCTCGAACACTTCGCGGATCTTTTCGCACGCTTGTGCGGTCCAGCGGTCATCCCCGTAGGAGCTGGCGAGTCCGCTGTTCGCCTCGGCCATCGCCTGCCACGCCTCGCTGCAGATCCCTGCGTAGTTGTCGCTGGCAAAATGATGCTTGAGCTCGCTGTGGTCTCCCGAGTTGATCATAGTTTCCCCTTCTTACGCGGCATGAGCCGCACGTGCGTTTGATGGAGTCTGGCCGGACTGAAAGAATTATTACAACCACGAAACTCTGTCAACAGCCAAGTGAGGTCAACCTTCCACGGCGACCGTGACGGCGTCATCGCTTTGGGTGCCGTCAGGGAGCAGTTCAGAAACGATCATCCCCGCGAGGATGAGGGCCGCTCCGACCAGGCCGAAGACGCCGAGCCGTTCTCCGGCGGCGTAATACGCATAGGCCGCGGCGAAGACCGGTTCGGTACAGAAAATGAGCGCGGTGTGGGCAGGGCTGATGAACTTCTGCATGGTGGTCTGCACCAGGAAGGCGAAGATGGTGGCGATCAGCACGCAGACCACCAAGGTCCAGAGAAGTTCCGGGTGCCAGATGAAGACCTCCTTGCCGCGAAATGACGCGGAGGCCAGACTCAGCAGGCCGACCACGGTAAGCTGCAAGGTGGTGAGGAGGTAGACGTCGTTACCGTCATGCCGGGCGAAGTGGCTCGTGTAAAGAAGGTGCAGCGCAACACAGGCGCCACATATGGCACCAAGGATGTCGCCCCGGTTGAAGCTGAGGCTGCCGTCGCTGCAGAGAAGGAAGAGGCCGGGGGTGGCGAGACCTACACCCCACCTGATGCCGTTGCCGATGGGATGCCTGAAAATCGCTGCGCCGAACAGCGGCACGAGCAACACGCTGAGGCCGGTAAGAAAGCCGGTATTCGAGGCGCTTGTGTACTTCAAAGCAACGGTCTGAAAGGCGTAGGAAGCAAACAGCAGGACTCCGAGGATAGCGCCATGGCTTAAGGTTCTGGAGGTGATCTTATTGACTCGAATCAAGGCTAGAGGGAGCATGATCGCAGTAGCCAGAAGGAAACGCTGAGCCAGAAAAACGAATACGTCTACTTGGCTGATTGCGTCCTTCACCACCGTGAAGGTGACACCCCAAAAGAACGTCGTTATCAAAAGCAGTATACCAGCGCGAATTTTTTTGACAGATCCCAAAGTAATTTTGACCCCATAAAACCTTGAATTCACTAAATTGTGGTATGACAAGTTAACATGAGCTTAAAACTAGCGCAATCCCTAATTAATAAGTGGTTGACAAGAGGGTGGAATACCTTTAAAAGTATGCGGCGATAAAGCTCAATGGTGTACTCCGCCTAATATTAAACCCGATTAAGGAGGAAACATGAAATCACTTCGTATTATGACTGCAGTACTGGCTCTCGGGCTCTGCGTTGTGTCCGCGGCATTCGCCGCTCCGAAGAAGGCGATCACCGTCGCGTCCGACGCGACCTGGCCGCCGATGGAGTTCGTGGATGCCAACAAGAAGGTCGTTGGTTTCGACATCGACTTCATCAACGCCGTAGCCAAAGAGGCTGGTCTTCAGGTTACCGTAAAGAACACTGCTTGGGACGGCATCTTCGCCGGTGTTGAAGCCGGCCAGTACGACGCCATCATTTCCTCGGTTACCATCACCCCGGAGCGTCAGGCGAAGTACGATTTCACCATTCCTTACGTACAGATCGGTCAGATCCTCGTTGTTCCCAAGGCCGAGAAAGGGACCAAGATCGCTGACCTGAAGGGCAAGAAGCTCGGCGCCCAGATCGGCACCACCGGCGCAATGGAGATCAAGAAGGTTGCCGGCGTTGAGCTGAAGACTTATGACGAAGTGGGTCTGGCTTTTGAGGACATGGCTGCCGGCCGCATCGCCGGTGTCGTCTGCGACGAGCCTACCGCCATCACCTACGCGCTGCAGAAGAAAGAGTACAGCAGCAAGTTCAAGATCGTCGGCAAGTCCTTCACCAAGGAAGCCTACGGCATCGTCGTGAAGAAAGGAAACAAGGACCTGGTCGCACAGCTCAACAAGGGCATCGCAGCCGTCCAGAAGAAGAAAATAGACGCACAGCTCAAGAAGAAGTGGCAGCTTAAATAACACCTAAAAAAAGCTCCTGCGGAATGAATGGTCTCATATTGGCCGCTTCTGCAGGAGCTTTCTTCGATTTAGGGCAGCAGGGTCCGAGCAGCAAATACACAAGCCGACAAGAAATGCCGGCGCAGGACGGTCAGAAGAAAGCATGAGTATCGAAGCAAAAAAGCAAATCATTGATGTAGGGGACGGCGCGGCCATCCCCCGTAAGAGCGACCGCGGCCTATTCACCGCGTGGCGCATCGCGTTTTTCGGCGCCATCGGCACCATCTCTTACCTGGCTTACTCCAAACCCGACCCGTACCTCGAGATTCTCAAGTTCGTTCCCGACGGCATCGCAGTTACCTTCAAGGTGACCCTCGGGGCGATCCTTCTGGCCATCGTCATCGGCCTCATCACCGGTTTGGGCCGTATCTCCAAAAATCGCTTATTCAACGGCATCGCTTCACTCTACGTCGAGATCATCCGCGGTATCCCGCTGTTGGTGCAGATCTTCTATATCTACTATGCACTCGGCAATATCGTGAAGGTCCCCGCCATCCTTTCCGCCATCATCGCCATGGCCGTTTGCTATGGCGCATACATGGGTGAGGTGGTCCGTGCGGGGATCGAATCGATCGCCAAGGGGCAGCGCGAGGCGGCTCTCTCTCTCGGGATGAACGGCCGTCAGGCCATGGTCCACGTTATTCTGCCGCAGGCGGTCAAGGTCATCCTGCCGCCGGTAGGCAACGAGTTCATCGCACTTTTGAAGGACTCCTCGCTCGTCTCCATCATCGCCGTCGCTGACCTTCTGCGTCGGGGCCGCGAGTACGCCTCCGAATCCTTCACCTATTTTGAGACCTACACGGTCATCGCGCTGATTTACCTGATCATCACCTTGTTCTTCTCGAAGATCATCGGCGTTATGGAGGAGCGTGTCAGTGTCAACAAATAACCGCAGGAAAATGGTAGAGGCAAAGGAGATCATCAAGGTCTACGGTTCTTTCCGTGCCCTTGATCGGGTCTCTCTGGATGTGTACGACGGCGAAAAGGTGGTCATCATCGGTCCTTCCGGGTCCGGAAAGTCCACGCTGCTTCGTTCCATTAACCGTCTCGAGGAAATCGATCGCGGCACCATCGTCGTCGACGGCATGGACCTTTACGACCCGAAAACGGACATCACCAAGGTGCGCGAAGAGGTGGGGATGGTGTTCCAGTCCTTCAACCTGTTCCCGCACAAGACCGTGCTCGACAACCTGACCCTCGCCCAGATCGTGGTACGCAAGCGTTCCAGGCAGGAGGCTGAGGAGAAGGCTATGGTGCTTCTCGAGCGCGTAGGCCTCGCTTCCAAGGCAAAATCGTACCCGGGCAAGCTCTCCGGCGGGCAGCAGCAGCGTGTTGCCATTGCGCGCTCGCTCGCCATGGAACCGAAACTCATGCTCTTCGACGAGCCGACCTCTGCGCTCGACCCGGAGATGATCGGTGAGGTTCTCGACGTCATGAAGGATCTTGCCAAGGAAGGCATGACCATGGCCGTTGTAACGCACGAGATGGGTTTCGCGCGCGAGGTGGCGGACCGCGTCATATTCATGGACGCTGGTCGCATCGTGGAGGAGGGGACGCCAGAGCACTTCTTCACGCAGCCAACGCACGAGCGCGCCAAGTTGTTCCTGAGCCAGATTTTGTAATTTAGCTGGCCCCTGCGTCAGTAGGGGCCAGTTTTTGTATCCGGTGTAATTTACTTCAGCAACAGGAAAGGGGTGATAGGTCTTTTTCTGACTTACCGTAGTACCGTTTCACAAGCTGGAATTGCAATTCACTAAAACAACGAGGAGGCAGTAATGAAGAACAAGAAGCTTGTAGTTGCAGTAGCAGCAGCTCTCACCGCAGCATCCGCAGTCCCCGCTCTCGCTCTGGAGAACCAGTTCACCGGCTCGTTCACCACCTTCTTCGACACCGGCAACTTCGCAGGCACCGGTGTCGTCACGGACGACGCTCCGACCTCCAACTATTTTGTGCAGCGTCTCCGTCTCGGCTACACCGCCAAGGCTGACGACCATGTCAAACTGGTCACCAAGTTCGAGTTCGACTACAACTTCTGGGGCAACAGCTCCTATGAAAACGCTCGTGGCGGCGGCGGGGCTCTCGGTGCCGATACCGTCAATATGGAAACGAAACACATCTATCTCGACCTGAACTACCCGACCATCAACGCGAAGATCGGTATGCAGCCTGTTTCCGACGCCTTCAAGGGAGTCGTGTTCGATGCCGACATGGCCGGTATCGTGCTTTCTCACGAGTACTCCAACGCGACCGTAACTGCTGGCTACTCCCGCTTCCATGATTCCGCTGATGGCAAAGAAGCCGCTCCCGGCGTCAATGCTCTCGGCAGCAAGACCTACGACATGTACCTCCTCGACGGCAAGTACACCGTCTCGAAGGAATTCACCGTGGGCGCAGCATACTACTACATCAACGACAACCACACCCCCGGAACATACACCCTCTACACCGACTCCAAGGTGCACACCCTCGGTCTTAACGCCGCAGGCGTAATCGGTCCAGTCTCCCTCGACGGCTTCGCAGTGAAGCAGTTCGGCGATCTGACCACCGGCGTAGATGCCAAAGGTTATGCCCTCAACGTTGGAGCCAAGATGGCCCTTGCCGGCGGCACCGCTCGTACCGAGTTCCTATACGTTTCCGGCGGCAAGAACGCCTTCTACGTTCCCTCTTCCGATCAAGGCTTCACCGAAGGCGGTCAGTTCTACAACTCCGAAATGACCATGCTCGGCCGCGACAAGTGGGCTACCACCATCGACAACGCCATCATCTACGACGTGAACAACAACGGCGAAGGCGTAATTATGGGTACCGTTGGTTACGACTACAACTTCACCGACAAGATCTCCGGTGCTGCTAACCTTGGCTTTGCTGCTGTTGCCAAAGATGCTGGTGTTGCTAGGCATGCAGGCGACAGCGACTATCTTGGTACCGAAATCAACGCCGAGTGCTACTACAAGCTTTCCCCGAACGTTACTCTTGGCGCACGCGGTGGCTACGTAGTTGTGGGTGATTACTTCGCTAAAGACGCAGACAACCTCTGGGACATGAAAGCCCTCGTAAACTACAGCTTCTAATTCATGATCTCTCCCCGGTACATTCTGGACCGGGGAGAGAATCTTCAGTGTCACTGTCTTGACAAAGGTATAGTGACCACTAGACTCTGTTGACGTACTGTAACTTGGCGACAATGTAATCAATCAAACTAAGGAGGTACCTGCATGAGCTTTAAGAAGATGAGCGCATTGCTTCTCGTGGCAATGCTCGCAGTCGGCGCGTTCGGCTGCAAGAAGAAAGAAGAGGCCGCTGCACCCGAGGCCGCCAAATCGGCCGGCAACACCGTGAAGATCGGCTTCCTCGGCGCCCTCACCGGCGACGTCGCCATGTTCGGCAAGCCGACCCTCGAAGGCATGAAGATGGCTGCCGACGAGGTCAACGCTGCCGGCGGCGTGCTCGGCAAGAAGATCGAGATCGTCGAGGCTGATAACCGCGGCGACAAGCAGGAAGGCGCTTCGGTTACCCAGAAGTTCATCTCCCGCGACAACGTCACCGCCATCGTCGGCGACCCGACCACCGGCATCACCAAGGTTGCCGCTCCGATCGCACAGAAGGCAGGCGTAGTCCTCCTCTCCGCCGGCGCCACCGGCCCGGGCGTAGTTGAGGTAGGCGACTACATCTTCCGCGACACCCTGCTCGACTCCATCGCCATCCCGGCCTGCATCGAGTACTTCGCGAAAGACCTCGGCTTCAAGAAGGTTGCCATCGTAACCTCCGACAACAACGACTACTCCGTTGGTCTCTCCCAGACCTTCCGCGACGCGGCCGCCAAGGTTTCGTCCATCAAGATCGTAGCCGACGAGAAAGTGAAGGACGGCGACAAGGACTTCTCCGCCCAGATCACCAACATCAAGGCTAAGAAACCGGACGTCATCCTGTTCTCCGGCTACTACACCGAAGGCGCCCTCATCATGAAGGAAGCGCGCAAGCAGGGCCTCAAGGCTCCGATGTTCGGCGGCGACGGCCTGTTCTCCCCGAAATTCATCGAGTTGGGCGGCCCGGCCGTCGAGGGCTCCATGTCCGCTCTTGGCTTCTCCACCGAGCAGGCATCCCCGGCTACCGCCAAGTTCATCGAGGCGTTCAAGGCCAAGCACAACGGCGAGCTCCCGGGCCTCTTCGACGCCCAGGGCTACGACGCTGTGATGCTCCTCGTCGACTCCATGAAGCGTGCTAACAGCGTTGACGCGAAAACCTTCAAGACCGCTCTGGCACAGACCAAGAAGTTCGAAGGCGTTTCCGGCACCATCAGCATGCAGGCAAACCGCGAGCCGATCAAGAGCCCGCTCAGCCTTCTGTACGTCAAGGACGGCAAGTTCGTCCTCAAGGCAAAAGTCCCCGTCAAGATGGACTAATGCCTGACATTGCAGTACTAAGCGGCCCCGTTTCGGCGGGGCCGCTTTTTTTGTGCAAACCGTATAGGCTTCAACGCAAAGACGCAAAGCCGCGGAGGCGCAAAGGTAAACCTTCAAGCAAACCGTTTAACAGCTTGCCTTCTCTTTGCGGCTCCGCGTCTTTGCGTTGTGGTTTTAGTGTCTTTGCCTTAGTCTTTGCCGTTACCGATTACCCTTGACAACTGGCATAGGAAAAATTATATTTCGTACCATTAAAGGGGAGTAGTTATCGGCCGGAGACATGGCCGACCCGAGTTTCGTCAATACGGTCGCAAGACCCGGAACCGGGGCAGACATCCTGTCAACAAGACCTTTATCCTGGTAATTATGCCGAGGGTAAAGGTCTTTTTATTTGCCCTCAGCCGAAACAAGTCCTTCGGGACATCTTCAATCGTAGAGGTAAATACTATGCAAAGACTCAAAACGACATTTCTGCTGGCTCTTCTCACCGTTCTCATGGTGACCATGGGTAACGCCATGGGCGGGCGGTCCGGCATGGTCACCGCCTTCGTCATCGCCCTTGGCATGAACTTCTTCTCCTACTGGTTCTCGGACAAGATCGTGCTGCGCATGTACGGCGCCCAGGAGATCGGCGAGCACGACCACCCGACCTTCTACAACCTAGTGCGTAACCTCGCCATGCGCGCAGGGCTCCCCATGCCGAAGGTGTACATCATACCTTCCGACAGTCCCAACGCCTTCGCGACCGGCCGTAACCCGCAGAACGCTGCCGTTGCCGCTACGGAAGGGATCCTGCGCATCCTTTCACCGGAGGAACTTGAAGGGGTAATGGCGCACGAACTCGCCCACGTGCAAAACCGGGACATCCTGGTCGGCACCATCGCCGCCACCTTCGCAGGCGCCATTTCCATGATCGGCAACATGTTGCAGTGGGGCGCCATGTTCGGAGCAGGCCGCGGCGATGAAGAGGACGGCGGCGGTATCGCCGGACTGGTCGGGTCGCTCGCGATGGCGATCATCGCCCCGATCGCCGCGATGCTCATTCAGATGGCCGTCTCGAGGTCGCGCGAGTATCTTGCCGACGCCACCGGCGCCGAGATCTGCGGCCGTCCTCTTGTGCTCGCCTCGGCCTTGAGGAAACTGCATATGGCTTCGCACCAGCTCCCGATGCAGGAGGCGAGTCCCGCGACGGCGCACATGTTCATAGTGAACCCGCTTACCGGCGGCGGCTTGATGGAACTCTTCTCCACGCATCCTCCGATGGAGGAGCGCATCGCGCGCCTCGAGCAGATGGCGGTAAGGCGTTAAAGGCTCCTCCCCCCGGAGGGGGGAGGTCGGGTGGGGGGAAGAGCCTGAACGAGACGCTGTGCGCCCCCTCCCTGTCCCTCCCCCTCCGGGGGGGGTGACCCCCTTGAATAAGATTTCACATAAGGAGAACTCTTAATGGATTGGTTCACCGACCCGCAGGTCTGGTTGGCTCTCATTACGCTGACCGCGCTGGAGATCGTGCTCGGCATCGACAACATCATCTTCATCTCCATCCAGGCCAGCAAGCTCCCTGCGGCACAGCAGGAGAAGGCGAGGCTGACCGGCCTCGGCCTCGCCATGTTCATTCGCGTGGCACTTCTCTTCTCGCTTACCTGGCTCATGGGGCTTACTACGCCGCTTTTCAGTCTCTTCGGAAACGAGATCTCCGGCCGTGATCTGATCCTCCTAAGCGGCGGTCTCTTCCTCATCTGGAAGAGCACGATGGAAATTCACGAGAAGCTCGAAGGCGAAGAGGTCGTGCACGCCTCCAGGGTGGGTGCAACTTTTGGCGCCGTCATCGTGCAGATCCTGCTGCTAGACATCGTTTTCTCGCTCGATTCCATCATCACCGCCATCGGCATGGCGAGCCAGCTCTTCATAATGGTGGCTGCTGTAGTCATCGCAGTCGGATTCATGATGCTATTTTCCGGCAAGATCAGCGCCTTCGTGGAAAGGCACCCGACCATCAAGATGCTCGCCCTTAGCTTCCTTCTTTTGATCGGCGTTTCGCTCATAGGCGAGGGCTTCGGGATGCACATCCCCAAGGGGTACATCTATTTCGCGATGGCTTTCTCGGTCATGGTCGAGATGCTCAACCTGCGGGTGCGGCGGGGTAAACCTGTTAAACTGCATGAGCCGCATCTTGATACGGACAGGGCAGGGGAGTAGCCTGCCGCCAACCCTCTCGCACCTGGCGGGAGGCAAAGACAAAGGAGGATGCTATGAAGTGCCCCGTATGCAACGACGCAAACCTTGTCATGTCTGAACGTCAGGGGATTGAAATCGACTACTGTCCACAGTGCCGCGGCATTTGGCTTGATCGCGGGGAGCTCGACAAGATCATAGAGCGCTCTGCAATCCAGCCGCAGCAGCCCCAGCCCCAGCCCCAGCAGCAACAGCAACAGCAACAGCAACAGTACGCGCCACAACCCGATTATCACCATGCGCAGCACCACGGGCATAAGCCGTACCGTAAGAAATCATTTTTCGAAGAGCTCTTCGACTAATCGATGCCGGCAGGGGGAAGCTTTCCTCCTGCCAGCTTTTTCCTTGACACCTTTGCCTTTCCTTAGCTATCTTTCCGGCGTGATGCGATACTTGCCACTTAAATCGATCTCTACCCTGCTGCTCGTGGTGCTGTTTTGCTTCATCCTGGGTGGCACGTGTGAAAGCGCCCATGCCAAGCAACTTGGCGTAAGCGCTGCGAGCTGCGACCAAACCGTCTCCCACGAGGGCGCCGAGTGCGATCTCCCCGGTTGTCCGGCGGACGGGGAGAGCGGACATACCGACTGCGATTTCTGCTGCGATTGCGCTTGCCATCTCTCCTTGAGCCTCGGTTCTTTCTCTTTCAACTACCTTCCCCTTCTTTCAGACATCAAAAGCTTCGATCGTTTCACCTTCCTGCCGGAAGTTTTTCTCTCCAAGTTCGTTCCCCCTCAGTTGCGCGCCTAAATTCCCCTTTACGGCTGTAGTGCGTCTAACGCATAGGCTTGCCCTCTCGGGACAGTCATGCCGTGTTACGTCCATTTTCGTATTTTTCATCATCTGATCAGGAGGTTTTCCCATTGGGAACAACTGCATTCAGGGGAGCGCGGCTTCTTCTGCCCGTGGCCCTTTGCCTTTTGGCAGCTTCACCCGTAACGGCTGAAACGCAGGCCCTTTCTCTGCGCCAGGCCGTTGAAACTGCGCTCAGTAACAACCCCGATATCGACTCTTTGCGCAAGGAGGCGGGCATTTTCGACGCCGCATCCTTGCGCGCCGGACTGCTTCCCAATCCGACCCTCGAGGTGGAGGGCGCAACTGGAGCCTTAACCGGCAGCAGTGCCGACAACACCCTCTCCCTCGGTATTTCCCAGGAACTTCTGCTTGGAGACAAGCGGAACAAGCGCAGTCTCGTCGCCGAGCGTGACATGGCCGCGTACCGCTGGCAGGTGCTCGACCGCGAGCGCACCCTAAAGGAGCAGGTGCAGGGTGCCTACTACGACGCGCTTCTCGCCCGACAGAGGCTCGCTCTGGCGTACCGTTCCATCGATCTGAACAAACAGTTGCTCCAGGTGGCGGAGGACCGTCTCAACGCAGGGGATATCCCGGAGCTTGAGATGTACCTGGTCCAGGTGGAACTTGCCCGCAGTGAGGGCGCCCGCATCGATATCGACCGTGCTTACCTCGAGTTCAGTTCAAGACTCTTCTCCCTGCTCGCTCTCCCTCACGGCGAAGCGCCTTTGCTGAACGGGAGCCTCGATGCCGGGACTTTCAAGATCGCGAACCTGACCGACCTGAAGCGCCTGGCCCTCAACCGTCGTCCTGACCTTAAGGCGGTCGATGCCGCAGCTAGTAAAGGTGATGCGGAGGTGGCACTCGCTGAAGCCGAGGCGATTCCCAACCTGACCGCAGGGGTCGCACTGTCTCGCGAGGCGAGTTCCATGGAAATTGGCGGCGTTGAGGGGAGAGAGACTGCCTACACGGTGGGCCTTAAGTTTTCCATGCCGATCCCGTTGTTCGACCGAAATCGCGCCGGGGTGCAGGAGGCGCGGGCGAAGCGCAGCAGTGCGGAGATCCGCGCGAAGGCCGCAGCCGTCACTGTCGAGCGTGAGGTGGAGAGCGCCTGGGCGAGCCTCGCCAACGCGGAAAAGGTCGTTTCGCTCTACAAGTCAAGCATCCTGCGTCAGCTTGAAGAGAACCTGAAGCTCACCCAGGAGGCCTACCGGCTGGGCGAGGTCGGCATCCTCGCGGTGATCGAGGAACAAAAGAAGTTTTTCGAGGTAAGCGACAGTTACCTGACCGCCCTGCATGCACGGCAGATGGCCATGGCGAAATTAGAATCGGCGGTAGCCGCTGACATGAACGGAGGTGAGCAGTGAACAAGAAGGGAATCATCATAGGACTCATTCTGGCTGTCGCTCTTGGCGGCGGCGTTGCATACCGGCTGGCCAACTCCTCCACGGCAGCAGAGCACGCGGAACATGCGGAGGCAGGGCACGGCGAGGAAAAAGGCGAGCACGCCGAAGGGAAAGAGGAAAAGGGGCACGAAGGCCACGACGAGCACGGAGCAAAGCTCGTCAAGATGAGCGCAGAGGTGCAAAAGCAAAGCGGCGTGGTCGTCGCAGCCGCGAAAAAACAGCAGATGGCCGGCATGATCAGCGCGACCGGCAAGGTGGAGGCTAACGCCGACCGCATCGCCCACGTCTCTCCGCGCATCTCCGGAAAGGTCGTCGCGGTTCGCGCGTCCTTGGGAGACAGCGTGGGAGCTGGGCAGGTGCTTGCCACGCTCGACAGCGTCGAGCTCGGGGAGGCTTTAAGCCGCTACCACCAGTCGAAGACGCGGCTTTCACTGGCCCAGTCCAACATGGACCGGGTGAAGGTGCTGGTGGACAAGAAGATCGCGGCGCGCAAGGAGATCCTGCAGGCCGAGACCGACTACAAGACGGCACAGACGGAACTGCACACCGACCAGGAACGCCTGGAGCTGTACGGCGTCTCCGCGGGTGATCTCAAGGCAGGCAGAAAGCCGCTTCTACCGGTCCGTTCGCCGATTTCCGGCGTGATCACGGAAAAGCACGCCATCGTCGGCGAACTCGCCGATCCAGCCAAGAGTCTCTACACGGTCGCCGACCTCTCCTCGGTTTGGGTGATGGTGGATATCCACGAAAAAGATCTCGCCAAGGTGCGGCGCGGCCAGACGGCGACAGTGATGGTGAACGCCTTCCCCGATGCCAAGTTCCGGGGGCGTGTCACTTACCTCGCCGACGTCGTCGACGAAGCGACCCGAACCATAAAGGCCCGGGTGGAGGTGGCGAACCCGGGGCGCAAACTCAAGCCGGAGATGTTCGCCACCGTCGAGCTCGCCATAGCGGCTGACGCGGCAGCGGTGCTTGCGGTTCCCGAGGAGGCGGTCCAGGAACTGGAAGGTAAGAAGCTCGTTTTCGTCGCCGAGGGGGAAGGGGCGTTCGAGTCGCGCCGGGTTGAGCTTGGCCGCGCTTCCGGCGGCATGGTAGAGGTGCTCTACGGTCTCAAGGAAGGGGAACGCCTGGCGGTGAAGGGGGGCTTTGTCCTCAAGTCGGAATTGCAGAAAGGTGAAATCGAGGGACACGATCACTAAGGAGACCAGCACCCATGCTTGAAAGAACAGTCGCATTCATGCTGAAGCAAAAGGGTATGGTCATCTTCCTCGCGTTGGTGATCGTCGTCTTCGGCTTCTATTCCTATCTGAAACTACCCGTAGATGCCTTCCCGGATGTCACCAACATCCAGGTGGAAGTGGTGAGCCACGCCGACGGGCTTTCGGCGGAGGAGATCGAGAGAAACGTAACCTATCCCATCGAGACGGCGATGCGGGGGCTTCCCGACATAGAACAGCTCCGCTCGGTAACCAAGTTCGGACTTTCCATCGTCACCGTCGTCTTCAAAGACAACGTCGACATCTATTTCGCCAGACAGCTGGTTTTTGAGCGGCTGGCCGAGGCCCGCGAAAAGGTACCCAAGGGAGTCGAGGTTTCCATGGGGCCGATCGGCACCGCGATGGGGGAGATCTACCAGTACACCCTCGAAGGTAAGATGCCCAAGGACCCCGAGGGGCAGCGCGCTTACCTTACCAACCTGCGCACCATCCAGGAATGGGTCCTCGCCCCGCAGCTAAAGGGGGTTCCCGGCGTCAACGAGATCAACTCGTTCGGCGGGTACTTCAAGCAGTACCAGGTGGAGGTCTCGCCCGAGAAGCTTTTGAAGTTCGGCGTGACGGTGGACGACGTCTACGGCGCGATCGGCAGCAACAACAGTAACGTGGGAGGCAACGTCCTCGAGCGCGGCACCGACCAGTACATCGTGCGCGGCGTCGGCCTCATCCAGACCACTGCAGACATCGAGAACATCGTCCTCAAATCTCAGGGGGGAACCCCGGTCTACCTGCGCGACGTGGCCCAGGTGAAAATCGGCGAGGCGGTCCGCATGGGTGCCGCGATAAAGGACGCACAGGGCGAGGCGGTCGGGGGCATCGTGATGATGCTCAGGGGCGAGAACAGCCGCGACGTCGTGGCGCGGGTCGCGGCCAAGGTAAAGGAGATCAACGAAAGCAACATGCTTCCCGACGGCATCAAGATAGTGCCGTACTACGACAGAAGCGACATCGTGAAGTCGAGCGTCGGCACCGTGAACAAGGCCCTCGTCGAGGGAGCGCTCCTCGTCCTCGTCGTGTTGTACCTCCTTTTGAACAGCATCCGGGGCAGCATCGTCGTGCTGCTCGCGCTGCCGCTGTCGCTTCTGGTCACCTTCATCGTGATGAAGCTTACCGGCATCACGGCGAACCTCATGTCACTGGGCGGCCTTGCCATCTCCATCGGCATGATCATCGACACCACCATCATCCAGGTTGAGAACGTGCAGCGCCACCTGAGCGAGGAGGGGGAGCGTCAGCCGAAACTCGTTACCGTTCTGAAGGCGGTCATGGAGGTGCGCAAGCCGAGCATCTTCGGGGAGCTCATCATCGCGCTCACCTTCATCCCGATTCTCACCCTGGAGGGGATCGAGGGGAAGATGTTCGGCCCCCTGGCCATCACCGTCGCCATCGCGCTCTTGTCCTCGCTGCTTTTGTCGATCTTTATCATCCCGGTGCTTTGCAGCCTGTTCCTCAAGCCGCAGCTCGAGAAGGAAAGCCGCATCATGGTGTACGCCAAGGAGCAGTATCTCCCGCTTCTGGAGTACGCGCTCAACCGCAGGAAGGTTGTGCTAGGCATCGCGGGGGGACTTCTCGTCTTCTCCCTCTTCCTCGTGACACGGCTTGGCACCGAGTTCATGCCGATCATGGACGAGGGCTCCTTCGACATGGACATCGCCATGCTGCCGGGCGTCTCCCTTGCTAAGGCGCTCGACGTGAATCAGCAGGCGACGCAGAAACTCAAGAAGTTCGAGGAGCTCGATGTGGTGGTCGGTCGCATCGGGCAGACCGGCGTGGCGCTCGATACCCGTGGCCCCGATAAGACCGGATACGTCGGGGTTTTCAAGCCGAAGGAGCTGTGGAAGCGCGACATTTCGAAGGAGGAGCTGACCAACGAGATGCGTGAAGAGCTGGAAAAGATCCCCGGGATCAGCTTCGGGTTCAGCCAGCCGATCCAGTGCCGCATAGATGAACTGGTTGCGGGAACGCGCGCGCAGCTCATCGTGAAGCTCTTCGGCGACGATCTGAACGTCTTACGCGACAAGTCTGCCGAGATCGCCAGGGTGCTCGCCAAGGTGCGCGGCGGCACCGACCTCAACACCGAAAAAGTCTCGGGACAGCCGTACCTGACCGCGACCATCGACCGGGCGAAGATCGCGCGCTACGGTCTCAACATAAGCGACGTGCAGAACGTGATCGAGATCGCGGTGGCAGGCAAGGCTGCCTCCACCTTCTACGAGGCGAACCGCAGCTTCGATATCACCGTGCGTCTCCCGGAGGAAAAGCGGAACTCGCTCGAAGCGATCCGGAACCTCCTCGTCACCACCAAGTCCGGGTTGAACGTGCCGCTGGAGCAACTCGCTGAAGTGAAGATGGTGGAAGGACCGGTGCAGATAAGCCGCCAGGACGGTGTCCGGCGCATCGGTATCGAGATGAACGTAAGCGGAAGAGATATCGGAAGTTTCGTTGCCGAAGCCAAAGAGAAGATCCGGTCGCAGGTAAAGCTGCCGCCGGGGTACTACCTCACCTGGGGCGGTCAGTTCGAGAACCAGCAACGGGCGATGAACCGGCTCATGATCATCGGACCGGTCGCGGTGGCGCTCATACTGCTTCTGCTCTACGTGACCTTTAGATCCATTCGTCTCGCCTTCCTCGTGATCGCTAACCTGCCGTTCGCCCTGATAGGCGGAATCTTCTCGCTGTTCCTCTCGGGGCAGTATCTATCAGTCCCGGCATCGGTCGGTTTCATCGTCCTTTTCGGCGTGGCGGTGCTGAACGGCCTAGTACTGGTCTCCCGGATCGTACAGTTGCGGGAGGAGGGGCTTTCGGTCGACGAGGCGGTGCGCAAGGGTGCCCTCGATCGTCTGCGGCCGGTGCTGATGACGGCTTCGATCGCTATTTTCAGTCTGGTGCCGATGCTCCTTGCCGGTGGAACCGGCTCAGAGATCCAGAAGCCGCTGGCAACGGTCGTCGTGGGCGGACTGATTACTTCGACGCTGCTCACTTTGTTGATAATCCCTGCTGTGTACGGGTGGTTTGAAAGGAAAACGCAGGCCGAATAGTAAAACGAGCAAACTCTTACGTTTTCAATGCAATTAGCGCCGTGGCAACTCCTCGTGTCACGGCGTTTTTTTATGTGGTGGGTATCAAAGGCAAATCCCCCCTGGCCCCCTTCGCAAAGGGGGGGACGTTGGGGCAAATGCGGTGCTTCGTGGACAGCCTGTTGTACTCTATTCTCCCCGTCTTCCTGACTGTAACCATCCTTTGGGTGCAGTTGGCACAGAGTGGGCAGAAAACGGGTGCAAACAGGGATGTCAAGATACAGATGCAAACAATTTTCGATTCAATCAAAAGTTTGCCTTTACTAAACAGGGGGAGCTGTTGTACAGTGTCGCGCTGTCGAGCCGCGATGCTCATTAAAGCTAGCGGTTGCGCTCGCCGCGGCATGTTGCCTGACCAGTAGAAGTGCGGGGCGTCTTGTTTTATTTTAAGCAGACGCTCATCAACTGTACCGGATCTAAGATCAGCAATGCCTTGCACAATTCAAGAACTTTGTGGTATACGTTCTTGGCATTCCGCTGTTCTATTTTTGTGAATCGCCGGTGATGAACGCGGATTTTCCCGCTTTGGTCATACCGCAGAAAAGCTCTCCAAACAATCCCAGTCGGAAGGAAGTCGACATGTTCCTACAACAGTTAGTAAACGGCGTGGCCTTAGGTAGCGTGTACGCGCTCATCGCTTTGGGCTACACCATGGTCTACGGCATCATCACTCTGATCAACTTCGCCCACGGCGAGATCTTCATGGTGGGCGCCTTCGTCGGCCTGCTCCTCGTCGCCGCATTCAAGGTGAACGTATTCGTTGCCATCATCGGCGCCATGATCTTCTGCATGGTGATGGGGGTGGTCATCGAACTGATCGCCTACCGTCCGCTCAGAAAGTCCTCCCGCCTCTCGGCGCTGATCTCGGCGATCGGTGTCTCCATCTTCCTCAGTTCGCTCGCCTTGATGGTGTTTGGCGCCGACGCGAAAGGGTTCCCTGACGGCGCCTTCCCGGTCCGGCAGATCAAGGTCGGCTCCGCTGACATCTCGACGCTGCAGCTCCTCATCATCGGGGTTTCCGCAGCGCTCATGATGGGGCTCGAGTTCATCGTCCAGAAGACCAAGATCGGCAAGGCGATGCGCGCCACCTCCGAGGATTACAACACCTCCGCGCTCATGGGGATCAACGTGAACCGCGTCATCTCCTTCACCTTCGCCCTCGGTTCCGCGCTGGCTGCGGCGGGCGGGGTGCTGGTCGGGGTGCTCTTTAACGCGGTTTCCTTCAACATGGGCCTCATGGCCGGTCTCAAGGCCTTCGCCGCCGCGGTCCTTGGCGGGATCGGCTCCATCCCCGGCGCAATGTTGGGCGGCCTGCTGCTCGGCGTCTCCGAGGTCTTCGGCGTAGCCATCGGCTACTCTTCCTACCGTGACGCGATCGCCTTCACCATCCTGGTGCTGGTCCTCCTTGTCAAGCCGACCGGCCTGCTCGGACAAAAAATTACAAAGAAGGTATAGATTCGATGGCAGACTTCCTGAACAGCCTGGTCGGCTCAATCGACCCGTACATGTTGCAGATCCTCGTCAACGTCGGCATCGCTATCGTGCTGGCGCTGGGGCTCAACGTCATCACCGGCCTTACCGGGCAGCTGTCCCTGGGGCACGCCGCCTTCATGAGCATTGGTGCCTTCACGAGCGCCATGGTCACCATCAAGACCGGCCTTCCCTTCTTCGCCAACCTGGCCGTCACCGGTGTGGTGACCGCGATCGTCGCCGCCATTATCGGCTTCCCGATCCTGAGGCTTACCGGCGATTACCTTGCCATCTGCACCTTGGGCTTCGCCGAGATCGTCAAGGTTTTCTTCCTGAACTTCGAGCCGACCAACAAGGCGCTCGGTCTCACCGTTCCTCCCGCCAAGACCGCCATCCCGATGCCGATCTACGTCTGGGTCGTCGCGATTCTCGCCATCGTCCTGGTGACCTTCGTGCAGAGTTCTCGCTTCGGACGCGCGCTGAAGGCTATCCGCGAGGACGAGATCGCCGCCGACGCCATGGGCATCAATACGGCACGTTACAAGATCCAGGCTTTCGCCCTCGGCTCCTTCATGGCCGGTATCGGCGGCGGCCTTTACGCCCACTTCCTGAGCTACATCAACCCCTCGGACTTCGGCTTCCTCAAGTCCGTCGACATCCTGTCCATGGTCGTTCTGGGCGGGCTCGGGTCGGTCCCCGGCTCGGTGATCGGTGCCTCGGTTCTCGCCTCGGCGCCTGAATTCCTCCGCTTCATGTCGCAGTACCGCATGCTGGTCTACGGCGCGCTTCTCGTGTTCCTCATGGTTTTCCGTCCCAACGGGCTTCTGGGCGGCGTGAACCTGACCGACCTTTTACTGCGCGCCATCGGAAAGAAGCCGGCCAGCAAGGGCTAGCAGAAACAAGACAAATAACTCACGAAACGAGAGTAAAGCATGTCCATTCTTAAACTCGATAACGTCACCATCCGCTTCGGCGGCCTGGTCGCCGTAGACAAGGTAAACCTCGAGGTCGAGAAGGGGAGCATCATGGCCCTGATCGGACCGAACGGTGCCGGCAAGAGCACCATGTTCAACCTGATCACCGGCATCTACACCCCGACCGAAGGGCAGATCTCCTTCATGGGCGAGAGCATCTCGGGAAAGCCACCTTTCAAGATCGCCGGTTCCGGCATCGGCAGGACCTTCCAGAACATCAGGCTCTTCACCCAGCTCACCGTGCTGGAGAACGTCCTGATCGGCGCCCACACCCAGGGTACCTTCGACCTGACCGGCGCCACGCTTAAGTTCCTGCCTTGGGTCCGCCGCCAGGAGGCTGAGCTGAAGGAACTAGCGATGGCCTGCCTGAAGCAGGTGGATCTGACCCACAAGGCGTACGAACTGGCCGGCAACCTGCCGTACGGCGAGCAGCGCCGTCTCGAGATCGCCCGCGCACTCGCCATCAAGCCGCAGATCATCCTCCTGGACGAGCCGGCCGCCGGCATGAACCCGCAGGAGAAACTGGTCCTTGCCGAGATGGTGAAGGCCATCAGCAAGACCGGCGTCACCGTCTTCCTGGTCGAGCACGACATGAAGTTCGTCATGGGGATCTCGGACCGCATCGCCGTCCTTGACTACGGGGTTAAGATCGCCGAGGGGACTCCGGAGGAAATCCGGAAGAATCCGAAGGTCATCGAGGCGTATCTCGGCAAAGGAGCAGCGGATGCTTAAGGTAGAGAACATCAGCGTGAATTACGGCGCCATCAAGGCGCTGCAAAATGTTTCCTTCCAGATCAACCAGGGCGAGATCGTCGCGCTTATCGGTGCCAACGGCGCGGGCAAGACGACCATCCTGAACACCATCTCCAACATCGTTCCGTCGGTGGCTGGGAAGATCACCTATCTCGATAAGGAGATCACCAAGCTTCCGCCGCACGAGATTGTGAAACTCGGCATCTCGCAGGTACCTGAGGGACGCCGCGTCTTCGCCAAGATGAGCGTGCTCGAGAACCTCGAGATGGGCGCTTACACGAGAAGCGACAACGAGGTCGCCTCTGACATGGAGAAGATCTTCCAGCGTTTCCCGCGTTTGAACGAGCGTAAGAAGCAGCCGGCTAAGACGCTTTCCGGCGGCGAGCAGCAGATGCTGGCCATGGGCAGGGCGCTCATGTCCCGCCCGAAACTGCTCCTTCTCGACGAGCCCTCCATGGGTCTCGCGCCGATGCTCGTCGAGCAGATCTTCCAGATCATCCAGGAGATCAACGCGAGCGGCACTACCATCCTCCTGGTCGAGCAGAACGCCAATATGGCACTCTCCATCGCCCACCGCGCTTACGTCCTCGAGACCGGCGAGGTGGTGCTGCAGGGTGACGCCAAGGAACTCGCGTCCAACCCCGAAGTGAGAAAGGCTTACCTGGGAGAGTAGGGTGTCACCATCCGCCACAACCAAGCCTTGGATCAACCCCTACCTGGCCATCCTGGTAGGGGTTTTTGCTGTCTCCTTCTCCTCCATCCTGGTGAGGGTCTGCACGGCTCCCCCCCTGGTGATAGCGGCCTACCGGCTCATCTTCACCTTCTGCTTCCTTGCGCCCTTCACCCTGTGGGGCGGCGCGCCGGCCCTGCGCGGCATGTCCGCGCGCCAGATCAGTCTTTCGGCCGGGAGCGGCGTTTTTCTCGCACTGCACTTCGTCACCTGGTTCATCTCGCTCAAGTACACCTCCATCGCCAGTTCCGTGGTGCTAGTGACCACGCAGCCGCTCTTCGTCGTGTTCGGCTCCTGGATCTTCTTCCGGGAGAGCGTGCCTCGCAAGGCGCTTTACGGCTGCTTTCTCGCTTTCGTGGGGAGCGTGGTCATCGGCGCCACCGATTTCCAGATCGGGCGGCAGGCGTTCATCGGAGATCTGCTCGCGCTGTTCGCTGCGGTCATGGTGTCCGGTTACCTGTTGATCGGTCGCAGGCTGCGTCACGGCGTACCGCTTACCGGATACACCTTCGTGACCTACGGCGCGAGCGCGCTCACCCTGAGCGGTGCGGCGGTTGTCGGCGGTGTCGCTTTCTATCCTTATCCCGCGCAAGACTGGCTCATCTTCGTGGCGCTGGCGCTGGTCTGCACCATCCTCGGGCACACCGTTTTCAACTGGGTGCTTCGCTATGTGCAGGCCTCGGTGGTCTCGGTGAGCATCCTTGGGGAGCCGTTAGGAGCGATCCTTTGGGCCGCCGTATTCCTGGGTGAGAACCCGACGCCGCGCCAGGCCGTGGGCGGATCGATCATCTTTGCCGGGCTGTACCTTTTCACCAGGGTGACGGCAGGTCACTCATCCCCTCGCCCTTTGGGAGAGGGGTAGGGGTGAGGGCGTAGCCACGAAGAGAGATGATGCCGGTTGCGCCGCCCTCACCCTATCCCTCTCCCGGAAGGAGAGGGGGCATGGACCTTCAGTGTTCCACACGGTCTCTTACGGGAGAGGGTGTGTGAACCATATAGGCACAGACGTTCAATACACTGACAGCACAGGAGGAACGAGTATGGATACCAATCTGAGTGCGAGCGCGAAGAGGGTGCAGGATGCGCTCAACAGCTTCGGCGTGGACTGCCGTGTCAAGGAACTGGGCGAGAGCACCCGCACCGCGGTTGATGCGGCAAACGCCGTCGGCTGCGAGGTGGGGCAGATCGTGAAGTCGCTTGTTTTCCGCGGCAAGGAAAGCGGCAAGGCCGTCTTCGTGGTGGCCAGCGGCGCCAACATGGTGAACGAGAAGGCGCTCGCGGTACTGATCGGGGAAAAGATCGAACGGGCTACGCCGGACTTCGTGCGCGAGCAGACCGGTTACGCCATCGGCGGCGTCTCGCCGGTTGGTCATCCGACGCCGCTTACCACCTTCATCGACGAAGATCTGCTCGGTTATCAGGAGCTTTGGGCTGCAGCCGGGACTCCTAATGCGGTCTTTGCACTGACTCCGGAGCAACTCTGCCACATCACCTCCGGCCAGGTTGCCCACGTGAAAAAATAGGGGCGATAATCATTCGTCCGCCGGTCCTTGCTAATACAGCAGTTCAACACAACGCGGCAATGCTGCCGCTATTTTAAAGGGAGCAGCCCTAAGTATTCGGGCACGAACTCATGCAAAACGTAACAGTAACGAAGGCACGGGACAGTTTTACCACCGGTTTGGGTGTAATCGCCGCAACGCTCGGCTCCGCGGTGGGGTTGGGGAACATCTGGAAGTTCCCTGCGCTGACCGGCCTTAACGGCGGGGCTGCGTTCATCATCGTCTATCTTCTCTCGACCCTCATGGCGGGCCTCGTGGTCATGGTAGCCGAGCTCATGCTGGGGCGCCGTTCCAAGTCTGACGCGCTCACCACCTTCAAGGTGCTGCATCCCAAGAACGAATCGTGGGCGCTCATCGGCGCTGCGGGTGTCCTCTCCGCCTTCCTGATCCTTGCCTTCTACACCGAGGTGGCGGGGTGGGTTTTCGCCTATATATTCAAGGCGGCCTCCGGGGCTGTGCTCTCGTCCGATCCCAAGGTGACCTCTGCCGGGTTTGAGAAACTGATCACCGACCCGGTGCAGTCGGTCTTCTGGCAGTGCCTGGTGCTGGTCTTCGTCGGCGCCATCATCGTTGCCGGAGTTTCCAAGGGGATCGAGAAGACCACGAAGCGCCTCATGCCGGTGCTCTTCCTCATCCTGGTGATGATTGGTGTCAGAAGCCTCATGCTCCCTGGTGCCGCCGCCGGCCTCGAGTTCCTGTTCCGCCCCGATTTCTCCAAGGTAACCGGCGGCGTCGTCTTGACCGCGATGGGCCTTGCCTTCTTCAAGCTCTCCGTCGGCATGGGGACCATGATTACCTACGGCAGCTATTTCCGTGACGACCAGAACATTCCGATGACCGCGCTACGCGTCATGCTTGCCGACCTGACCGTTTCCATCCTGGCGGGCATCGCGATCTTCCCGGCCGTCTTCACCTACGGCTTCAAGCCGGAGGCTGGTCCGTCGCTGCTCTTCATCACCATCCCGGCGGTCTTCTCGCAGATGCCCTTCGGTAACGTCTTCGTGGTGCTCTTCTTCGTCCTGGGCGCCATCGCCGCCACCGGCGCCATGCTCTCGATCCTCGAGGTACCGGTTGCGTACCTGCACCAGCGTTTCGGCGTGTCCCGCTTCAACTCGACGGCAATCACCGTCATCCTGCTGGCTCTGATCGGTTCCACCGCAGCGCTTTCCAACAGCACCATGGCGAACTTCAAGTTCTTCGGCATGACCATGTTCGACTTCTACGACTTCCTCACTTCGAACGTCCTTATGCCGGTCGGCGGTCTCTTCATCTGCATCTTTGTCGGCTGGGTCTGGGGTGAGGAGAAGGTGAGGGCGGCGCTTTCCAACGACGGGCAACTGCATAACGGGCCGATCATCAGCATCTTCCTGTTCCTTGTGAAATACGTGGCGCCGATTACCATTACCGTCATTCTGCTGCGCGGCTTGAAGATCATCTAAGCAATTCCCTCACCCGGAGGGGGAGGGCCAGGGAGGGGGAAGGGGACTTTCTTTGCCCAGGCTTCCCCCCTCCCAGCCTCCCCCCTCCGGGGGGAGGAGCATGGACCAATTACATGAGCGATAAAACCGAACATACCGAGCTCACTGCTGCACAAAAAAGCCGCCAGGGCGTTATCTACGGCCTGGCGGCTTATCTTTGCTGGGGCTTCTTCCCGGTCTACTTCAAATCAGTCAAGGTCGTCCCCCCCCTGGAGATGGTCTCGCACCGGATCGTCTGGTCGCTCGCCTTTTTGCTGCTGCTCATCACCTGGAAGGGCGCCTGGCCCGGCACCATAGCGGTGCTCAAGCGCCCCAAGTCGCTGGTCGTCCTTACCATCACCACGATCCTCATCGCCACCAACTGGCTGGTCTTCATCTACGCCATCAGCATCGGCGAGGTGCTGCAGTCGAGCCTCGGCTATTTCATCAACCCGCTGGTGAACGTACTGCTCGGTTTTCTGTTCCTGCACGAGCGGCTTGAGCGCCCGCAATGGATCAGCCTCGGCCTTGCCACCACCGGTGTCTTGTACCTGGCCATCCAGCACGGGGCCATTCCCTGGCTCTCCCTGCTGCTTGCGCTCTCCTTCGGTCTCTACGGGCTGATCCGGAAAATGCTGCACGTCGAGCCGCTGGTCGGGCTCACCGTGGAGACGCTGCTTCTCATGCCGGTTGCGCTCTTCTACCTGGTGCATTTGAACCAGAAGGGAACCGGCATCTTCCTAACCCATGGATCCACTCTGGACATCCTGATCCCGATGTCCGGTGTGGTAACCGCCATCCCCTTGCTGCTTTTTGCCGCGGCCGGAAAGAAGCTGCGTCTGGCAACGATCGGTTTCCTGCAGTACATCACACCCACGATGCACTTCCTGCTCGCCATAACCCTCTTCGGCGAGACGTTCACCCACACCCACCTGATCAGCTTCATGTTCATCTGGGCAGGCCTTGTGCTCTACTCGGTGCATGCGTACCGTACTGTCAGGGGCTGATGTAGTCCTGAAGTATTCCCTGTTGCATATTGGAATGCATTTTAGCATAATGCCTGTCGGCGTTACTTTTGCCGGAGGTTTTTATGACTGAAGCAGTAACTGGATCTGTCACGGCACTCGATCTGGAAGAGATGGCGCGACAGATGCTCGCGTTCCAGGATCTCACTCGGGAACTGGACGCGATCATCGACTCCTCCTCGGACGGACTATGGATTTGCGACGCGGATGCCGTGGTAATCCGCATCAACCCGGCGTCCGAGCGCATCAACAATATCCAGGCTTCGGAGGTCGTCGGAAAGAACATGCGCGACCTGCTGGATCAGGGCTTTATTGACCGTTCGGCGGCGCTGGAGGCACTGACTACCGGCAAGGTGGTGAGCCAGCTGCAAAACCGCCAGGGGCGCAAGCTCATCTCGACCGGCACCCCGGTCTTGGACGGCAATGGCCGGGTCATACGGGTCGTGGTAAGTGAGCGTGACGTCACTGAGATTGACAACCTGCAGCGTGAACTCGAGGAGCAGGAGGCGCTGCGCGACCAGTTCCGCAGCCACATGCTCGAGATGCAGCAGGCGGATCTCGCCTCACGGAGCGTCATCGCGCGCAGCCCGCTCATGGTGAACGCGCTGAAGCAGGCGCTCAAGGTGAGTGCGGTCAATTCCACCGTTCTCATCCTCGGTGAGTCGGGCGTAGGCAAGGGGCTCATCGCCGAACTGATACACAAGAATTCCAGCCGCGCGGACAAGCCGCTCATCGAGATCAACTGCGGCGCAATCCCGGAATCCCTCATAGAATCGGAACTGTTCGGCTACGAGAAGGGGGCTTTCACCGGCGCTCAGACCGCCGGGAAGCCGGGGTATCTTGAGCTTGCCGATGGGGGGATACTCTTCCTCGACGAGATCGCCGAACTGCCGCAGGCGGCACAGGTGAAGCTTCTTCGCTTCCTGGAGAACGGCCGCGTGGTGAGGCTTGGCGGCACCAAGGCGAGGACGCTGGACGTCAGGATCCTCGCGGCAACGCACCGCAACCTCGATCAGATGGTCAAGGACGGCACCTTCCGCCTCGACCTTTACTACCGTTTGAACGTGATCCCGATCCACGTGCCCGCTCTTCGGGAGAGGCGGGACTGCATACTTCCGCTCGTTCGGCATTACATAGATCTTTTCGGCGCCCGCGATTCGATCCGCAAGCGTCTTACCCGCGCCGCCTCCGACGCGCTTCTTGCCTATGATTACCCCGGCAACGTTCGGCAGTTGATGAACATCTGCGAGCGTCTCGTCGTCATGACGGAAACGGATCTCATCGACGTGAAGGATCTGCCTGCCGAAATCGCCGTAGGAGGCAACCAACCGACGATGGGAGGGGGCGTCTGGCACGACGAGGTGACACTGCAGGAAACGCTGGACAAGGTGGAGAAGGCGGTTCTCGTAAAGGCGCTGGAGACGCACGGTAACCAAGTACGCATGGCCGAGGCACTCGGGGTGAACCAGTCGACCATCGCCAGGAAGTTGAAAAAGCACGGGATCGCATAGCGCTCCTCCCCCTTCAGGGGGGGGATGTGTTATGCGATATTGCATATTACTCCTCTCTTCTTCTGGTCCAATCTTCCCTCTATCAGCGCCTCTCACTTACTCTGCTCTATTTAATCATCCATCCAACATTACCTTTCTCAATATCGCTGCTATAATACTTCCGGCACTTTAACCGAGCGAAGCGCCGTTTTGACGCTTGTTGTGTTCCTGACAAATACTTCCGTGTCTCCACCTGGAGCGAAATCGTATACCGGATGGCACAGCTTGTGCTCTAGCTTTACACGTTTATGATTTCCTCTTGGAACAACCTGTAATAAAGGAGCCTTTGGATGAACAACACCGAACTGAACAACAAAGTCATTGCACGGGGCAAGGAGTTCTTCTCCACCATCTCCGGCGAAAAGCCGTCCCTCTTCAACAAGGGTGCCTGGATGGGCAAGGTGATGGACTGGTCCATGCAGAACGAAACCTTCAAGATCCAGATGTTCCGCTTTGTCGACGTCTTCCCGTCTCTCACCACCGGCAAGCTCCTTACCGATCACATCCGTGAGTACTTCGGCGAGGAGAAGGACATGCCGCCGGTCCTCTCCACCGGCGCCAAGGTCGCAGGCATGCTCGGCTCCTTCGGCGGGGCGATGCTCAACAAGTTCCTCACCACCAACATCCAGGAGATGGCGCGCCAGTTCATCGTCGGCGAGAACACCAAAGAAGCCATCAAGAACATGGAGCGCCTGAGAAAGGATGGCTTCGCGTTCGTCGTGGACGTGCTCGGCGAGGCAACCCTTTCTGAGAAGGAAGCCGACATCTACATGAACACCTACCTTGAGCTCCTCGATTCGCTCAAGAAGGAATACAAGGACTGGAAGCCGCTGCCGGGCAAGGGTGGTAACCCGAACCTCGATTGGGGGCATGCCCCGAAGGTCAACGTCGCCGTCAAGCCGACCGCGCTCTTCTGCCTCGCCAACCCGCAGGACTTCGAAGGCTCGGTGGTCGCCATCCTCGACCGCGTCAGAAAGATCGCCAAGAAGGTCATGGAACTGGAAGGCTTCCTCTGCATCGACATGGAGTCCTACCGTCACAAAGACATCATCATCGAGGTGTACAAGCGGCTGAAGCTCGAGTTCCCGACCTACGACCAGTTCGGTATCGTGCTCCAGGCCTACCTGGTCGACACGGACAAGGACCTCCCGGCGCTCCTTAGCTGGGCGCGCCAGAACAAGGTGAACATCTCGATCCGCCTCGTTAAGGGCGCCTACTGGGATATGGAAACCGTCAAGGCCAAGCAGAACGACTGGGCGATTCCGGTCTGGACCATCAAGGCCGAGTCGGACGCCGCTTACGAGCGCCAGGCAAGGATGATCCTGGAGAGCTCCGACATCTGCCACTTCGCCTGCGCTTCCCACAACATCAGGACCATTTCGGCCGTGATGGAAATGGCCAAAGAGCTGAACGTTCCCGACGAGCGCTACGAGTTCCAGGTGCTTTACGGTATGGCCGAACCGGTCAGAAGGGGCATCCTGAAGGTTGCCGGCCGCATCCGTCTTTACTGCCCGTACGGCGACATGGTGCCGGGGATGGGCTACCTGGTGCGCCGTCTGCTGGAGAATACCGCGAACGAGTCCTTCCTGCGTCAGAGCTTCGCCGAGGACGCGCAGATCGAGCGCCTGCTCGAAGATCCGGAGGTCACGGCGCAACGCGAGCGTGCGGCACGCGCCGCCAACAAGAAGGCGGAAGCGAAGGGCCCTGGCGGCCTGAAGCCGTTCTACAACGAGGCGATGGTCGACTTCACCCGTGCCGACCACCGCGCCGCGTTCCCGAAGGAAATTGCCGAGGTAAGAAAGCAGCTCGGCAAGACCTACCCGCTCTTCATCAACGGCAAGGAAGTGAAGACCGCCGACACCATCCCGTCGGTGAACCCGAACAAGCCGTCGGAAACCATCGGCGTGATCTGCCAGGCGGGGACCGCGGAAGTGGGCGACGCCATCGCTGCCGCCAAGAAGGCCTTCCCGGCGTGGCGCGACACCGACCCGAAGGATCGTGCCCAGTACCTGATCAAGGCCGCCGCCGTGGCGCGCCGCCGCATCTTCGAGCTCTCCGCATGGCAGGTGCTCGAAGTCGGCAAGCAGTGGGACCAGGCTTACGCCGACGTCTGCGAGGCGATCGACTTCCTCGAATACTACGCCCGCGAGATGATCACCCTCGGCACGCCGAAGCGCGTCGGCAACGCACCGGGCGAGCTGAACCACTACTTCTACGAACCGAAAGGCGTCGCCGCGGTGATCGCGCCGTGGAACTTCCCGCTCGCCATCAGCCTCGGCATGACCTCCGCCGCCATCGTGGCCGGTAACTGCGTCGTGTTCAAGCCCTCCGGCCTCACCTCGGTGATCGGCTACCACATCGTGGAACTGTTCCGCGAGGCAGGGCTCCCCGAAGGGGTCTTCAACTACACGCCGGGCCGCGGCTCCGTCATGGGCGACTACCTTGTCGACAGCCCGGACGTCTCCCTCATCGCCTTCACCGGCTCCATGGAGGTAGGCCTGAGGATCATCGAGCGCGCCGCCAAGGTCCACCCGGGACAGGAGAACGTCAAGAAGATCGTCTGCGAGATGGGTGGCAAGAACGCCATCATCATCGACGACGACGCCGACCTCGACGAGGCGGTACCGCATGTCCTCTACTCGGCCTTCGGCTTCCAGGGGCAGAAGTGCTCGGCTTGCTCCCGCGTAATCGTGCTCGACGCGGTCTATGACAAGTTCGTCGAGCGTCTGGTCTCCATGGCGCAGGCGACCCTGGTCGGTCCCTCCGAGGACCCGGCCAACTACATGGGCGCCGTTGCCGACGACAAGGCGATGAAGACCATCAAGGAGTACGCCGAGATCGGCAAGAAGGAAGGGCACGTGCTCTACGAGAGCAAGGTCCCGAGCGACGGCGGCTACTACGTCCCGATGACCATCATCGGCGGCATCAAGCCCGAGCACAGGATCGCCCAGGAGGAGATCTTCGGACCGGTTCTCGCCGTCATGCGCGCGAAGGACTTCGACCAGGCGATCGCTTGGGCAAACTCCACCAAGTTCGCCTTGACCGGCGGCGTCTTCTCCAGAAGCCCGGAGCACCTGGCACAGGCGCGCCGCGAATTCAGGGTCGGCAACCTGTACCTGAACCGCAACAACACCGGCGCCCTGGTCGGCCGTCAGCCTTTCGGCGGCTCCAAGATGTCCGGCGTCGGCACCAAGGCGGGGGGGCACGACTACCTGCTGCACTTCATGGATCCGAGGGTGGTCACCGAGAACACCATGCGCCGCGGGTTCGCACCGGTCGAGGAGGACGACGACTGGGTCGCGTAAGGGTATGGGGAATGATCCATCGCCCCCAAAGGTAATATGAGAGAGCGCCTGCACTTGTCACGAGTGTAGGCGCTTTTTTTATGGAGATCTCATAACCTATTGCTCTCACTATGTGGTCAATTTCGTTTACCAACTTCCTCTTCAGGTTTACCGATTCAGCGCCCTTTTTTGCTTGATTTGTGGCTCTTTTTGACTTACTCTACCGGGTCGTAAAATAATTTTAATTTAATCTTGGAGGGAGCTATGCCAGCTGCACCGGGAACTTCGAAATTCCAGATAGATCTGCGCCGCCACCTGCGCGGGCAGAACATCAGTGACAACCTGGTTCACCTGATTTGTGAGATCGCCGAGGCGAGCAAGTACGTCATCAACGCCGTGCGCACCGGCGACCTCGGCGTCGCAGGTACCTCTAACCTCTACGGCGAAGAGCAACTCGCCCTCGACGTCCTCTCCGACCGCATCATGAGGAAACGTCTGATCCACTCCGGCGTGGTGTGCAACATCGCCTCCGAAGAGATGGACGAGATCTACCAGGCGCAGGCCTCGGCCGACGGGCTCTACTCGGTTGCCTACGATCCCCTCGACGGCTCTTCGCTCGTCGACGTGAACCTTGCCGTCGGCACCATCGTCGGCATCTACGCCGGCTGCGACCTGCTGCAGCCCGGCCGCAACCAGGTTGCCGCGATGTACATCCTGTACGGACCGCGCGTCTCTCTGGTCTACACCGTGGGGGACGGGGTGCACGAGTTCACCATGAACAACCTGATGGAGTTCACGCTCACCCGCGAGAACGTCACCATGCAGGAAGAGGGGAACATCTACGCACCGGGCGGCCTCAGGAACAAGTACAACGACGGCGACGAGAAGTTCATCCGTCACCTTGAGGCGAAAGGGTGCAAGCTGCGCTACTCCGGCGGCTTCGTTCCCGATATCAACCAGGTGCTGATGAAAGGGAAGGGGCTCTTCATGTACCCCGCCCTCAAGGGCTCGCCCAACGGCAAACTGCGCGTGCTGTTCGAACTGAACCCGATGGCCTTCATCATCGAGCACGCCGGCGGCGCCGCCAGCAACGGCCATATCCCGATCCTCGACATCGTCCCCGAGTCCCTGGATCAGAGGGCGCCGATCTACATCGGCTGCAAGAAGGACGTCAAGGTCGCCACCGACTTCCTCGAAGAGGGGAAAGTGGCGTCCGGCGCCGCTACATTTGTCAACGCCTAGCAATTTGTTGTACTATTGCCCGTCCGGCGGTGATTTTCTCTAAAGTTGCCGGGGCCGTATGGCGATAACTGTATTAACGAGTAATTTTCAGAGGTAAGGAATGGATACTGGTACCAAACGGTTGTGCAGCGAAATTCAGCTTTTCGATCTGTGCGACCTCGACACCTGCACCTGCAAGGACGGGCGTTTCTGCACCAACCCCGCAATACTGGCGCGCTTCGAGGCGATCAAAGAGGAAGACGACCGCCCGCAGTACCTGGCCGATGAGTATGACGAGGAAGGCGAGGAGGATGCCGACGATCTTGATGCATTCGGTGACGATGATTACGAAGACGACGAGCAGTAACAGCTTCGATCTTTAGATGCAACCAAGAGAACCGCTTCTCCAAAAAAGGGCGGTTCTTTTACTATCAACCGGCGCAACATCCGACTTGTTCCTGCTACGCCCGCCCCGGCCCCGGGGCCCGGCGATTTTAATAGCCATCGGGGGACTGGCCATGACCGCAAAACTGCTTATCCTGGATGACGATCACGACATCCTGCTCATGCTTAAGACCATCTTCGCCGGCGAGGAGTACGAACTCCTGCTGGAAAGCGACAGCGAAGGGGCCTTGAAGCGCATCATAGCCGATCGTCCCAACGTTGCCATCATGGACATAAGCCTCCCGCAGAAATCGGGCATCGAGGTGCTCAAGGAGGCGAAGAAGATCGATCCCGGCCTCGCGGTGATCATGGCCACCGGCTACAAGACCACCCAGAACGCCATCGAGGCGATGAAGCACGGCGCTTTCGACTACGTCACCAAACCTTTCGACATGAACAAGCTGAAGGGGGCGGTGAAAAAGGCCCTGGAGTGCAACCTCTTGAGCCGCAAGGTGCGCTATACGAAGGAGCGCGCCCAGGTGGAGGAGGACCTCACCGAGGACCTGATGATCGGCTCGTCGCCTGAGATGATCGAGATCTGGAAGATGGTCGGAACGGTGGCCGATTCGGATGCCACCGTCCTCATCCAGGGTGAATCCGGCACCGGCAAGGAGCTCCTCGCCCGCGCCATCTACAACAACTCCCGTCGCAAGAACCGCCCCTTCCTGGCGGTGAACTGCGCGGCGCTCCCCGAGGCGCTGCTTGAGTCCGAACTTTTCGGCCACGAGAAAGGTGCCTTCACCGACGCCCACTCCCGCCGCATCGGCAAGTTCGAACAGTGCAACGGCGGCACCATCTTCCTCGACGAGATCGGCGAGATGAGCCTCGCGAACCAGGGGAAATTCCTCCGCGTCCTAGAGAACCAGGAGTTCGAGAGGGTGGGTGGCAACGAGACCATCAAGGTCGACGTCCGCGTCATCGCCGCCACCAACCGCAGCCTCTTGAATTGCGTGAAGGAGAAGTCCTTCAGGATGGACCTTTTCTACCGTTTGCGCGTTGTTAACTTTTTCCTGCCGCCCCTGAAGGATCGGGCCGAAGACATACCGCTGCTGGTCGACCTCTTCGTCAAAAAGTTCTCCAAGAAGTACGGCAAGAACGTGAAAGGGGTGGCGCCGGAGACCATGGCGCTTCTTACCAACCACCAGTTCGATGGGAACATCAGGGAGCTGAAGAACGTCATCAACTCGGCGGTGGTATTCTGCCGCGGCGACATCCTCGTCCCGGGGGACTTCGAATCCTTCCTCACCGCCAAGGCGGGCTTCAAGGAGGTCGATCTCGAGGCGGCGGGCGACGACTACTACGAGGTGTTCTGGAGCATGCTGGAGCCGGTGTTCGACGGCATCTGCCAGAAGAACAAGGGTGCCATCTACGAGAGCGTCAACATGGGGCTCGAGAAGGCGCTCATCCACATGGCGATGGAGAAGAGCAACAACAATCAGGTGTTCGCCGCCAAGCTTTTGGGGATCAGCCGCAACACGCTGCGCGACCGCCTGGAAAAGTACCGGATCGGGATGGTTGCGGAGGCGTAAGGCCGCTGCAGGCATTAACGGTAACGATAAAGAGCCGGGGACCCATGGTCCACCGGCTCTTTTCTTTGTTTCAAAGGAGTTCTTAAACGTCCCCTCCCCTGGAGGAGGGACAGGGAGGGGGCGCGTTGCGCCTAGCTCAAGCTTTTCCCCCCACCCGACCTCCCCCCTCCGGGAGGAGTGGACCCTACAGTTTCTTGCCTGCCGCCTTTTCCCAATCCTCCTTGGGGATGGAGAGGAAGACATCGACCAGCTTGGGATCGAACTGCTGACCCGAGCAGCGGATCACTTCGTCGAGCACCGCCTGGAAGGAGAGCGCTTTGCGGTACGGACGGTCCGAGGTCATGGCGTCCAGGGTGTCCACGAGGGCGAAGATACGGGCGCTGATCGGTATCTGGTCTCCGGCGCTGCGGTGCGGATACCCTGCGCCGTCGTAGCGCTCATGATGGTACAAAACGAGCTCCGCCGCGCCGGTGAAGTACTTGATCCCGGCCAGGATGTCGTAGCCGATCTTCGGGTGCTGGCGCATCACCTTCCACTCCTCGTCGTCCAGCTTCGCCGGTTTCAGAAGGATGTTGTCGGAAACGCCGATCTTGCCTATGTCGTGCAGAAGCGCCCCCTTGCTCATGATGATCCGTTCTTCTTCCGAGATCCCCGCCTTCTCGGCCAAAAGGCAGGTGTAGGCCATCACCCTTTCCGAGTGGGAACCCACCTCCTTCTCACGTGCGTCCAGCGCCCGGATCAGCGCCGCTAGGGTGTGTTCGTAGGCGAGGTTGATTTCGCCCATCACGGTCCTGATCACCTCGGTCTGCTCACGCACCTTCAACTCGAGGTGTGCCTGGTACTCCTTGTTCTCCATGATCAGGCGGCGCTTCTCCAGCGTGTTCTTGACGGTGAGGAGCACCCGGTCCAGGTTGAAGGGTTTGGTGATGTAGTCCTCGGCCCCGTTGTGGATGCAGGAGAGGGCGGTATCCATGTCGTTCATGGCGGTGATCATGAGGACCGTGGTGTCGGGGGTGACCTGCTTTATGTCCTTCAGAAGGTCGATCCCGGAACGACCGGGCATCATGATGTCGAGCAGGGCGAGGTCGAGTTGCTGGTTATTGATTATCTCCATACCTTCTTCCGCGCTTGCCGCCTGGAAGCAGGTGAATCCTTCCTTCGACAGAGTGATGTTGATCAGTTCTCTGATCATATCCTCGTCATCGGCTATCAGTATGTTCCCTTTCAATTGCTACCTCCTAGAATCGCCCTTGACGCTTCTTGCGTCGCGGTTCCCTGCAGCGTATCCCGCACCTTTCTGATGAGGGCATCGCCTGCAAAGGGCTTGGGCAGGAACTGCATTCCTTTTTCCAGTGTTTTCTCAAAGCCGGCCCGGTTCTCCATGTGTCCAGACATAAAGAGTACCTTGAGGTCGTGCTTTTTGCCTAGAAGTATATCAGCGAGCGTGGGGCCGCTCATAAACGGCATCACCACGTCGGTCAAAAGCATGTCTATATCACCTTCGTGTTTGTCGAACAAGGCGATTCCCTGTTCCGGATCGGTGCTCTCCAGCACCTTGAAGCCACGCATCCTGAGCGTGTGCACCACCAAATTCAGTACCCCGGGCTCGTCTTCGACCACGAGGATGGTGTAATTGGTGTCGATAGCCTCGTCAAGCTGCTGCCTTGACTGCGCCTCGGAGCTCTCAAGGGTACGAGGCAGGTAGATGTCGAAGCGCGCCCCCTCTCCAGGCTCGCTGGTCACCTGGATGTACCCGCCGCACTGCTTGACGATACCGTACACGGTGGCAAGTCCCAAGCCGGTGCCCCGGCCCATCTCCTTGGTGGTGAAAAACGGCTCGAAGAGCCGCTGCTTGACCTCCTCGGTCATCCCCTGGCCGCGGTCGGTAACGCTCAGTCGCACGTAGCTTCCGGCCTGCGATCCCGGATGCGTGCCGGTGAAGGCATCGTCCAGTTCGCAGTTGGCCGTCTCCACCGTGATTACCCCGCCGGTGTCCGAGGCGTCCCGCGCGTTCACGATGAGGTTCATCACGATCTGCTCGAGCTGCCCGGGGTCCATCTTGATGAGACCCGCGTCGGGGGCGAGGTTCGTGGCGAGACGTATGTTCTCGCCGATCAGCCGCTCCAGCATCTTCTGCACCGACTTCACCTGTTTGTTGACGTCCAGTACCCGCGGCTCCATGATCTGGCGCCGGCTGAAGCCGAGCAGCTGTCTGGTGAGGTCAGCGGCGCGCTCACCGGCCCTGAGGATCTGTTCCGCCTCCTTGCGCATGGGGGAGTTCTCCTCCATGGCCCGGATTAGCAGGGTGCTGTAGCCGTTGATGACGGTGAGCAGGTTGTTGAAGTCGTGGGCGATGCCACCGGCCAACTGGCCGACCGCCTCCATCTTCTGCACTTGGCGCAGCTGTTCGATGGCGAATTTGCGTTCGGTTACGTCCTCTTTGAGGGCGACGAAATGGGTGATCGCCCCCTCGGGGTTCTTGACGGCCGAGATGGAGCAGCTCTCCCAGTAGAGTTCGCCGTTCTTCTTACGGTTCTGCAGCTCCCCGTGCCATTCCCTGCCGGCGCAGATCGTGTCCCAGAGATCGCGGTAGAAGGAGTCCTCCATGTTGCCCGACTTGACGATGCTCGGGCGCTCGCCGATCAGCTCCGCCTCGGAGTAGCCGCTCACCTCGATGAACTTCGGGTTGACGTACTCGATCAAACCGCGCAGGTCGGTGATCACCACCGATACCGGGCTCTGCTCCACGGCCTGCCACAGCTTGCTGAGCTCGGCTTCGGTACGCCTGCGCTCCGTGATGTCCAGCAGGGTGCCGATCACCGCGTCCGCACCGTTTATCACGGTCCTCGTGCCGTTCACTTCGAGATCGATGGTGACGCCGCTGCGGTGTTTGCCGCGGAAGAAGACGTGCAGCGGTTCGCTCCCTTCCGTCAAAGGGCAGAGAAAGCGCGTCATCACCCCGATCTGGTCGTCGGCGTGCACAAGTTCGAGCAGGTTTTTCTTCTCGATCAGCTCCTCGGGACGGTAGCCGAAGACGTCGCCGAACTTCGGGTTCACGTAGATGATGATGTCGTCCTGAAGCATGAAGATGCCGACCAGCGACTGCTCCACGAGGCTTTGGAAACGCGCCTCGGTGGCGGATAGCGCCTCCTCGGCCATGCGCCTTTCGCGCCGCTCCACCGTTTCGCGCAACTCGCGCTTGATGGCGGGGATGAGCCGTGAAAGCCGGTCCTTGAGCAGGTAGTCGTGCGCCCCTGCGCGCATCGCTTCGACGGCGGCGTCCTCACCCATTTGGCCGGAAACCATGATGAAGGGGAGATCGATGCTGCGGTCGTGCATGAGCTTTAAGGCGGCGAGTCCCGAGAACCTGGGCATGACGTAGTCGGAGATGACGACGTCCCAGCCGCCAAGCCCCAGTGCCGCTTCCATCTCTTCGGGAGTCTCCACCCGCTCGTAGTACGGAACGAACTCCCTCTGCAACTCGCGCACGATGAGCAGTGCGTCTTCGGCAGAATCGTCTACGATCAGGATGCGCAGTGGATGTTTCATCCGGCCGGGACCTCGCGTCATGCATCTAGTCTCTGATGTTCCTTCACCTCCTTATCGGCCGCCCCTCCCGATATATTTAGCAGCACCGCGTATTTTTATGAAAAAAGGAAAGAATATGGAACCCGGTTTCTTGGCTACTATTTGAGGGCTGATTGTGCTATGAATCGTGCAGCCACAGCGGCTGAAAAGGAGAGCATCAGAGTGTTTACCACGTCCTTTATCCATCGTTTCTCGGCTTTCTTCTTCTCTTTGCTTGTCATGGGCCTGTTAAACGCGGGGTGTGCCAAGGAAAAGGAAAAAACAAAGCAGAATAACCCTGCGCCGGTCACCGTGGCCCGGGCCGCGGTCAGGGACGTTCCCGTGGAACTGCGCGCCATCGGCAACGTTGAGGCTTACTCCACCGTAGCGCTTAAGTCCCGAGTTGCCGGCATCATCACCGCGGTCCATTTCAAGGAGGGGGACGACGTGCCGAAAGGGGCGCTCCTCTTCACCATTGATCCGCGCCCCTTCCAGGCGTCGCTCACCCAGGCGAAGGCGAACCTCGCGCGCGACCGGGCCAATGCCGAGAACGCGAAGGAGCAGGCACGCCGCTATGCGAGCCTCTGGCAGGAGGGGATCGTCACCCGCGAACAGTACGACCAGTTGCAGGCAAACGCCGATTCCCTCGCCGCTTCGGTCGCCTCTCTTTCCGCCGCGGTGGAGAGCGCGAAGCTCCAGCTCGATTACTGCTACATCCGCTCGCCCCTTTCAGGGCGCACCGGCGGACTCACCACCCATGCCGGGAACCTGGTGAAAGAAAACGACACCGCGCTCGTAACGATCAACCAGATCACCCCGCTCTACGTCACCTTCTCGCTGCCGGAAAAGGATCTCGCCGTTATCAAGGGGAGGGTGGGGGGCAAACTCCCGGTGACGGCGTCCGTTCCCGGGAGCCCGATCGCCGAACAGGGGACGGTGAGTTTTCTCGACAACGGCGTCGACCCCGCCACCGGCACCATCAAGGTGAAGGGGACCTTTGCCAACCGGGAGCGCAAACTCTGGCCCGGTCAGTTCGTGAACGTGGCGCTCCGCCTCGACGTGAGGAAGGGGGCGGTCGTCGTGCCGACCCGCGCGCTGCAGACCGGGCAGCAGGGCGATTTCGTCTTTCTGGTGAAACCCGATGCGACCGTCGAGGTGCGTCCGGTCACCGTCGGGCCGGCGCAGGACGGCGTTACCGTGATCGAGAAGGGACTCGCCCCGGGCGACACGGTGGTGACCGATGGACAGTTGAAACTCGTTCCGGGGGGTAAGGTGGCCGTCAAGGGGGGACGCCCCGCATGAACCTTGCGGAACTCTTCATCAGACGACCGGTGATGACCAGCCTGGTCATGCTCGCCATCGTGCTTGCGGGCGTGATGGGATACCGGCTCCTGCCGGTGAACGACCTGCCCTCCGTCGATTATCCGACCATCCAGATCACCGCGAACCTTCCCGGCGCGAGCCCGGAAACCATGGCGAGTGCCGTGGCGACGCCGCTTGAGCGCCAGCTCTCCACCATCGCCGGGATCGACAGCATGAACTCCACGAGCGGCCAGGGGGTCACCAGGATCACCCTCCGTTTCGCCCTGGAGCGCGACATCGACGCCGCGGCGCAGGACGTCCAGTCGGCCATCACCAAGGCGGCGCGGCAGCTCCCGCAGGACATGCCCGCCCCGCCGTCCTTCCAGAAGGTGAACCCGGCGGACCAGCCGGTGCTCTACCTGGTGCTCTCCTCGAAAACCCTGCCGCTCTCCCAGGTGCACGAGTACGCCGACACCATGATCGGCCAGCGCATCTCCATGGTCTCGGGCGTAGCGCAGGTGCAGGTGTACGGCGCGCAGAAGTACGCGGTGCGCGCGCGGGTGAACCCGACGGCGCTCGCCGCCAAAAAGATCGGCATCGACGAGGTTTCCAACGCACTCGCCAAGGGTAACGTGAACCTCCCCACCGGGACGCTGCAGGACGCCGACCGCTCCTTCGCCATCCAGTCCCAGGGGGAACTCCTGGACGCCGCCGCTTACCGCCCCCTGATCGTCGCCTACCGTGGCGGCGCCCCGGTGCGTCTCTCCGATGTCGGCACCGTGGTCGACTCGGTGGAAAACGACAAAATCGCGGGGTGGTTCAACGGGAGCGAGCGGGCCATCATCTTAGCCGTGCAGCGCCAGCCCGGCACCAACACCATCGAGGTGGTGGACGCCATCAAGAAGCTTATCCCGGGCTTTCGCGCGCAGCTTCCCGGTTCGGTCACCCTCTACGAGCTCTACGACCGTTCCCAGGCGATCCGGCACTCGGTGGCGGACGTTAAATTCACCCTGGTGCTCACCATCGCCCTGGTGATCATGGTGATCTTCCTTTTCCTGAGAAACCTCTCCGCCACGGTGATCCCGAGCCTCGCACTCCCGATTTCACTCGTCGGGACCTTCGCCGCCATGTACCTCCTGGGTTTCTCGGTGAACAACATCACCCTGATGGCGCTGACCCTCTCGGTCGGCTTCGTGGTGGACGACGCCATCGTCATGCTGGAGAACATCGTGCGCCACATGGAGCTTGGCGAGCGCCCGATGGAAGCGGCCTTCAAGGGGTCGAGGGAGATAGGCTTCACCATCGTCTCCATGACCATCTCCCTTGTTGCCGTCTTCATCCCGGTGCTCTTCATGGGGGGGATGTTAGGGCGGCTCCTGCACGAGTTCGCCGTCACCATCACCTGCGCCATCCTGATCTCCGGCGTGGTCTCGCTCACCCTGACCCCCATGCTCTGCAGCCGTTTCCTGCGCCCTCCCGCCGAGGAGCGCCACGGCCGCATGTACCTTTTCCTCGAGCGCTGCTTCGATGCCATGCTCGCCGCCTACAGCAAAAGCCTCACGAAGGTGCTGGGGCTGCGCCGCACCACCCTGGCCCTCACCGTGATCATGATGTTTCTCACCGGCTACCTCTTCTGGAAGATGCCCATGGGGCTTCTCCCCAGCGAAGACCTGGACTCCTTCTACGTAACCACGGAGGGGGCGCAGGGGGCCTCCTTCGAGGAGATGGTCACGCACCAGCAGGAACTCGCCAAAAGGATCGCGGCGAACCCGAACATCAAGGGGTTCATGTCGACGGTCGGCGCTTCCGGTTCACGGGTCGGCTCCAATTCCGGCTTTATGTTTGTCACGCTGAAGCCGAGAAGTGAGAGGAAGGACCCGGTGGACAAGGTGATCCAGCAGTTGCGCCCGAAACTGGCCGAGGTGCCGGGGATTCTCGCCTTCATGCAGAACCCGCCCCCGATCCGGCTGGAGGCGCAGCTCTCCAAGAGCCAGTACCAGTTCATCCTGCAGAGTCCGGACACACAGGTTCTCTACGAGAATGCGGCGGCCTTCGAGCAGAAGCTCAAGCAGGTGCCGCAGCTAATCGACGTGACGAGCGATCTGCAGCTGAAAAACCCGCAGGTCGACGTGAAGATAGACCGGGACAAGGCGACCGCGCTCGGGGTCACCCAACAGCAGGTCGAGGACGCCCTCTACTACGCTTACGGCTCGCGGCAGGTGTCCACCATCTACGCGCCGACGAACCAGTACCAGGTGATCCTGGAACTGGAGCCGCAGTACCGTCTCGATCCGTCGGCCCTGGGGCTCCTGTACGTGAGGTCCTCGACCGGGGCGCTGGTGCCGCTCTCCACGATGGCCTCGCTCTCGAAGTCGCTCGGGCCGCTGTCGGTGAACCACCTGGGGCAGATCACGAGCGTCACGGTCTCCTTCAACGTGAAGCCCGGCGTCCCGTTGAGCGATGCGGTGGCGGCGGTAGAGAAGACGGCGCGCGAGTCGCTCCCTCCGGCGATCAACACCGGGTTCCAGGGGGCGGCGCAGGCGTTCCAGTCCTCGACGAGCGGGCTCACCTGGCTCCTTGTCGCGGCGGTGGTGGTGATCTACCTGGTGCTCGGCATCCTCTACGAGAGCTACATCCACCCGGTGACCATCCTCTCCGGGCTTCCGGCGGCAGGGCTCGGCGCGCTCCTGACCCTCATGCTCTTCCACAAGGAGCTCGACCTGTACGCCTTCGTCGGGATCATCATGCTGGTCGGCATCGTGAAGAAAAACGCCATCATGATGATCGACTTCGCGCTCGAGGCGCAACGCAAAGAGGGTAAGAGCCCGCTGGAGGCGATCCACCAGGGGTGCCTGATCCGTTTCCGCCCCATCATGATGACGACCATGGCGGCGCTCATGGGGACGCTTCCCATAGCACTCGCCATCGGCGCCAGTTCGGAGGGGAGAAGACCCCTGGGGTTAGCCGTAGTCGGGGGGCTTTTGGTGTCTCAGCTTCTGACGCTCTACATCACGCCAGTGGTGTACTACTACATGGACCGGGCCAAGGAGAGGGCCGCGCATCTCTTTGCGAAGAAGGCGCCGGTGCCGCAGCAGTGATCCTTTAGGGACGCACCATGCTGATCAACGACGAAGTACAAAAACAGGTTCTGACCATCCTGGCGAAGACGGCGGTCACCCCGACCGCCGACGTGCAGCAGCGCGCGAGCGCGCTCCTGCAGTTAAACCCGGGGCAGCAGGTGAAGGCGGAGATCATCGCGAACCTCCCCAACAACCTCTACATGGCCCGCGTGGCGGGGGAGCTTTACAAGCTTGAGATCCCGCTCAACGTGCAGCCGGGCGAGACCCTGGAGATGACCTTCGTCGCCGCCGATCCCCGCATCACCTTTCAGATGCAGCGTCCGAGTTCCGAGACGGTGCAACTGAGCTCGTTTGGCAAATGGCTCTCTGATGTGGTGAGAGACGCACCGGCGCTTCCACCCCCGCAGGAGCCTCTCGTCGAACACCCGGAACACGCGGCGACCGAGCTTGCCGGCAAACTGAAGGCGGGTCTTACGCAAAACGGTCTCTTCTACGAGTCGCACCTCGCCCAGTGGGCCGTGGGCGGGCTCTCGGTGAAGGAGCTTTTGAAGGAACCGCAGGGGAAGCTTTCCCCGATGCTTTCGGAAGGGGATGACACGGGAGAAGGGGAGGGGGCCATAGCGGACAGCAGGACCCTGCCGCTCATCAAGGAACAACTGCACCTCCTGAACACCGGCATCCTTGCATGGCAGGGTGAGGCGTGGCCCGGCCAGCAGATGAAACTGACCATTGGTGAGGGGAACCCCGAGCAGTGGGAGCAGGGGATCGAGGCGAATCTGTCGCTCGAGTTGCCGCGCCTGGGAGGTGTGGAGGCGAGGCTTCGCTTCACCCCGGACGGGGTCGCGGTGGAGCTCACCTGCGCGAACGCGGGGATGGCCGACATGCTGAGGGAGAATAGCGGCGAGCTCCGCTCCTCTTTTGCGGCGAAGGGGCTACACCTGTACAAACTGGCGGCTAAAGATGGCTAGGAAACCTTCCGACATGAAGCGCGCCGTCGCCATGGTGTACAACCCTGACGAGTCAGGCGCGCCCAGGGTCATCGCCAAGGGGGCCGGCATCAGCGCCGAGGCGATGATCTCGCTCGCGCGCGAGCACGGGGTCTACGTGCACCAGTCCCCGGAGCTCGTCTCCATGCTGATGCAGGTGGACCTTGACGCCGAGATCCCGCCCGAGCTCTACCAGGCCGTGGCCGAGCTCCTCGCCTGGCTCTACCAGGTGGACGAGCGGCTGGCCGGGATGCGGGCGGACCACCTTTGAAGTTTCCCCCCCTTAATTCGAGTGGTCAGAACGGCTCGATCAAAAGGTAGTCCGCGTCCTCCCTGGTGACGTTCCCCTGGTTCAAAGGGGGCATGGGAGGGAGGATGATCCGGTACGAAAGCCCGCCGCGCAGCTCCGAAGGAATCCCGCCGACACCCCTCACATGCGCTCCCCCTGCGATCACCACCATCACCCGGTCCGGATTGGCGGCAAGGTAGCTCTCGATGCGCCGCGCCATCACCACGTTTCTTAGCATCTGCGCCTCGGCTATGTTGCGGAACCCTTCGGCATCCTTTCCGTGCGAGGGGGAATAGCCGCGCATGAAGCGGAGGTAGTTCTCGCTCACCGTGGCATTGGTCCCCGGGGGGAGTTGTGCCAGCTCTTCCTTCGACAGGTCTCCGAAACCGCGCCGCGCCACCGCCTGCACCAATTCGCGCGGCGCGTTCAGCCCGACGATCGGGATTCGGTTATCCTTGGCGAAGTGAAAGATGTCGGCGTACATCTCCCAGGGGATGTAGCGCCAGCTGAGCGCGTACACCTTCTTAAAGGCGGCCTCGGGGACCTTTCCGGCTGTGTAGGCGTCGAGTGCGGGCTGGCTCGTCTGCTCGAACATCTCCATGCCGATGGCGAGATGCTTTCCCTGCGCCTTGAGCGCCTCTAGGACCCGCAGTTGCAGCTCGTGGTGCGCCCCGGCATCGTGGGCCTCGCCGACGAAGATGATGCGCGCGCGGGAAACGTCGCTGATCATGGCGGGGACCTCCACCACGCTCCGGTCCTCCACCTTGAGCGCCTTGTTGATGGAACAGCCGGTGAGGAGGATGAAAAGCAAGGGAAGGAGCGCCTTCGCGGCGAAGGGAAGCGGCATCGACTGCATGTGACGGAAAACGGTCATGGCGGCAGCCTTTCATGGGGTGGTAAAACGAAAAGACCCCGCCGGAGTCCGGCGGGGTCTTGATGATGGTTGTCTTTGGCTAGGCTCCGACCGTTACCACGCGGCCGTCCACCTTGAGGGCGCCTTCGCTGAAGAGCCTGATCGCCTCGGGGTAGATGCGGTGCTCTTCTTTCTGGATGCGGGCCGAGAGGGTATCCTCGGTGTCCCCTTCAATGACGGGAACGGCGGCCTGCATGATGATGGGGCCGGTGTCGCAGCCGCAGTCGACGAAGTGCACGGTGCAGCCGGCGACCTTGGCGCCGTAGTCGAGCGCCTGGCGCTGGGCGTGCAGCCCTGGGAAAGCGGGGAGGAGCGCCGGGTGGATGTTCATCACCCGCATCGGGAAGGCGTCCAAGAGCACCTGCGTGATGATGCGCATGAAGCCGGCGAGCACGACGAGCTCTACTCCAAACTCGCGCAGGCTTGCCACCAGCGCCTCGTCGTACGCTTCACGTCCCGCGTAGGCACGGTGGTCCAAGTGCAGCGCCGGGATGCCCGCCTTCTTGGCGCGCTCGAGCCCGAAGGCGTCCGCCTTGTTGCTGATCACGCAGACGACGCGTCCCGCGATCTTGCCGCTGGCACAGGCGTCGAGGATGGACTGCAGGTTGCTGCCGCTGCCGGAGATCAGCACTCCTATTTTAAGCTCTTTTCCCATACGGCTATCGCGCGGCCTAAACCAGCTCCACGCACTCCTTGCCCGGCTCGCACTTGACCACTTCGCCGATCATGTACGCGGTTTCGTTCAGACCGGTGAGCCTGATCATGATGTCGTCTGCTTCCCGCTCCGGGACCACGAGCACCATGCCGATGCCGCAGTTGAAGGTGCGGTACATCTCGTTTTCCTCGATGTTGCCACCCTTGCGGATGGTCTGGAAGATGGCCGGGACTTCCCAGCTATCCTTCTTGATCACCGCTTTGCAGCCGTTGGGGAGCACGCGCGGCACGTTTTCGAGGAGACCGCCGCCGGTGATGTGGGCGAGGCCGGAGATGTTGAAGTCGCGCAAAAGGTTCAGTACCGAGCGGACGTAGATGCGGGTCGGGGTGAGGAGTTCTTCGGCGACCGTCTTGTCGAGCCCCGGAAGGGTATCGTTGATGCCGAGCCCCATGTGCTCGAGGATCACCTTGCGTGCCAGCGAGTAGCCGTTGGAGTGCAGACCGGAGGAGGCGAGGCCGATAAGCTTGTTCCCCACGGTGATGGAAGAGCCGTCGATGATCTTCTCGCGCTCGACCACGCCCACGGCGAAACCGGCCATGTCGTACTCGTCACCGGTGTAGAAACCGGGCATCTCGGCGGTCTCGCCGCCGATCAGGGCGCAGCCTGCCTGTACGCATCCCTCGGATACCCCTTTGATGATGGAGGCGCCTTTCTCGGGGTGGAGCTTTGCGGTCGCGAGGTAGTCGAGGAAGAAGAGCGGCTCGGCCCCCTGCACGATGATATCGTTCACGCACATCGCGACAAGGTCGATGCCGATCGTGTCATGGCGATCGGCAAGGAAGGCGATTTTCAGCTTGGTGCCGACGCCGTCGGTGCCCGAGACAAGCACAGGGTGCTTATACTTGCCGGTATTGAGTGAGAACAGCCCGCCAAATCCGCCGATGTCGGCAAGCACTTCCGGACGGGAAGTGGCTTTGACCAACGGTTTGATCATCTTTACAAAGGTGTTCCCAGCATCTATGTCTACACCGGCATCTTTATATGTGATTTTCGTCTCTTCCAAGGTGAAACCTCCAATAAAATAAAGGAGAAATCTATCTCATATCCCTCTAAAAGTCAAAGTGAAAAAAATGTTTACTTCGCCTTATGCATTGCTTATCATGCCGGGCTGTGCCTGCCCCCGGGGAGAAAATAACGCTGCGTCGCATGCGTAGCGATGACCTTGATAGTGTCCTTCAAATCGAGACAGCTTCCTTCCCCCGCCCCTGGTCAAGAAAGCACTTTGAGGACGAAATTTCCGCCTCCGGCAGCCATCCCGTGGTGGCCGAAACGGACGACCTGCCGGTCGCGGGTTACCTCTGTCTGAAGCAGGTCCTGGACGAGGCGGAGATCCTCGATGTCGCCGTCGACTCAAGGGCCAGGGGGAGGGGAATCGGGCGCGCCTTGGTTCTCTGGGCCGCCTCCTTCTGCCGCGAGCACGCGGTGTGCGTCTTAGCCCTGGAGGTGCGGGTCGGGAACGTCGAGGCGATCTCCCTATATGAGGGGATGGGGTTTCGCGAGGTCGGACGGCGGCGGAAATACTACGAAAATGGCGACGACGCCATTTTGATGGATCTGAATATCGGTGAAACAGAGGAGTGCGATGCAGTTTAAAGCTATGGTTCTTTCGAACGTGGAGCTGTCGCCCGGTTACTTCCGGATGAAGATGACCGCTCCGCAGGAGTTGGCGTCCTCCGCGCCGGGGCAGTTTCTCATGCTCAAGGTGAACGACGCCATCGACCCGCTTTTGAGGCGTCCTTTCGGTCTCTTCGACGTCGGCAGCTTCCTTCCGGAGTACGCCGGATGCGGCGCACAGATTTACTGCGAGATCCTCTACAAGGTGGTGGGGAAGGGGACGAAGCTCCTCTCCGCGCTGCACCACGGCGATTTGGTGGACCTTCTCGCCCCGCTCGGCAGGGGGTTCGACTTGGGCCCCGCCGGCGAGGAAAAGGTGCTGGTCGGCGGCGGCGTGGGACTCGCGCCGCTTTACTACCTCGCCAAGGAGCTGAAAAACCGCGGCGAGAAGGTGCGCCTCTTCGCAGGGGGGCGTAACCGCGACGACATCCTCTGCATCACGGAATTCGAGCGGCTTGGCGTCGAGACCTATGTGGCGACCGACGACGGGACTCTCGGCGAGCGCGGCTTCGTGACCCAGGTCCTCGAACCTCACCTAGCCCCCGGGACGCGCATCTTCGCCTGCGGCCCGACCCCCATGCTGAACGCGGTGGCGAAGATGGCGCAGAAAAGCGGCGTCCCCTGCCAGGTTTCCATGGAGGCGTACATGGCCTGCGGCGTTGGTGCATGCCTTGGCTGCGTCATGAAGGGGGCGAACCACACCGAGGAGACCCCTGACTACCGCTGCGTCTGCAAGGACGGTCCCGTTTTCGACAGCTTCGAACTGCAATGGAGTTAACAATGCAACGACCTGATATGTCCGTGGCCATAGCCGGGATCGAGATGCGCAACCCCGTGATGACCGCTTCCGGCACCTTCGGCTACGGGGCCGAGTTTGCCGATTACCTGAATCTCGAGAGCATCGGCGCGATGATCACCAAGGGGCTCTCCCTGAAACCGAAGGCGGGCAACCCGACGCCGCGCATCGTGGAGACCTCCGGCGGGATGCTGAACGCGATCGGCCTGCAAAACGTCGGCATCGACGCCTTCATCGATCAGAAGCTCCCGTACCTTAAAAACGTGAACACCCCGGTGATCGCGAACCTTTACGGCAACACCCTCGAGGAGTACGGCGAGGTGGCGAGCCGCCTGGACGGGCTTGCCGGTGTCGCCGGCATCGAGGTGAACATCTCCTGCCCCAACGTGAAGCAGGGTGGCATCGTCTTCGGGACCGATCCCCGCGCCGCGCAGGAGGTGGTTTCCCTGGTGAAGAAGAACACCTCGAAGCCGCTCATCGTGAAGCTCTCCCCCAACGTGACCGACGTGGTGGTGATGGCCAAGGCCTGCGCCGACGCCGGAGCCGACGCGCTCTCGCTCATCAACACCCTGACCGGCATGGCGATCGACCTGGAGCGGCGCCGCCCCGTGCTCGCCAACGTGACTGGCGGCCTTTCCGGCCCGGCCATCAAGCCGGTTGCGCTCAGGATGGTCTGGCAGGTGGCGAAGGCGGTTTCCCTTCCCATCATCGGCATCGGCGGCATCATGACCGGCCGGGACGCCCTCGAGTTCATGTTGGCCGGCGCCACCGCGGTCCAGGTCGGCACCGCGAGCTTCCTCGACCCTTCGGCGGCGCAGAGGATCGCCCGCGAGATGGAGGAGTACCTGGTCGAGCACGGCATCGCCTCGGTCCGTTCCCTGATCGGAGCCCTAGAGGTCTGATGGAAGCCTGGGAGAAGAGCCTTAGAAACTGCATCACCAGCCCGGAGGAGCTTGCCGGGCTTTTTCATGTGCAGGGTGATGAGCTCGGCGAGGTGGTGCGCCGCTACCCGATGCGGATCACCCCTTACTACCTGGGGCTCATCAGCGAGCCGGGGGACCCGATCTGGCGCCAGTGCGTCCCCGACCCGGAGGAGATGCACGATCTTGTCCAGTCCCCCGATCCGCTTGACGAGGAGCGCCTCTCTCCGGTTCCGGGCCTGATCCACCGCTACCCGGACCGGGTGGTGTTCCTGGTCTCCACCGCCTGCGCCGTCTACTGCCGTTTCTGCATGAGAAAGCGCGGCGTCGGGTGCCAGGGTGTGAGCCCGGCCCCGGTGGACGAGGCGGTGGCCTACATAGCTGCGCACCCCGAGATCCGCGACGTGATCCTCTCCGGGGGTGACCCCCTGCTTCTTTCCGACGAGCGCCTGGAGGCGATCCTCGCCGCGCTGCACCGCATCCCCCACGTGGAGATCATCCGGGTCGGGACCCGTGCGCCGGTTACCCTGCCCGAGCGCATCACCGCGAAGCTTGCGCGCATGCTGAAGCGCTACCAGCCGCTCTACGTGAATACCCACTTCAACCATCCGCGCGAGGTGACCGAAGCCTCGGCGAAGGCATGCGCCCGCCTGGCCGACGCCGGCATCCAGCTCGGCAACCAGACCGTCCTCCTGAAGGGGGTGAACGACGACCCCCTCGTCATGCGCGAGCTGATGCAACGCCTTCTCGCCATCCGCGTGCGCCCCTATTACATCCACCAGATGGACCTCGTGCAGGGGACCGCCCACTTCAGGACGCGCGTGGCCGACGGCACAAAGGTCGTGGCCGCGCTGCGCGGACACACCTCGGGACTCGCCGTGCCGCACTACGTCATCGATCTGCCGGGGGGGAAGGGTAAGGTCGAGGTATCCTCCGCCCGTTTCAGCGGGGACGGCAGGCGCCTGACGGTGACCAACTACCTGGGCGAGGAGATAGAGTACCGGGAAGTCTGAGCGGCGGTCCCAGTCAATGGGTGACCAAGAGCCGGATCAACCGTGATCCGGCTCTTTTTGCGTCCGCGGTGTTTCGATTCTTGTGGGCAGGAGACCCCTTGCCTTGTGTCTGACAATCGTGCTATAAGAATTGCTAAATTCTGATTCTCATATATAAGGTGTTTTGAATGCAAACCGAGTATCTGAAGACGTTGGTGGTGTTGGGGCAGGTGGGGAGCTTTTCGAAGACGGCGACGGATCTTTCCATCACCCAGTCAGCGGTGTCGCAAAGGATAAAGTTTCTCGAGGACTACTACGGGCGGCAACTGGTGGACCGCGGCGGAAAGGTGCTGCTGCTCACCGATGCCGGGAAGCTTGTGGTGAACCGCGCTGAACAGATCCTGCTCCTTGAGGCTCAGCTGGCGAACGATCTGAAGCAGCAGGGGGAAAAACTGCGCCTTTCCATCTGCTGTACCCCGACCTTCGGCGTCGCCTTTCTTCCTCAGGTCATGGAGCGTTTTATGCTGCGCGAGGCGGACAGCGTCGACCTTCGCTTCATGTTCCATTCCCTGGATCAGACCATCAAGGAGCTGCAGGAAAACGAGTTCGACCTTGCCGTCATCGAGCACTGCGATGAAATCGATGTTTGTGGTTTCCATACCGTGGAGCTGCCTCGGGACGAGCTGGTCTTCGTGAGCTCCCCGTCGCTTGGGTTGAAGGAGAGCGAGGTCGAACTGGAGCGACTTTTCCAGCACTGCCTTATCGCACGCAAGCCCGACTGCACCTCGCGCAAACTGCTCGACGTGAACCTCTCCCGGCACGGCCACAAGGTTGAGGATTTTAAAAGGGTCGTGATAGTGGACGATCTGCGTTTGGCGCTCGAGACGGTGTTGAGTGGCGGCGGGGTCTCCTTCGTTTCACGCAGCCTTGCGACCAGGGAGCTGGAAAGCGGCCAACTTGTCGAGCACTCGGTCTCTGGCTTTGAGCATTTGCGCAGGCGCAGTGTGATCATAAATGCCGAGCGCAAAGATGATCAGGAAGTGGTGAGTTTTCTCGAGTGCATCAGCGCGTCCTTCCCGGTGGGGTGCGTCTGCTGAGGTTCAGGCAAAAAAATGGCCCCGGAAGCTGCCGGCATCCGGGGCGTAATAGCAGTGCTGCAGGGAATTCCTTGGATCTTTTCCTGTGTCTGGTTGAGCAAGTGTCACATTGCGGCTTTCGCTGTCGCAGTGACTGGAGCTCGGTACGACTGAGTCGTCCGGGCTTTACTTATGTGTAATTTTATAAATTTGGGCTAACTATTTATCTATAGCAGCCATTCATGTTTTCTGTCAAATAATTTCGCTGCTCTCACATCCTGCTATGCCCTCAGAATAAACTCTCTTTTTCCCGTCAAGTCTCATGCCTGATTCACTTCCTCCCTTTCATTGCTATAGTTGATTGCTGCTTCGACTTACCACCTCCAGCCTCAATAAGGTTCTTATTTTGTTATTAGCGTTTTTTATCTCTTCTTTCTTGTAAAGGCGGGGCCGTGCTGCAGGGGACGCCCACCCCCAACCAGTTTGTCTTTTTGGGGTATACTGGTGCTGGTTTGAAAACGGCTCTTGCCAAGGAGGCCATATGAGAAGAGTGAGCACGGAAGAGGACATGGAGAAGGACCGCTCCGTTATCAAAGAGGGGACCGAGGTCTGTGCACTGTGCGGCTCGCAACTGGAGAGGGACAAGGAGAGCGGCGAGCTCTTTTGCCCCTTGTGCGATGTCGAGAACCTTCCCTGAGGCGGCGTTTGTGCATGCACGTGCATCGCGCCCACGTGGACGCAGGTGCAAAGGAGGACGAGATGCCGGAAAAGCTAGCAGGCGACGAGCTGGAATTGAGAAACCTCTTGGCCGAGCACAAGCGCAGGCTGTGGGCCGAGTTGAGGGAGGAGATCTTCGCCCAGACCGGCGAGGATCTCGCCACGCAGTACGACATACCGCAGGACCCCGGCGAGAAGAGCATCCTCGACAGCCTCTCCGACGCCGGGCTTGCCATAGCCGACATCAGGCGGCAGCAACTGACCCAGATGGAAGAGGCGCAAAGGCGCATCGAATCTGGAACTTACGGCAAGTGCGAGGGATGCGGAGAGCGGATCGGCCTGGACCGGCTGAAGCTCATGCCTTTTACGGCGTACTGCATCGACTGTCAAAGGGATCGGGAAGTGCCGACGAAACCGCCGGGGACGAAGCTTTGATGGGGAAGTAAGAGGTGTAAGGGGAAGGCGGGCGGGGACTGGTATCGATTACCTGTCCCCGCCTCTTTTTTTTATAACAGGGCGTCAATCGCGGAGAAGTCCACGTCCTTCTCGGCGTTGGCCATGATCCAGTTGAGCTTTTCCTGGTCCTCGTAGGTGATCTTCGCCACGTCGTCGGAAAGGGCGGTGAAGACGTCCGCAGTGGTCTCCTCCACCCTGATGAAGGGGATCCCAGAGTCAAGGAGGATCTGCTGGGTGACCTCGGAAACAGGAGCATGGCCGGATAGCACAACACCGGCGATCTTTTCCTTGTACGCCGGGATGTGGTAAAGCGAGGAGAGCGTCACGATGAGCTCGTCCCTCGAGCTCGTCACGATCATCAGCGTGGAGTCCAAAAGCCCGTCCACCACCCGCTGCGAGGAGGCGGCGCCCAGCTGGATGTTGTGTATGATCCGGCTTTTCTGCTGGTGATCCCCCTGAAGCGGCAGATCGAACAGTTTGGAGATGTGACTGAGGGTAGGGTTGGCGAGGATCGGCGAGTAGTTGAAGCCGTCGATCACCTTGATCTTCGGTTCGAAGGCGCGTTTCAGGTACTTGCAGGTCACTTCCTTCTTGCTCGGCATCATCTTGTTGACGATGATCCCCCTGACGTCCGCACCTTCGCGCTCATACAGGGCGAGGTTCAGGTGCACCGCGTCGATCACCTTGCCGATGCCGCTTTCACTCACGATCACCACCGGCGCGTCGATCAGCTTCGCCACCTTCGCGTTGGAAAGCCCGATCACCGCACCCACGCCGCCATGTCCGGCCCCTTCGATGATCAGAAAGTCGTACTTCTTCTCGAGCTCCTTAACCGCCTCGAGGATGCAGTCGGAAAGCGAAAGATCGTCGAGCTTTCCCGCCAGGTAGTCCTTGGTGAAGTCGCGGTGCAGGGCGACCGGCGACATGAGGGCGATGTCCTCTTCCATCCCGAAAGCCTTCGCCATCAAGAGGGCGTCCATGTCCACCATGAAATCGTCGTAGAGGAGCACCTTCGGACCGAAAGGTTTGACGAAACCGACCCGCTTGTACTTCTTCCTCGCCTGGTGCATGAGCGAAATGCTGATGGTCGTCTTGCCACAGTTTTGTCCGGTCGCCGCAACGAAGATCTTTTTCGCCATATGCACACCCCTGAATCTTTTGAATGGCGTATGTTTACACCATCGCGGCGTGCATCGTCAAGAAAAGTAATCGGGCGAGTGGTCAGGGGAGGAACTTGAGGGCGAGCATGGAGATGTCGTCGTTGAAGGTGGTGCTGCCGGTGAAGGCGCGCAGGGTGTCGAGGATCGCCTCGATGATGCCTGCGGCGGGCCTTTTGTGCTCGCGGGCCAGCACCCCTTTCAGCCTCTCTTTGCCGAAGAACTCGCCGTCGCCGTTTTCCGTCTCGGTGATGCCGTCGGTGTACAAAAGCAGCAGGTCCCCCTTTTCCACCTGCATCGACATTTCATGGAAGGCAACGCGGCGCTGCACCCCGAGGATGAGCCCCTCGGCGTCTAGCTCGAAGAAGCGCTCCTCCGCCGGCCGGTACAGAAGGGGAGGGGGGTGCCCGGCGTTACTGTAGCGCAGTTTGCCGGTGGCGCGCTGATAGCTCAGGTAGGACATGGTGATGAAGAGTTCCGCGCGGCTTAGGTCGTCGAGGAGGATCTCGTTCAACGCAGCAACCACCTGGGCCGGGCCGTCCAAGGCCGGCATCTGGGCGTGCAGTACGCTTCTCGTCTCGACCATGATGAGCGCGGCTCCCACGCTGTGCCCCGACACGTCGGCGATGACCAGGTCGAGCCGTTCGCCGTGGGGCAGGATGTCGAAGTAGTCGCCGCCGATGTGGCTTGCCGGGACGCAGCGTCCAGCGCAGTCGATGCCGCTTAAAAGGGGAGGGGAGGCGGGAAGCAGCGAGAGCTGGATCTGCCGTGCTATCTCCATCTCCTTGTGGAGGCTCGTGTTTTGCAACAGCGCCTGCTCGGCGAGCTTGCGCTCGGTGATGTCCTGTTTGATGCAGATGAAGTGTTTGATCCGCCCGGTCTCGTCGGTCACCGGCGTGATGGTCTGCTCCTCCGGGTAAAGCTGGCCGTTTTTACGCCGGTTCACCATTTCGCCGCGCCAGGTCCTGCCGGACATGATGGTGTTCCAGAGGTCTTCGTAGAAGTCGGGGGCGTGACGGTCCGATTTGAGGAAGCTGAGATCCCGTCCCGCCGCCTCGGCTTGGGTATAGCCGGTCATCCTGGTGAAGGCGGCGTTCACCGAGAGCACCATGCCGCGGCTGTCGGTGATGACGATGGCGTTCGCCGCCGCCTCGAGCGCGGCACTTTGCACCTGCAGCGATTCCTCGGCGCGCTTTCGTTCGGAGATGTCCGAGATGAGCCCGTCGTAGGCGATCAGTTCCCCGCGCTCGCTGTAACGCGGCACTATGGTGTTGATGACCCAGCGCAGCGAGCCGTCCTTGTGGCGGATCCGGTGTTCCAGCGAGGGGACCTCCCTGCCGGCCTTCACCTCCTCGGTCAGTCCGGTCACCGCGGCACGGTCATCCTCGTGGATCATCTGGTACCAGAGGAATGGGTTGTCGACGTACTCCTCGTTGCTGTACCCGGTCACCGAGAGGCATCCGGGGCCGTGCGTTGTTTTCACCACCTCACCGTCGTTCAGGCTAACCGTGTAGATGTAGTCGGTGACCGCGGCGACGAGCCTCTTGTAGCGCCGCTCGCTTCGGACCAGGGCGGCTTCCGCCTCGCGTTTTTTGCGCCGCACCTCCGCCTCGTGCATCTCGCGCTCGATGGCCGGGATCAGGCGGGAGGTGTGCCCCTTGATCAGGTAGTCGTTGGCCCCCTCCTTCATGGCCCCCACCGCCGTGTCCTCGCCTATCTTGCCGGAAACGATGATGAACGGGATGTCGAGGCCAGACTCGCGCAGCACCTGCAAGGCTTCCAGCCCGGTGAAGCCGGGGAGGACGTAGTCCGAGATCACCACGTCCCACTCCTCCTCTTCCAGCGCCCGGCGCATCGCCTCCGCGGTCTCGACCCGTCTGGCGATGGGGGTGTAGTTGCCGCGGCGCAACTCGAAGGTGAGGAGCAGGGTGTCGTCCTCGGAGTCTTCCACAATCAGCACGCGGAGCGATTTTCCCATGAAAACACCTGTAGAGAGGGACACATGATCGGTGCAGGCCCGGCTTGAGGGTGGGGCGCAAAAATGCCCTGTGACGCTGCACCCTTAGCAGTATAGCATATTCCTTGGTCCGGTGCGGACGGGAGGCTAATTAGGATGAGGCAAGGTGGAGGGCTTCCGTCGGAGAGCCGAGGCCGAAATCGGCGAGCCAGTTCTCGAAGATGCGGACCTTTTCCTGGCTGAAGCGCGCGAGGTCGTTACGCACCTGCTCGGGGCTCTTTTCCCGTTCCAGTTCGCCCCCTTTTTTTGAGTAGAAGAGGTCGGCCAGGGCCACGATGCGCTCGCAGTCGGTCACCGGGGACATCTCGCGCTCGGGAAGGGCGAGCTTTTGCTCGACGATGTCCCGCGCGGTGAGCCCCACGCCGATGTGGCGTTCGCAGACCATGGCGTGGTGCGGCAGCCCCTCGGCATCGAGTATCTTGCGCCCGATGATGCCGTGGCTTATGTAGGGCGCCTTGCCGAAGCAGTTGAGCCTGGGCGCGTAGACGCGGGAGACCCCGATATCGTGCAAAAGCGCCGCCTCCTCGATGAAGCGCAGGTCGAACTGCTTTCCTTTGACGCCTTCGGCTATGGAGAGCGCCTTGTCGGCTACCATACGGCTGTGCCGGTACACTATCTCGAGCCCCTGGGGGTTGTCGGTGAAGTATTTTTCCAGGAGCGCTCTGGGATTCATATTTGCCTCCGTAGTTTATGGTCCTGCTCAAGGCTAGATTAAGCCGATTACGCCTGTCATTGCAACATGATTGACGTGGCGAGTCTGAGGAAAATATCCGCCGGTAACGAGAAGAAGGTTGAATAACTGAGCTTAACAATATATGATGTGAGTCCTTTAAGTATACTATTCCGATCCGGGTGGTGTGATGAGAGCGAAAACAGTTGCCCAGCAACAGATGCTTGTCGTGGACGACGAACCGGGGATCCTTAACGAGGTATCGCTGCTCCTTGCGTCCAGTGACATCCCCGAGGTCACGACCATCTCCGACAGTCGCCAGGTGCTCCCTTACCTGCGGGAGCGTCGTGTGAGCGCTGTGGTCCTCGACTGGGTGATGCCCAACGTCTCGGGGGCGGAGATCCTTCAGGGCCTCACCGTGGAGCACCCGGAAGTCCCGGTGATCGTGATGACCGCGATGGGTGACGTTGAGACCGCGGTCGCCTGCATGCGGCAGGGCGCCTTCGACTTTCTGACCAAGCCGGTAGACCCCAACCGTCTGGTTGCGAGCGTTAAAAAGGCGATGCAGGTGAGCGAACTCGGGCTGCAGAACCGGATGCTCAAGGACTACCTATTGGCCGACACCCTGGGGAATCCGGACGCCTTCGCCGGCATCGTCACCGAATCCAAGAAGATGCGCGGCATCTTCCAGTACATCGAGGCGATCGCCTCCTCGCGACTGCCGGTGCTCATCACCGGAGAGACAGGGGTGGGGAAGGAGCTCCTTGCCCGCGCCGTCCACGAGGTCTCCGGGGTGTCGGGGCCCTTCATTTCGCTGAACGCGGCCGGGCTCGATGATTTCATGTTTTCCGACACCCTCTTCGGGCACAAGAAGGGGGCCTTCACCGGTGCGGACAGCAAGCGCGACGGCCTGATCGCGGCTGCGGCGGGCGGGACCCTTTTCCTGGACGAGATCGGCGACCTGAACCACGCCTCGCAGATCAAACTCTTGAGGCTTTTGCAGGAGCGTGAGTACTACCGGCTGGGGTCGGACCTCCTTCTTAAAAGCGATGCCCGCATCGTTGCCGCCTCCAACATGGATTTCGCCGCCCTCAGGGCCGCAGGGACCTTCAGAAACGACCTCTATTTCCGCCTTTGCGCCCACGAATTCCGCGTTCCCCCATTGCGGGAGCGGCTCGAGGACCTGGAGGTGCTCGTCGACTACTTTGTGCGCCAGGTCGCGGCCGAGCAGGAAAAGCCCGTGCCCAGGGTGCCGCCTGCCGTGATCGCGGCGTTGCAGCAATGCAGCTTCCCCGGCAACGTCCGCGAACTCTACAACATGGTGCACCACGCCGTCACCTGTAACGACGGGACTCCGCTGTCGGTGGCCGATTTCCCCGGGGTGGCACCCGCCCCGGCGCGGGCCCCGCAGCCCGTGGACTGCGGCAACCCGCTTTTTGCGCTCTTCGGTAAGTTTCCAACGGTTATGCAGGTGGAGGAGTATCTGATTGCCGAGGCGATGAAGCTCACCAGCGGCAATCAGACCCAGGCGGCGGAACTTTTGGGGGTGACCCGCCCGACCCTCAACAAAAGGCTGAAGCAGGAGCGCCACTAGGGGCGGGGGAGGGGATGGCGCGCTGAGACAGCGCGGTCCTTGCCGTTCCCGGATTACCCGCCCGGGACAAGTCCTGTTCCACGATCACTTGCAGGGCGGCGTCGAAGTAGTCGCGCCGGCAGTCGACCTCGCCCACGGTCTTGTCCTGCAGGAGGTTCATGAAGCGACAGCCGCCGAAGCAAAGCGGAAGATAGGCGCACTCGAGGCAGCTGTCGACCCGCCAGTTGCCGACGGCGTGTGATTCCCGGTAGTCCTTGATTCCATCGGTGAGGTTGCCGATGGAGAACCCGTCCCAACCCATCAGTGCAGGGCATTTGTAGAACTCCCCCTCGCAGCTCACCAAGAGGTTGTTTTCCAGTTCTACGATACAGGCGGAGACCTTCGGCTTCGAGGTCGCGAAGCCCCTCTTCAGTATCTCCTCGCGCAGGTAAAGCTGGGCGTCGACGAGCCATGGGGCGCTTGGATTTGCGCACCCTGAGCTGCGTTCGGAACACCCCGCCTTCGGGGTCACCGGTGTGAAGAGGACGCTTTGGATCATGCCTCCGGTGATGCCGCGCTCGATCAACTGGTCGAGCAGACGCGGAAAGTGCAGGTAATTCTCCCTGCGAAAGTTCCCGCCGAGCTGGATCGGGACGAGGTCCCATATGGCTGCGATGTTGTCGACGATGGCATCGAAGCTCCCAGCGCCGGAGGCGTAGGGACGCTCGATGTTGTGGATGTGTTTTGGCCCGTCCAGGGTGAATTTCGCCCCCTTAAGGCCAAGGTCCGCGAGCTCCTCGGCGCAGCGCCGGTTCAAAAGCGTGCCGTTGGTGACCACGGAGAAACGGTAATCGACCCCGTGGCGCTCCGCCTGCTCCTTGAGCGGCAGGGAGATGCGGCGTATCAGGTCGAGCGACATGAGGGGCTCGCCGCCGTAGAAGCTAAGCTCGACATCGAAGCCCCGGGTGATCTGCTCGCGCAAGAGGTACTCGACCAGGAGGTCGGCGGTGGCATCGCTCATATACCGCCCGTCGCGGAACTCCGCTTCGTAGCAGTACCCACAGTTCAGGTTGCAGTCGAGGTTCAGCACCACCATCGCGGTGAAGCGGCGGCTTTTTGCATTCACCCGGTCCAGCATGCCGCGCATTTGCTCCCGCTCGATGTCGGGATCCGGCACCAGCATGCCGAGGTGCGCCAGCTTGTCGCGCAAGGCGTCCGGAAGGGTGCCGTTTCTGGCATGATCGAGGGCGGCGCCGGATAGGATGACGGCGGAAAGGCGCAGGGTCGAGTAGAGAAGGAAGTGATCGGGACGGTTTTTAGCCGGGTAGATCTTCAGGTAGCGTGACAGGTACATGTTTGGTTCCATTCTGCGAGGTTGTCATAGCAACTTCTGCGCTGGCATTGGGAGCGGATGCGGCATGCGCCCCGCACACGGGGCGCCGCCGCAACAGGATGTTCTTTACAGCGTGTTGTAGAAGTAAATAAACATTGTCCAGCAGCAGCTTACGCCTTCAGTTTGGACCTCTGCGTCGATGCCAGTTTCGAGGACTTCCAATGCCAGATTCTCTTTCGCCATTGCCATACCCTCCTTTTGTCTATGAGATTTCTTTTGCATTACGTGTTAGCGCGTGCTAAGGTTAGCATCGCTTAAGCTGGATTGCAAACAAATTTTAAAAAAAATTTATTTTAAGGAGGGACGCTTGAGCAATCGTAATGACTTGCACAAGCGGCGCTGTGCCACTATGAAGGCGCTGTTGCTGTTTGCGCAGCTACTGCTGTTATTGTTTGCGGGCACCGCAAGTGCAGCAAGTGCCGGCGACGATCTCAGCTCTCTTGAGCTTTTCAATGGCCCCGATGCCGACGTCGTCACCGGCAGCAGATCTCCGCGTCCCGCGTCGCAGACGGCGGAAAACATCACTGTCGTGACTTCAAAAGAGATCGAGGACCTGAACGCGCACAACCTGACCGACGTACTTTACGTCGTGACCGGAGTGCCGATTGAGACCAACCGGACGCCGGGTACGGCGACTAACGCGCGCGTGCAGGGTGCAAACTTCAACCATGTCCTGGTCCTCGTCGACGGCATTCCCATCAATAACCTCGCCGACAATTTCGCGGACATCAGCTCCATACCGGCGCAGATGATCGAGCGGGTCGAGGTCGTGAAGGGGGCCGCCTCCTCTTCTTGGGGAAGCGCCTTGGGTGGCGTTATCAACGTCATAACGAAGAACCCTCACGATGACAGACGCTTTGGCGGGCTCGTTTCCGGCTCTACCGGCACCCGCGATACCATGGACGGCAGGGTTGAGGCCAGCGGGACGGTGCAGCGCTTTGGTTACTATCTCACCGGAGGAAAACTCCGCTCTGACGGGCTGCTTCCCAACAACGACGTCAGCCTTGGAAGCTTGTACGGCAAATTGCGCTACGAACTCCCAACGGACGGCGAAATAACCCTTGGGTCCGGATTCACCGAAAACTACGGTGGGCAGGTCGGCACCGACACGGTGCACGTCGACCAGAATGCCCGGCAACTGATATCCGTGCTGGCTCTGCGACAGCCGCTGGCGCGCCGGCTGATTCTGGACGTATCGCTTCAAGGGCGGAGATACTCTTCGCGGTACTCCGCCCTCGATGCGACGGAAACGCTGCTTTACCAAGGCAGGTCCGATAAGGAGAGCAGCCGGGGAGGCGGGGTGAAGCTCTCCTGGCTTGGGGACACCCACCTATTGGTCGGGGGGATCGATTACGACCACGTGAAGGCAAAACTGAACTTTGGAGGAGAGCCGGAGGAATGGCGCGCGGACCGTTTGGGGGCTTACGCCATCGACACCATCACCCTCGGGTCCTTCGCCATTACTCCCAGTGCCCGCTTCGACAGGACGGGGTCAGGAGGGGACCATTTCAGCCCCAGTCTCGGCCTCACCTATGCCCTGACCGAAAACAGCGTGCTGCGTGCCTACACCGCCAAGGGGTACAGCCTCACCTCCCTCAACCGGTCCGATTCGACTGAGAAGGTCTGGACGTGGCAGGCTGGCTTCGAGACCGGCGATCTTCCCTACCTATGGCTCAAGGGAACCTTCTTCCGTAACGACACCAGTAACGTCCAGGCCGATGGGCCACTAGGGGAAAAACAGCGGCAACTAAGGGAGGGGGTGGAGGTGGAGGTCAAAACGCTCCCCGTACTGAACACCTCTCTTTCTGCAGGCTACACCTACGTTAGTGCCACCGACAAGGCCACCGATGCTGTCATCCATGGTGTCCCGATGCACACTGTGAAGATCGGCGTCAAATACGACGTACCGGAGCAACTGCATGCTGAATTGATCGGCAACCTCGTCGACTGGAATGACCCGAATCACTCGAGGACTGGGGGAGTCATCTGGGACGTGCACCTGAAAAAGTGGATCGCCACTACGGATACCTTCAGCCTCGAGGTCTTCCTCTCACTGCGCAACATATTCGACGGACGGCAATACATGGACAGCATCTTTCGCAACGCGGGACGTTGGGGCGAAGCGGGGGTGAGATGCAAGTTCTAAGATCCATGCTTTTTCTGTTGTTGCTGCTCGCTCCTTTGCCCGCTTTTGCCTACGATGTGCTTATCCTGCAGTCCATGCATGAAAAGGGGTACGAGGAGGCGGTCCGAGGCTTCAGGAAGGAGTGCCGCGCCTCAAGCCGCATGATCGTCCTGTCCGACTACGCCGACCTCGATCTCATTCGTATCGTGAGGGAAGAGCATCCCAAGGTGATCGTTGCCGTCGGGGACCGCGCCCTTGAACTGGCCCAGAAACAGGGGGAGACCCCCGTTTTGTGCATGATGGCGCTCAACGTGAAGCCGCGCCGCTCGGTGCGCGGTATCAGCATGCTCTTCGATCCGGCCCGGTACCTCTCCCTCTTCCAATCGCTCGGCACCGAGCGGGTAGGGGTGCTCTACGACCCCGGGCGCAGCGGCGTCTACGTGAAAAAAGCTCTGGCCGCCTCCAAGGGGCACCTCCGTCTCGTTCTGCGCGAGGTCCACGCCCCAAAGGAGACTCCGGCCATGCTCCAGTCGCTCAGGGGAAAGGTGGACGCGCTCTGGATGATTCCGGACGTCACCGCGGTATCCGCCGCCTCGACCGAGGCCTACTTCCTTTTCTCGCAGTCCGAGAGGGTCCCGGTCGTCAGCTTCGCCGACGTCTACCTCACCATGGGGGCGGCGGTGGCGCTCACCATCGACCGGTACGACATAGGTAGGCAGTTGGGAGAGATGGCCCAGGACCTGCTGGAGGGGAGAGAACCGGAAGAGGGGATGGTAACGCCGCGCAGGGTGCTGAGCAGGAGCAACGATGGGGTGGTGCGCCAATTAAAGCTAAGCGGTCTGGGGGGACATTGAGATGAGGAGGAGAAAACTCCGGCTTCCCCCCTATGCGAAGAGCTTCCGTTTCCGTCTCTATCTGATCTTCACCGGGACCATTGCGCTTCTTACCGCCGCCTTCGTGTCCTTCTATGTTGTCACCGAGGCGGGCGCGTACCGCAGTAACCTCGAGCGCGAGGGGAAACTCCTTGCCACTATCCTCGCGCACAACGCGCGGCTGCCGCTTTTCGCCGAGAACGTGAAGGCGCTCGAGTCGCTTGCCGAGAGCACGGCGCGCTACCCCTCGGTGCTCTCCGTCTCGATCAGCGACCGCGAAGGGAGGGTGTACGCCAGGCAGTTGAAGTCGGAGCGCATCCCGAACGACGCCGTCACCATGGCGGTGCCCATTACCCTGCCGAGCGGCCTTTCTCCCGAGTCCGCGCTTCTTGGTCACCGTGAGGGCAACGAGGATCGGGTCATCGGAGAGGTGCGCCTGAGGCTCGATACCACCGGTGAGCGCGAGCGCGTGCTCACGCTGGTCTTCGCCTCCCTCGGCATAGGCACCCTTTTCTGGGTCGCGGTCTCGCTGCTAAGCTACCACGTCCTGAAGCGGATGACCGGCTCCTTCAACCTCCTCCTGGGGGGGATTGAGGAGATCGGCTCCGGCAAGCTCTCGGCACGCGTCGACCTCGACGGCGACGACGAGCTCGGTCGCGCCGCAAACGCCATAAACGCCATGGCAGCCTCGCTGGAGCTGCGCGAACTGGAGAACCTCGCGCTGCAGGAGGAGCTCCTCAAAGCGATGAAACTCGAGGTGCAGGAGGAGAAGAAGCGGGTTATGGCGCGTCTTATCCAGACCAACAAGATGACCTCGCTCGGGCTTTTGCTCTCCTCGATGGCGCACGAGATAAACAACCCGAACGCGTCGATCCGCTTCTCCGGGCACATGATCGGCAAGATGCTGGCTGATGCGCTGCCGCTTCTGGACGGGGTATGGCAGGAAGAGGGGGACTTCTACCTCGGTGGGGTGCCTTATAACAAGGCTAGGCTCGTCCTGGTTGAAAACGCGGGAAAGATCGTGGAAAACTCGGAGCGGATCGCCCTGGTGGTGCAGGGGCTAAGGGACTACGGGGTCGGCGGCACCGTGCGGCAGCACCAGAAGCTGGACGTGAACGCGGCGGTCGGCGCGGCGCTGTCGGTGCTTGCCTGCCAGACCAACAAGGACATCCAGCTCCACACCTCCCTTGGCACCGGGCTGCCTGTCGTCGCCGGTAGCCAGCAGCAGATCGAGCAGGTGCTCCTCAACCTCATTCTGAACGCCATGCAGTCCTTCTCCGGCGGGCAGGGTGAGATCCGTCTTACCACCCGCTGCGAGGCGGGGGGGGATGAGGTGTTGGTCGAGGTGCGTGACAACGGCAGCGGCATAGCGCCGGAAACGATGGAGCGGCTCTTCGAGCCCTTCTATTCGACGAAGCTTGAGCGCGGCGGCAGCGGCCTCGGGCTCTACATATCCCAGTACATCGTCGCCGAGCATGGCGGCCGGCTGGAGCTTACTTCGCGCCAGGGCGAGGGGACCCTCGCCACCGTGACGCTCCTTGCCGCCTCCTGCTAGTGGTGGACGTGTTCCCCGCCAAGGACGGTCAGCATTCCCCCGATCCGTTCCATCAGGTCGGTGAGCGCATCGCCGTGGTACCCTTCACCGCAGATCCTGCGCATCTGGCTTAACAGCCCCTCGAAAACGTCCTCGCCACAGGAACCCCGGACTACCTCGTTAGTCAGGGCGTCGTTCAGCAATAGCCTCTTCATCTGGATGAGTTGGATCTCCACCCGCAGCTTCTTTATGGTAGGCATGTCACTTTGCTTGAGCAGTTGGAGGCACTGATTGATGATGCTGTACTGTTGGTCCATGATCTTCTCCCGGTAGCGATGGCATCGACAACAGGGACCTTATTCCAATATGTATGCCAAGACGGCAATTGAGAAAAGCCACGTGAAAACGGTATGTTATGCGGGCATTCCCATGGGGCGCCGCGCGCGGGGAGTGTGAAAAAATTTACACCTTCAGCCTGTTCATTCTGCTAAACCACGCACTTTCGCACCTTTGCGGCCGCCGGGTAAAAAATGCACTGTTCGTTTTTTTACAACCTGCGCCGCTTGAGCCCTCGCGCGCAGCAAAAAGGGGAGGAGGGCATCAGCAGGCCCTGGTAAGGCAACTGCGCACCGTTTCGGTGATCTGCGCCGCGGTGAAGGGCTTCAGGATGTAACCGTTCGCGCCGGCCTCGGCCATCAGGGTGCGCATCTCCGCTTCGCTCTTCGAGGAGAGGAGCAGGATCGGGATGTCGCGGCTCACCTCGTTTTCCTTGAGCAGCTTCGCCTTCTTGTTCCCGTCAAGCATCGGCATCATGATGTCCATGATGATCAGGTCCGGCCTCTCTTTGGAGAAGATGAACCGATTTGCCTCGATGCCGTTCGTTGCGGTAAGCACCAGGTATCCTGCCTGCTCCAGTGCGTCTTTCGCCATGGCGAGCACAAGCTCGCTGTCGTCTATGATGAGGATCTTCTCGTTCATGGTGGCTCCTTTAGGTCAGGTGACGGACGCAGGGGCGCCCGCTGAGGTGTCGGGGCGTATTGCTCCGAACAGTCGTTCCAGGACGGCGGGGATCAGGTCCAGCGGGACCACCCGATCCACGGCGTCGAGGGTGATGGCCGCCTTGGGCATGCCGAATACGGCGCAGGATGGCTCGTCCTGCACGATGGTGGTTCCACCGGCCTCCCGGATGCGCAGCATCCCCTGCGCGCCGTCTCTCCCCATGCCGGTGAGCAGCACCGCCACGACCTGATCGCAACGCTGCCGGGCGAGCGATGAGAAGAAGACGTCGATGGAGGGGCGGCAGCAGTTCACCGCAGGGGTGTCGACCAGGCGGATCGTGCCGTTGTCGAGGGTGAGGTGGCTGCCGTCGGGCGCGACCAGTACCTCACCTGAACTGCACGTGGCACCGTCCCGGGCGGTGGTGACCGGCAGGGCGCACTCCCTGTCCAGCCACTTGGCGTAGCCCCGGGCGAACCCTGGCGCTATGTGCTGCACCACGAAGACGGTCCCCGGAAAACTTGCGGGAAGCGACTTCAAAAGCCGCATCACCGCCTTCGGTCCTCCGGTTGACGCTCCGATGGCTAGGATGGTGTGGCCGGCGCCGTCGTGCGGGGGGGGGATCGCCTCGGGGAGCCGCAACCTGCGCCTTGGGTGCCGGATCACCCGAATCCTCGAGAGGAAAAGGATCTTCTCCCTCAGCGTCCGGGCGAAGAGTGCCAGCGACGCCTCGTCCTCCAAAAGCGGTTTCTCCATGACGTCGAGGGCGCCCCGCTTGATGGCGGCGAAGGCGCGGTCCACCTCGTTTGCCTCCACGTTGCCGGAGAGGACGAGGACCGGGGTGGGGGATTGGGACATGATCTCCTCGATGGCGTCCAGCCCGTCCAAAACCGGCATGAGCAGGTCCATGACGACGAGGTCCGGGGCGAGCGACTGGGTCAGCTCGACCGCCTGTACGCCGTCGGCCGCCTCGGCCACCACCTCGATGCCGTCCACGCCGTGCAGCATGTCTTTCAAAAGTCGGCGCGCGAGGAGGGAATCGTCCGCCAGCACAATCCTCGTGGTCATGTCGCTCCTTTTCCTCGGGCGCTCAGGCGCCCCTTCCCGGTCACCCTATGAGCATCTGCACCGTTTCCAGCAAAAGACCCTGGTCGAAGGCACCCTTCACGATATAGGCCTGCGCCCCAGACTGAAGCGCCTGCCGCTTGTCCTCGTCACGCGACAAGGACGACACGATGATGATCGGGGTGTCCTGGTACGTTTCCGAGGCGCGCAGGAGCCGGGTGAGCTCGAAGCCGTTCATCCCCGGCATTTCCACGTCCGAGATGATGAGGTCGAAACGATCAGATGCGCTTTTCTCCATGGCGTCCTCGCCCGAGACCGCGGTCACCACGTGGTACCCCTGGCCCGCGAGGATGCTCTGCTCCATGGTGCGGGTGGTGATCGAGTCGTCCACGACCAGGACCTTCGGACGGCGCTTCACCGCCGCTTCTTCCTCGGGAGAGAGGGTGGTGCGCGGCGCACCCCCTCCCGGCTGGAAGAGGTCCGGTACGTTGAGGATGAGGGCGGGGTTGCCGTCCCCCATGATGGTGGCGCCGAAGAGGTAGCGGACGTTTCCGAACTGTTTGCCGAGCCCCTTGACCACCACCTCGGAGTATCCGACGTGGCTTTCGACGATGCAGGCGATCCTCTGGTCGCAGTGCTTGAGCACCAGAACCGGCAGAGGGGCGTCCCCCGCGTCACGCCGCGCCGGGAGTCCCAGCATCCCCGCCAAGCTGTAAAGCGGCGTGGTGGCCCCGCGCACCTTGATAACCTCGTCCGTTCCCATGGTGGTGATTTCCGATGGACGCACCTTCAGGATTTCCTGCAGATAGGTGGCGGGGACGGCGAAGGTCTCGTCGCCGCAGGTGATGATGAGAGCGTCGAGGACCGAGAGGGTGAGCGGCAGTTGCAGGGTCACCTGGGTGAACCGCCCGGTCTCGCTCGACAGCGTCACGTTACCCTTGACGCGCTCGATGTTCTTCTTGACCACGTCCATGCCGACCCCGCGCCCGGAGATGTCGGTGACGATCTCGGCGGTAGAAAAGCCGGGGCGGAAGGTGAGGTAAAGGGCCTCCTCGTCGGTGAGCCCCTCGGCCTCGCGCGCTTCGATAACGCCGCGTGATACCGCGGCGGCCTTGATGGCGGCAGGGTCCATGCCGCGCCCGTCGTCCCGCACCTCGACTAGCACCGAATTCCCCTCGTGACGCGCGCTCAAAAGGACGCTTCCCCGGCGCGGCTTGCCGCACGCTTCGCGTGCCTCGGGGGGCTCGATGCCGTGGCTTAGGGCGTTGGTTAAAAGGTGGATGAGGATAGGCTTCAGCCCGTCGAGGAGCACCCGGTCCATCTCGATTCCCTGCCCCTCGATCTCGAACTGCACCTCACGGGAAAGCTGCAGGGAGAGGTCGCGCACGAGCCGTTCGAGACCGTCCGAGATGGTCTTCAGCGGCAGCATCCTGAGCCCCATCGCCTTTTCGTGCAGGTCCTGGATCAAAAAGCCGAGGTAAAGGATGTCCTCCTCCAGTTCGCCGCGAAAGGCGGTGAAGGGGGCCGCCTTCTCGGGGGGGAGCTCGTAGCAGAGCTCCTTCAGCCCGTCAAGCTTCGCCTCAAGGCGCTTTCTGTTGATGATCATCTCGCCGACCAGGTTCACCAGGTTGTCGAGGGTCTTCACGTCGGCGCGCACCGTATCCGCTACCGCTCCCTCCGCCTTCGCCTCGAGCGGCTCGACCGGCAAAAGGCGTCCCGATTCGCCCCGCTCGTACTCGGCGACGAAGCGCTCCACGTCAAGCTCCGGGGGAACGCCCCGCATGAGAGCCGACGTGATGAGCGCCACCGCGTCGGCACCCTTCAGTAAAAGGTCGATCGTCTCAGCGTCCACGCGGCGAAGGCCCTGCTCCATCCCCTTCAGGAGCTCCTCCATGGTGTGGGTGATGGCGCTTATGTCCGCAAGCCCCACCATGCGCGCCGACCCCTTCAGGGTGTGCGCGTTTCTCAAGAGCTCGTGCAAAAGTTCGGTCCGCGCCGGGTTCTTTTCCAGCACCAAAAGGCCGCTTTGCAGCGAGGCGAGATGTTCCTCCGCCTCCCGGCAGAAGATCTCGAGGTACCGGTTTCCCATCTAGGCCTCTTCCTCGGTGATCTCCTTGAGCCTCTGGGCGAGCTCCAGGATCTCGGCGATGGCGCGCTCGGTTTCGTGCGCGGAGAGTGCTACCTGCTGCGCCACGTCACGCACCTCGCTCATGGTCTCCGCCATCTGCTCGCAGGCGGAGGTCTGCTGCTGGGTGGAGAGGGTTATCTCTTTGGCGGTGCGCACCGTCTCCTGGGCGGTCGCCTGGATCGTGGCGAAGGAGTACTGCACCTTGTCCACCAGGTGCGAAGCGGCGTCGACCGCCTTGGTCCCCTCCTCGGTCACCATGATGGTGTTGTTGGTGGCGCGCTGGATCTCGCTGATGAGCCCCTTGATCTGGCGCGTCGCCTCGACGGTGCGGTCGGCGAGCCGCTTCACCTCTTGGGCCACGATGGCGAAGCGCTTGCCCGCCTCTCCGGCGCCGGCCGCCTCGATGGCGGCGTTCAGGGCGAGGAGGTTCGTCTGGTCGCTGATCTCGTCGATGATCTCCACGATGCCGCCGATCTTCTGGCTGTTCTCGCCAAGCTCCAGCATGCTCTTCGCGATGCTCTGCACCTGGCTTCTTACCTGTCCCATCCCGTCGATGGCGTTCACTACGTCCTCGCGGCCGCCGTTGCAGTTCTTCGTGGTATCCTCGGCTACCGCCTCCACGCTCTTCGAGTTTGCCGTGATCATCTTGGCGGTGATCGCGATCTCCTCGCTAGTGGTGGTTACCTCCTGGACCGCGCTTGCCTGCTGGGTCGAGCCGGAGGCCTGCTGGGCGCTGATCGCCATCATTTCGTTTGCCGCGCTGGAGAGCTGGATCACCGCCTCCTTGACCGAGGCGATCAGGCGGCCGCTTCGGCCGATCTCGTCTTTGAGGTCGCGCACTATGACCGTGGTCATCACGTTGAAGGCCTCGGCCAGCTCTCCTATCTCGTCGTTACTCTCCACCGGGATGGTCTCTTCGAGGTCGCCGCCTGTTATCTTGTGCGCCTTCTCGGTGAGCTGCAAAAGCGGTCTGACCGCCCGGCTCACCACGAGGAGGATGGTTACGCTCGCCACCAGGAGCATGATCGCCATGCTTCCGACGATCTGGTTTCTGAGCTCGGCCCCTTTCTGCTCTGTCTTAACCATGGAAAAGCCGATTCGGAAGGAGCCCCAGTGCTTGCCCCTTACGAACACCGGGGAGGAGAGGTCCCACATGGTTTCGCCTGTGTCACGCTGGTACACCTGCTTAAGGTAAGGCTCCCGGTTCTTGGATGCTGCAATCCCCACAGAATCGCTGAAGATACGCTTGGTGCGGTTGTTGATCTTGTCCTTTTCCCGGTCGCCGGTAAGAGGCGCCGAGTACTTGGCGTTGTGGGTAGGGATGTAGCCGTTTCGGTCGGTGAGGACGGCGAAGACGATCTGGTCGTCGTGCAGGAATTCGTCTTCCAGGGGCTGCACCGCCTGGTCCATGAAGTGGTCGAACTGGGTGTGGAATTTCTGCGGTTCCGTGTTCGGTATCGGTACGTAGTGCTCGTCGAAGAGCTGCTCCATGGTGAGGTTGCCGTTTGCCACCGCCTCCTCGAGAATCCGCTCCATGGAGCGCGCACCGGTCTGCGCGAGGATGCGTCCCTTGGAGAGGAGTTCCTGCTCCATGTTGGCGCGGCGCGAGCGGACGAAGTAGATCGAGAAGGCGGTCATGATGACCACCATGACCATGATGAGCACGCTGACGATTTTTACCGATAGCTTGTTGGACATGTCGAACCCCGGTCTCGTATTTTTATAGGCCCCCCAAAGGGAGCCAGTGCGGTTATGCCTCGCCCACCAAAAGCTCGGGCGCGGCAAGAAGGGCCTCCATGTCGAGGAGCAGAACCGCCCCTTCCTCGAGGTTGAAGTGTCCCCGGATGAACTGTTTCCTCTCAGCGGAGAGCCCCGCCACCGCAGTCTCGAACTGTTCCAGATCGAGTGGCTGCACCCCGTGCGCCGCCTCCACCAGGATGCCGGTCGAGAAGAGGTCGCCGCGCACGACGAGGATCCTACCGGCGGGGCCTAACTCCGGCTGCGCCAGCCCGAGCATCGGGCGGATGTCGATCGCCGCGGTGATGTCGCCGCGCAGGTTGAAAATCCCGGTGACGAGGCTTTGCACCGCGGGGACCCGGATGAGCTTCGGTATGCGGATCACCTCACAGGCGAAGTGGGTCTCGAAGGCGTAGCGCTCTCCACCCAGGGTGAAGACGAGGCATTCGAGCATCTGCTTCGCTTCGCTCTCCTCCTCGGAAAGCGCTTCCCAGTACTCCTCGCGCATCTGGTTCAATATGCTGCGGATGTCGTATCCGTTGTCGTTGCCGGTTGCCATGGTCTACCTCGCGGGGCCTTGCGGCCGTTTGTCACGCAACCCGTGCCAGCTCGTTTTGCAGCTGTAGCATGCAGACCGCCCGGGTCAGCCCCCCTGAGAAGGGGATGGTCTGGTCGTCGCTCAACCGGGAGAGTATCCTGATGCTGTTTCTGAGTTCGCGGGCCGCATCGTTCACGCGTCCCTGGCGCAGGTGCAGCCGCCCCATGTGGTAGCGCGGCATGATGAAGTCATGGTCCAGAAGAAGCGCCTTTCGGTACTCGGCGGCCGCCTCGGTAAGACGGTCCTCGGCGTCCAGGAGCACCCCCTTGAGAAAGTACGCCTCCGCCAGCAGGTCGTTGCACTTCAGGGCGCGCTCGCAGCTCTCCATGGCACTGGGAAGCTCTCCCTTGCCGGCAAGGATGAACCCGGTGAGTACAAGCGCCTCGGCGTTATCCGGGGTCTCTTGAAGCAGCTGTTCAAGTAGCGCCAGGGCGGCGTCATACTCCTCCCGGTCGAAAAGCTCGCGCGCCTGGCGGAATAGCTCGGTGGCGCCTTGGGGCACAGGCCCGGGGAGGGGTAGGGGGGCGTCTTCGGCCGGTGGTGGCGCCTCGACTGCCGCAGCCGGGGCGGACGGCGCCAAAACGGTCGGCGCCTGCGCGGCAAGCCAAGCAGCGGCAAGCCTCATCTGCTCCGGTGTCAGCTCCCACTCCGGCTGGGGTGTGCCCGGGTCACGGCGTTCCTTTTGTGCCTGCCCCCCCTTTACGTAATAGAAGCTCCGCTCCTGGCGCCTGAGGCTTAAGGGGAGCCCTTCATGCTGCAGGAGCGTTTCGGAGTGCCCGAGGAAGAGAAGCCCTCCAGGGGCAAGAGCGTCGGTAAACCGCTCCAGCATCTGCTCCGCGCTTTGCGTGGTGAAGTAGATGAGGACGTTGCGACAGAAGATGGCATCGAGTCCCTGCAGCTCTTCGCAAAGCGGTTCGTGGCAAGGGACGGAGAGGTTCAGGTGCGCGAACCGGACAAGCTGTTTCACCTCGTCCCGGATCAGGAAGCTTTCGCCGACCCGCCTGAAGTAGCGCTGTACCTGGTCCGGTCTGGTGATCCTCATCGACCACGGGGAGTACACCCCCTCGCGGGCGCGCTTCAGCGAACGGTTGTTGATGTCGGTGGCGATGATCCGTATGTCACGCTCCCTCCAGTCGGGCAGCGCCTCCATCACGGTCATGGCGATGGAGTAGGGTTCCTCGCCGGTGGAGCACCCGGCCGACCAGATACGCACCGGAGCCGGGTCGTCCTTTAAAAAGGCGAGACGCTCTCTCAGGACGTCGAAATGGGCCGGGTAACGGAAGAAGTAGGTCTCGCCCACGGTCAGAAACTGCAGGAGCCGCTGGAGCTCGTGGCGGTCCTCGCCGTGCAACTCCAGGTACTGCAGGTATTCTTCGAAGCTCCACATGCGCAGCGCCGCCATCCGCTTGCGCAGCCCGCGCGCCAGGGCCGCCTGGTTGCGCGCCTCGAAGTGCAGCCCGGTATGCTTCAGTATGTGCCTTGAGAAGGCGCAGGCCAGGCCGGAGGATAGTTCCTCTTCATGTTGGGGCCCGGACTTCCTGAGCGCGACAAGGGCCAGGTCGTCGAACAGGCGCTTCTCGTCCACCGGGGTCGGTATGAAGTCGAATACCTGGAGCAGTTCCGCTTCGAGCCTCAGGCAGTCGGAAATGACGATGACCGGCACTGAGCATGGCCCGTGCGGGGTCTGGACCCTGTGTTCCACCGCTAGGGAGGGGACGCTTGAGTCCTCCACCGCAAGGATGATCAGATCAGGCTTCCGCCTTCTGACCGCCGGAAACGCTTCTTTGGCAGGACAGACGGGGAGTGGGGTGTGACCCGCACTCTGAAGCAGGCCGCAGAGATAAGCAGCGAACGGATCGTTATCGCTTATGACGAGGATTTGCAAAGACAAGTGGCTGGTCCTCTTTCTGCTGCTTAGGTTGTGGCGCTAGCTGAATCTTCCGGTTATGCGTGACTGTATTACATTGAAATAAAACGTTCTATCGTGCCATGATTCCTTGCAATAACGGCCATGCTAGCATTTTTAATGATTGGGTCAACTAAAATTAATCTCATAGCTAAAATAATGTTTTGTACTAGCCTTTGCTCCCGGCACGCCTGCGCTACTACGAAGGAGAAACATCTGGCGCTATCGACCGCGCCAAGGGGCGTCAAGGTCATCCCGGAAGCGCAGCACCGGGAGAGCATGTCGGCGCCAAACCTCGTAAAATCACCCTTGACACCTGCTTACCTCGGATATAATATATTCGAAAGTTTGAATGTATACAGAAGGAGCGTGAACCAAATGCCTATCTTTGAGTATGTCTGCAACGCGTGCGGCCAGAAGTTCGAGAAACTGGAAAAAGGGAGCGCCGTCGAGGAAAAAAACTGCCCCGCCTGCGGGTCCGTTGACGTGAAGAAGGCGCTGTCCATCTTCGCCGCATCCGGGAGTTCGGACAGCAAGTGTTTCAGCGGCGGCTGAAGGTTCTGAACCACCGCGCCGGTCGGCGCGACGATCTGCAAGGAAAAGGGAGGCTTCGGTCTCCCTTTTTCGCGTATCCGGCTGCATACCTACTGGGGGCTACGAAACGCTGGAGCGTATACGGCGCACGCTCGAGGGGGGCAGCCGTAAATATCTGTTGACATGAGGAAAACCGAATGTATATTGTGCAACTTCGACTAGGAGAGTTGGCAAAGCAACGGGTAAAATGGATGGCGCCGCGGAAGGTGCTCCTATTTTGCCGGAGGATTTTCGGTGCGTAAGCTGCGTCTTCCCGGGTATGGAACCCTTATTCCCGTCGCGTTGCTGCTCGGGTTTGCCCCCTTTTATCCGGAGCCGCACCTGGTAGGCAAGGTGAGGATGCTGTTTGCAGGCACCTTATCGAAACCGTTGGATATTTTCGACCTGTTCTGGCATACGTGGCCGTTTGCGTTGCTGCTCGTGCGCATCGTCATCGACCTGCAGGGGAAAAGGGGCGAATCTTAGCGCTGCGCCAACCTAAAAGGTAAAGCGTCAGAGTGTCGTCATGTAGTGTTTTGTCCGGTTCCACCGCCGGGCATGGAATTGTCGTAAAAGCAAGGAGAAGTGGATGAAGAGGAGAATCGTCGTGGTCGGCGCCAACGCAGCCGGCGCCAAGGCCGCTGCAAAGGCCAGAAGGATCAACCCCAGGGCGGAGATCACCGTGATCGACCGCGGCAGCTTCATATCCTATGGCGCCTGCGGCATCCCCTATTACGTATCCGATACGGTTCCCGACGTGAAGGAACTCATGAGCACCCCCGTCGGTGTCGTGCGTGACGCCAACTTCTTCAAGAAGGTGAAGGGGGTGTCGGTCAAGACCAATACCGAGGTGACCGGCATAGACCGCGAAGCGAAGATGATACGGCTGCGTGAGGGCGCCGGAGCCGAGACCTCGCTTCCCTACGACAAGCTGATCCTCGCCACCGGCAGTTCCCCTTTCGTCCCTAAAATTGAAAATGTCGGGCTGAAGAACATCCTCACCGTGAAGTCCATCGAGGATGCCGAGCTTCTGAAAGAAAGCGCCCTTTCCTGCAGTGCTGCCTGCATCGTCGGTGGGGGGCTCATCGGCCTTGAGACCGCCGAGGCGCTGCGGCAAAAGGGAATGCAGGTTACCCTCGTAGAGATGCGTGACCAACTCCTCCCGGGTGTCCTCGATCCCGAGGTCGCCGCGGCGGTGGAAAAACACGTGAAGCAGCAGGGGGTGACCGTAATCACCGGGTGCGCCGTGACCGGGTTCGCAGGCGAAGGTGCCGTCGCCAAGGTCATGGTGGGGGAGCGGGAAATCGAGGCCGATTTGGTCGTGCTCGCTCCCGGCGCCACTCCGAACGTTCAGTTGGCCCGCGAGGCGGGGCTTGCCATCGGCGCCACCGGGGCGGTCGCCGTCGACCAGATGCTGCGCACCAGCGATCCCGACATCTACGCCTGCGGCGACTGCTGCGAGACGACTCACCTGGTGACCGGCAAGAAAGTCTTCGTTCCCCTCGGGAGCACCGCCAACAAGCAGGGGCGCGTCGCCGGCATCAACGCAGCCGGAGGCGAGGCGACCTTCGCCGGCATCATAGGTACCAGCATCCTCAAGGTCTTTAGTTTCAACGCGGGAAAAACAGGGCTTACCGAGACCGAAGCGCGCGCAAACGGTTTCGACGTGGAAACGGTACTCTCACCGGCGCCGGACCGGGCCCACTTCTTCCCCGGGGCGAAGCCGATCATGCTGAAGCTCGTTGCCGACCGCGGCACCGGCCGCATCCTCGGCCTGCAGGCGGCGGGCGAAGGGGCGGTGGACAAGCGTCTCGACGCGGCGGCTGCCGCGATCACCTTCAAGGCGACCGCCGAGCAACTCTCCCAGCTTGACCTGGCCTACGCGCCGCCGTACGGCGCGGCCATGGACAACCTGATCGTCGCCGCCGACATCATGAAGAACAAGCTCTCCGGGCACGCGCGCGGCATCTCCGCCCGCGAGGTGAAGCGCAAGCTCGATGAAGAGGAGGATTTCATCCTGCTTGACGTCCGCTCGCCAGCCGAACACGGCGAGATCGGCATCGAAGGGGCGAAGCTGATCCCGCTCGGCGTGCTGCGCGATAAGTTGGAGGAGCTTCCCAAGGACAAGGAGATCGTCACCTTCTGCAAGATAAGCCTCAGGGGGTACGAGGCGCAGAAGATCCTAGACGCCGCCGGGTTCACCAACGTGAAGTTCATGGACGGCGGCATCATGGCGTGGCCCTACAAGTTCAGGGATCGCTGATTCCTTCGGCTTCCGGAATTGAAAAGGGGGAGCGCCACTGGCGCTCCCCCTTTCTAGTCTGTACCCGCACGGCGTGTCGCGGTCCGGTCCGGTGATGCAGTGGGGCTAATTGCCGCTGTGCGGCGACCAGTCAGAGGCGGCGAAAGAGGATCCGTCGGCCGTAACAGGATCTCTTTCAGGGACCCCTTTGACCACTTTCTTAGTGTAGATCGTCTGGCTGCCCGATGATGTCCCAAAGGCCTTGGAACCATTTCGGTGCTGCATGAGAGCCGCATACCCTGCGGCGGTAGTGTTGATGCCGATCTTGACTCCGGTTGAGTTCTTAAAAAGGGGGACCCCCGCACCAGATCCAGGACTGCCGCCGTACAGGGTTTGTCCGGTTTTACTGAAGTCGCTCTGCCCCAGAGTTCTGCAGTGCGCGGAAATGGGAAAGAAAATGAGCAATCCCAAGATCGTTCCTTTCATCTCGCAACTCCTTCTCTTGGCAACCTAGCGGTATGCCACATCTATCGGATACTCCTGGTTCTCTGAAAAGTAACTCTCCATTGCAGTCTTTAGTACTCTGAGGTCGCTTACGGAGGCGCTGTTGGCCGCCTTCTCCCGGTAAGATGTGAATTCCGGGATGGCGATGGTCGCCAAAATGCCAATGATAAGCATCACGGAGATGAGCTCGAAAAGCGTCAGACCTTTCTCGTCGCGCAAGGGGGTGGGCATCGACCATCTCCTCCCTTCAGGGCAGCGCGGTGACCGCGCCCGTCCCGCAATGCCTTTGAAATTACAGCTGTACGGTATATTGGCAAAACGTTGGCAGTAGGTCTGCCCGCATGCATCGGATTATCTTGTAGGCGATTTTCTTAATTCGGATGGGGAAGGGAGTCGGAGGTAGGGGGCGCGCAGATCGGCGCCCCCCTTTGCATGGGAGTTGTCAGGCCCAGCGGTTGCGTCTGATTTTGTCGTGCTGCAGCTTTTCGGCCGGCAGCGGCCTTGGACGCTCCGCCGCGTGGCCTATGCCTAGGACGCACTCGACCTTGATGTTTTCGGGGAGGCCGAGAAGCTCCTGGATGTATGCCTCGGCGCTTTGCTGCGCGTCGTGCTTTCTGTTGCGGATCTGGGCCCAGCAGCTTCCGAGCCCGAGCGAGACTGCGGTGCACTGGATGAGGATGGCGGCGATGGAGCAGTCTTCCACCCAAACATCGGATTTCGTTTCGTCGGCGCAGACCACAATGGCAAGCGGAGCCCGTGCCAGAAATTCCGAGCCGTGCTGCTTGGAGAGGGAAAGCTTCTGAAGCAGTTCCGGGTCGTCCACGACGATGAACTCCCAGGGGTTGATGCTGCGCGAGGCGGGCGCTCTCAGTGCGGCTTCTATGAGTGTCTCGATGGCCTCGACGGAAACCTTCTCGCTGGTAAACTTCCGTATGCTGCGGCGTTTGCGTAACAGTTGTATCATGGCTCTTCCTTTCAGGCGGCGTTGCGCGTGGCGCTATAACAAAGGCGCAAATCTACTCCAAAAGTCATGCGTAGTCAAACCGCCGCCTTTGAGCGTCACGGGCGCCAAGTGTCAGATCTTTGCAGCTTTTAATCGTATTTTTCCTTTTGCCTTATTGACAGGTACGTCGGCGCGGGTCTATAAGGAATGAAGATTCATTCCGCGGGAGAACGATACGATGGATAAGACCGACAAATGTGAGAAGGCAGAGAAGTGTTGCGACAAGCGTGAGCTCATCATCCAGGCGGCGCTAGAGCTCGTCGCGGAGCAGGGGTTCCATGGCGCCCCCATGGCTATGATCGCCGAGAAGGCGGGGGTCGGCGCGGGGACCATCTACCGCTACTTCGAGAATAAGGACGACCTGATCCGCTGGATCTACAAGAACGTCGAGGAGCGCTTTGTAGAGGTCATGATGCAGGGGTACCCGGAAAACGGGCCGGTGCGCGAGCGCCTGTTGCACATAGGGACCGAGCTTGTGCGCCACCTGATCAGGGAGCCTTTGCAACTGCGCTTCGTCGAGCAGTTCCACAACTCCCCGTACGGCATAGACCACCGCAGGGAGAAGATCTTCGGTGAGGGTAGAAAGGACGTCATCAGTGAGCTTTTCCAGGAGGCGCTTCAGCAACAGATCTTCAAGCCGCTGGAACTCGCCATCCTCTTCTCGCTCTTCTTCGGGCCGCTGGTCGACATCTGCCGCGATCACATCCTGGGCTTCATAAAGCTGGACGACGCCCTCATCGAACAGGTGGTCGGGGCATGCTGGGACGCCCTGCGGCGCTAGCCCAGAATGATCGTTCATTCTACTCAGAGGTGTTGACGTCATGTTGATGAAACTTTGCTTGATCCTGTTCGCCCTGACCTGGGGCGGCATCGTCCTGATCGTCTCATTTAGACGCAAGTAAGGTGGCGAAGCCACCATAGACCTTTTATCGAGGCCGTAAAAAACAAACGAGGTGTATATGCAGATCACGTACAGGGCACAGTTGTTATCCGTAGTTCTCATGTTGGGCGGCTCCCTGGTCCTTGCCGGGTGCGGCAAGAAGCAGCAGCCCGCCGGGCCGCCGCAGGGCCCCCCCGAAGTCGGGGTGATCGAGATCCAGCCGCAGCACGTAGCCTTGACCACCGAACTTCCGGGGCGTACCTCCCCGTACCTGATCGCCGAGGTCCGTCCCCAAGTGACCGGCATCATTCAGAAGCGAGTCTTCACCGAGGGGAGCGACGTGAAGGCAGGGCAGGTGCTGTACCAGATCGACCCGGCCACCTACCAGGCTGCCTACGCGAGCGCCAAGGCGGCCGAGGCGCGGGCCGAGGCGAACGTACTTCCCGCGAAGCTGAAGGAGGAGCGTTTCCGCGAGCTCGTGAAGATCAACGCGGTCAGCAAGCAGGACTACGACTCCGCCTACGCGGCTCTCAAGCAGGCCGAAGCCGACGTCGCCTCCGCCAAGGCGCAGGTGGAAAGTGCGCGCATCAACTTGGCCTACACGAGGGTGACCGCCCCCATCTCCGGGCGCATCGGTCGTTCCAGCGTAACCGACGGGGCCCTGGTCACCGCGAACCAGGCGGCGCCGCTCGCCACCATCCAGCAGCTCTCCACCATGTACGTGGACGTGACCCAGTCGAGCTCGGACATGCTGAAGCTGAAGCAGAGTCTGGCCCAGGGGCTTATGAAGCGCGACAAGGCGGGTGAGGCGCGGGTGAAGCTCCTCCTCGAGGACGGCACCCAGTACCCGGTAACCGGTACCCTCAAGTTCTCCGATGTGACCGTGGACCAGAGCACAGGCTCGATCACGGTGCGCGCCGTCTTCCCGAACCCGAAGCAGACCCTGCTCCCCGGCATGTTCGTACGTGCCGTACTCGAGGAGGGGGTGAACGAGGCAGCCATCCTGGTGCCGCAGCGCGGTGTGACGAGAAACGCGGCCGGACAGGCGATCGTCATGGTCGTTGCCGCCGAGAACAAGGTAGAACCGCGTCCGGTGCAGGTGGCCCGCACCGTGGGTGACAACTGGCTCGTGAGCGGCGGGTTGAAGGCCGGCGACAAGGTGATTCTCGAGGGGATCCAGAAAGCGCGCCCCGGTACCCAGGTGAAGATGGTGCCGTTCCAGTCGCCCGAAGGGCATGGCGGCCCCGGTGGCGCTCCGGGTGCTGCAGCACCGGGCGCTCAGGGTGCCCCCGGCGCGAAGCCTGCCGCCCCGGCAGCACCGGCGGCCCCGGCCCAGTCCCAGAAGAAGTAGCTGCGACGACCACAACAGGCACATCCGTTGACGTGAAGTTGAATGTTGAACGCCGAACGTTGAACGGAGTTTAAGGAGTTTTATCCATGTCCAGGTTTTTCATAAACAGACCCATCTTCGCCTGGGTCATCGCCATAGCCGTCATGCTGGGCGGCCTTCTGGCCATGAAGTCGCTGCCGGTCTCGCAGTACCCGCCCATCGCGCCGCCGCAGATTTCGATCAACGCCATGTACCCGGGCGCCTCGGCGCAGACGGTTCAGGACACCGTGACCCAGGTGATCGAGCAGAAGATGAACGGTATCGACAACCTGCTCTACATGTCCTCCACCAGCGACTCGGCAGGTGCCGTCTCCATCAACCTCACCTTCCGCGCCGGGACCGACCCGAACATCGCCCAGGTGCAGGTGCAGAACAAGCTGCAGCTCGCCACGCCGCTTCTGCCGCAGGTGGTGCAGAAGCAGGGGGTTCAGGTGGTGAAGTCTACCCGTAACTTCCTGATGGTCGTGGGGATCGTCTCAGAGGACAACAGCCTCAACCGCTACCAGCTCACCGACTATCTGGTGTCCAACGTCCAAGACCTGGTAAGCCGCGTCGAGGGGGTCGGGGAGGTGACCGTCTTCGGTTCCCAGAACGCCATGCGCGTTTGGATGAACCCCGACAAGCTGAACAACTTCAAGCTGACACCCAATGACGTATCCCTCGCGCTGCAGGCCCAGAATGCCCAGGTTTCGGCCGGCCAGTTCGGCGGCATGCCCGCGTCTCACGGGCAGCAGCTGAACGCGACCATCACGGCCAGGACGCTTCTGCAGAACCAGGAGCAGTTCGAGGAGATCGTGCTGCGCACCAACCCGGACGGCTCCACCGTCAAGCTAAGGGACGTGGCGAAGATAGACGTCGGCACCGAGAACTACGACATCCTGGCGCGCTACAAGGGAAAACCGGTCGCCGCCATGGCCCTGAGGCTCGCCGCGGGCGCGAACGCGCTCGACACCGCGGACCGCGTCAAGGCGAAAATGGCCGAGTTGGAGAAGTTCTTCCCGGCAGGCGCCAAGGTCGTCTACCCCTACGACACCACCCCGTTCGTGAAGATTTCCATGGAGGAGGTAGTAAAGACCCTGATGGAGGCGGTGTTCCTCGTCTTCGTCATCATTTTCCTCTTCCTGCAGAACATCCGCGCCACCCTGATTCCGACCATCGCGGTGCCGGTCGTTCTGCTTGGTACCCTCGGCGTCCTATTCGCTGCCGGGTTCTCCATCAACACCCTGACCATGTTCGCCCTGGTCATCGTCATCGGCCTTCTGGTCGACGACGCCATCGTCGTCGTCGAGAACGTGGAGAGGATCATGACCGAGGAGGGTCTCTCGCCACATGATGCCACGGTCAAGTCCATGGGGCAGATCACCTCGGCACTTTGGGGGATCGCGACGGTGCTCTCGGCGGTCTTCCTTCCGATGGCGTTCTTCGGCGGCTCCACCGGGGTCATCTACCGGCAGTTCTCCGTCACCATCGTCTCCGCGATGATCCTGTCCGTTTTGACGGCGCAGATCCTCACCCCGGCGCTTTGCTCGACGCTCCTCAAACCGGTACCGAAAGGGCACGAGGCGTGCGAGTTGGGGTGGTACTGCGGCTTTTTCCGCTGGTTCAACAGGATGTTCGACAAGGGGCGCCACAAGTACGAGTCCATCGTCCACAACTCCTTCAGAAAACCGCTGCGCTACCTCGTCTTCTACGGCTGCCTCGTGGCCGCCATGGCGATCTTCTTCCTGCGTCTTCCCACCGCGTTTCTGCCGGACGAGGACCAGGGTTTCATCATCTGCCAGATCCAGCTTCCGGCAGGGGCCACCCAGGAACGTACCGTCAAGATGCTCGAGAAGGTGGAGAAGCACTTCCTCGAGAACGAGAAGAAGTCCGTCGACTCGCTCATTACCGTTGCGGGGTTCAGCTTCGCCGGGCGTGGCCAGAACATGGGCCTCGCCTTCGTGAAGCTAAAGGACTGGAAGCTGCGTCAAACACCTGACCTTAAGGCCCCCGCCGTGGCGGGTCGCGCCATGGGCGCCTTCTCGCAGTTCCGAGACGGCATGGCCTTCGCCTTCTCCCCTCCTGCCGTCGTCGAGCTGGGGCAGGCAAACGGCTTCGACTTCCAGCTTCAGGACCGGGCCGGGCTCGGGCACCAGGCGCTCATGGACGCACGTAATCAGCTCCTCGGCATGGCCATGCAGAACAAGAAGCTCATGGCAGTCCGCCCGAACGGCCAGGACGACACCCCGCAGTTCAAGCTGAACATCGACGACGTGCGCGCGGGAGCCCTCGGCGTCTCGCTTGCCGACATCAACAACACGCTCGCCACCGCGTGGGGTTCCTCCTACGTGAACGACTTCCTGCAAAACGGCAGGGTCAAGAAGGTGTACCTGCAGGCCGACGCGGCGTACCGCATGGTCCCCGAGGACATCAACAAGTGGTACGTGCGTAACGACAAGGGTGAGATGGTTCCCTTCTCCGCCTTCGCCACCGCGAAATGGGAGCACTCCTCGCCGCGCCTCGAGCGTTACAACGGCATCCCGAGCGTGGAGATCATGGGCAACGCAGCCAAGGGGGTCTCGACCGGTGAGGCGATGGCCGAGATGGAGGCGATGGCCGCGAAGCTCCCGCAGGGGATCAGCTACGAGTGGACCGGCCTCTCCTATGAGGAGAAGGCGGCGGGCAAGCAGGCTCCCGCCCTTTACGCCATCTCGCTTCTCGTCGTCTTCCTGGCCGTCGCCGCACTCTACGAGAGCTGGAGCATCCCGTTCGTCAACCTGCTCATGCTTCCGCTGGGCCTGGTCGGCGCGGTCACCGCGGTGACGCTTAGGGTGCTGCCGAACGACATCTACCTGCAGATCGGCCTTCTGACCACGGTCGGCCTCTCCACTAAGAACGCGATCCTGATCATCCAGTTCATCAAGGACCAGATGCACCAGGGGCACGAACTGGTCGAGGCGACGCTCACCGCGGTGAAGATCAGGCTGAGGCCGGTCATCATGACCTCGCTCGCCTTCTTCTTCGGCACCCTGCCGCTTGCACTCACCAAGGGCGCCGGCGCAGGGGCCCAGAACGCCATCGGCACCGCGGTCACCGGCGGCCTTTTGTCGGCGACCTTCATCGACCTTATCTTCATCCCGTTTTTCTTCGTCATGGTGACGAAGACGTTCTCCAAAAAGCACGCAACGGCCAAGGCCGCTGCCGCACCCGTCTCGGAGGTGCAATAGACATGACACGCATGACCGTTAAACCCCTGGCCGCCACCCTGTTCCTGTTCCTGGCAGGGTGCGCCTCCATGGCTCCCAAATACAGCCAGCCTTCCGCACCTGTTCCGGCCGCATGGCCTGCAGGCCCCTCTTACCAGGCGACGCAGCCCGCCGCGCAGCAAAAACCGCTCGCCGAGATCCCCTGGCAGGAGTTCTTCGTAGAGCCGCAACTGCAGAAGCTGATTGCGCTGTCGCTCGACAACAACCGCGACCTGAGGGTGGCGGTCCTCAACATGGACCGCTTCCGCGCCCTCTACCAGATCCAGCGCGCCGACCTCTTCCCGAGCGTCACCGGGGACGGCGGGCTCGCGGTGAAACGCACCGCCGACGACCTCTCCCAAGGCGGCAGGGGAGGGGTCAGCCACTCCTACGATGTCGGCGTCGGCATCAGCGCCTACGAGCTCGACCTCTTCGGCCGGGTGAGAAGCCTCAAGGACCAGGCGCTGGACCAGTATCTCGCCACCGAACAGGCCCGGCGCAGCGTCCAGATCACCCTGGTCTCCCAGGTGGCCACCGCCTACCTGACCCTCGGCTCGGACCTCGAGAGGCTGCAGCTCGCCAAGGATACCCTGGCGAACCAGCAGGAATCCTACCGGCTCTCCAAGAGCCGTTTCGAGGCGGGTGTCGCCTCGGCCCTTGACCTGCAGCAGGCCCAGACGAGCGTCGATTCGGCCCGCGTCGACATCGCCCGTTACACGACCCAGGTTGCGCAGGACCTGAACGCGCTCACCCTGGTGGTAGGCTCCGACGTGCCGCAGGATCTTTTGCCGAAGTCGCTCACCGAGAACTTAACCGCCGTCAAGGACGCGGCGCCGGGACTTCCCTCCGACGTGCTCCTTTCCCGTCCCGACATCCTGCAGGCGGAGTACAACCTGAAAGGGGCGAACGCCAACATCGGAGCGGCGCGCGCCGCCTTCTTCCCGCGCATCACCCTCACTACGAGCGTGGGCTTCGGCAGCGACCAGTTAACCGGCCTCTTCAAGGGAGGGAACCTCGCCTGGAACTTCGCTCCGCGCATCTCGGTGCCGATCTTCGAGGGTGGGCGCAACAAGGCCAACCTAGATGTGGCAACGGTCGACCGCGACATAGCGGTCGCCCAGTACGAGAAGGCCATCCAGTCCGCCTTCCGCGAGGTGGCCGACTCCCTCGCCCAGCGCGGCACCATAGACGAGCAGGTGGCGGCCCAGCAGTCCCTGACCGGCGCCACCTCCGAGACCTACCGTCTGTCCCAGGCCCGCTACCAGACCGGGGTGGACAGCTATCTGAACGTGCTGGACGCGCAGCGCTCACTCTACGCGGCACAGCAGGGGCTCATCACCACCCGCTTGGCAAGGCTCAATAACATGGTCACCATCTACAAGGTACTTGGTGGAGGGAGCAAGTAAGGCAGCATCGTTTCCCCGGGTCTTCACGGCCCGGGGAAACGGTAACGCGCGGGGGGGCGAACGGTGTCGAATCCCCCGTGGCGGAAAGGAGCACAGTTGTCCAGATTACGCATCACCATTTACTGCATCATCGCCGTCGCGGCCCTGTTCGTTGGTTACTTGATTCTGGCACCGGAGCCTCATCCCGACTGGCCGATCAATCTGGTGCATTTTCTTTTCAAACACTAGATTGGGTTTATAGTTTTAACTAAGCGCCCTCTTGCGGCTATGAGAGATTTTCCCGCTCCATGGTGCTTGCTGTAGCTTGTGAAGAATTCCTTGTGACAGAGGGGCACATTCATGGCACAGAAAGAAGAGGGCGATCCACGGGAGCCTGAACCTACGCTCCGGGCGCTGCAACCGCTCGTCCGGAGCCTCCCCCGCGCGGTGCATGCTTTCATGCACCCTCGCCGTCTCTTCTTCACCCTGGCCGCTATCGTCACGGCTGCCGCCCTTGTCGGCTGTTCCCTCAAACCCGCCTATCAGCGCCCCGCGCTTCCCGTCCCGCAGCAGTACCCCGGCGTCTCGGATCGTGTTGCGGCCGCCGGCGCTCCTGCTTCATGGAGCGTCTTCTTCACCGATCCCGAGCTGAAACACCTTCTTTTCCTCGCCCACGGCAACAACCGGGACCTCCGCGTAGCGCGCGCCAAGGTCGAGGAGGCGCGCGCCCTCTACGGCATCCGCCGCGCGGACCTGTTACCCGCGATCAGCGCGGGCGCCGGGCTCGAGCGTTCGCGCACCCCCGCCGATCTCTCGGTAACGGGGGGGGCGATGATCACCGACGTCTTCAGTGCCGGTCTCTTCCTCGCCGCCTGGGAGCTCGACTTCTGGGGACGCCTCAGGGACCTCAAGGAGGGCGCCCTCGAGACTTACCTCGCAACGGAAGAGGCCCGTCGCGCCGTGCAGGTGAGCCTTACCGCCCAGGTTGCCCAGAGCTACCTGCAGGAGCGCGAGCTGGCGGAAAGGGTCTCCCTCGCCGAGGCCACCATCGCGAGCCGTGAGGAATCGTGGCGCATCGCTCGGCGCCGCTATGAGGTCGGCTCCGCCTCGAAGCTCGACGCGGTGCAGGCCGAGACCCTCCTGAACCAGGCGCGGGCGGAACTGAGCGCACTGAAGCGCCTGCGCGCCCTCAACCTGAACGCGCTGGGGCTGCTGGTCGGAGGGGAGGTACACCTCGATCCGCTTCCCCTTTCCACCGTGGAGGAGGGGTTCCTCGCCGAAATCCCCTCCGGACTCCCCTCCGAGCTCCTCCTTTACCGCCCCGACGTCATCGCCGCCGAGCACGAGCTCAAATCGGCCAACGCGGCCATAGGCGCGGCGCGCGCCGCCTTCTTCCCTGCCATCGCTCTTACCGGCAACTTCGGCACCGCGAGCAGCGCGTTAAGCGGACTCTTCACCTCGGGAAGCGGCGCCTGGAGCTTTGCCCCCGCCATCTCGGTCCCTATTTTTCAGGGTGGGCGCAACGTGGCTAACCTGGAGTTCGCCCGGGCGCGCGAGAAGGAAGCGGTCGCCCAATACGAGCGCGTGGTGCAGCGCGCTTTCCGGGAGGTGGCCGACGCGCTGGCGCAGCGGCGCTGGCTGGCCGAGCAGGTACAGGCGCAGCGGACGACCCTTGCGGCCCAGACGGAGCGGACGAGGCTTGCGCGCCTTCGCTATGACACCGGCGCCGCACCCTACCTGGAGGTGCTCGACGCGGAAAGAGACCGCTTTGCGGCCCAGCAGGCCCTGGTGCAGACGCGGCGCGCCATCCTTGCCGCAGGGGTGGATCTCTACGCCGCCCTGGGGGGAGGTGGTGGGGAAGGTGCCGGGGGAGAATCCGTTGCGGCGAGTGCTACGGGTGGGAAGGAGGCCATGCCATGAGGGGGGGGGGTAAGTGGAGGATCTTCGTCGCGTCGGGCGTTCTACTTGTGCTGCTTGCCCTGGTTCTGTGGCAGCGCTTCGGCCGCAGCAACGGGGATGAGGGGATCGTGAGCGGCAACGGGCGCATCGAGGCGGTGGAGATCGACGTCGGACCAAAGAGCCCCGGCCGGGTGCGGGAGATCACGGTACGCGAGGGGGATTTCGTCCGCTCAGGCCAGACCCTCGCCCTCATGGATACCGAGGTGCTTGAAGCCCAGCACCGGGAGGCCGGTGCGCAGTTGGTGAAGGCGCAAAACGCGGTGCTCACCGCGAAAAGCGAGATGATGCAGCGCGCAAGCGAGAAGGCGGCGGCACAGGCGATGGTGGCGCAACGGGAGGCGGAGCTCGCCCTCGCCGGGAAAAGGGTCTCCCGCTCCTCGACTCTCGCCGCCGAGGGGGCCACCTCAAAGCAGGAGGCGGATGACGACTTGGCCCGTCTGGAGAGCGCTAAGGCATCGACCGCCGCGGCGCGCGCCCAGGTGGCGGCGGCCGAGGCCGCAGTGGCAACGGCGCGGCAGAAAATGCTGGGCGAAAGTTCCAACGTGGCGGCGGCCCTTGCGACGTTACAGCGCATCGAGGCGGACCTGAAGGACGCGGCACTCAAGTCGCCGCGTGACGGTAGGGTGCAGTACCGGGTGGCCCAGCCGGGTGAAGTGGTGGCCGCGGGAGGGCGCGTGCTCAGCCTCGTGGACTTAAGCGACGTCTACATGACCTTCTTTCTCCCGACCGCTGCGGCCGGGAGGGTGGCGCTCGGTACCGAGGTGCGCCTCGTGCTCGACGCGGCACCGCAGTACGTGATCCCGGCCCGGGTCTCCTTCATTGCCGATGTGGCCCAGTTCACCCCAAAGACGGTGGAGACCGCAAGCGAGCGGGAGAAGCTCATGTTCAGGGTGAGAGCCCAGCTTCCGGTCGACCTGCTCAAAAGGCACATCACCCAGGTCAAGACCGGCCTCCCGGGAGTCGCCTACGTAAGGCTCGACGAAAAGCGCCCCTGGCCTGAGCGCCTCGGCAAGGTGGTCAGATGAACCGGCCGGCGCCTCCAAAAGAACCGGTCGGGGCGGACGCCGTCATCGTCGAGGACGTCACCTTGCGCTACGGACATACCCTTGCGCTCGACTCGGTAACCCTCGCCATCCCGGCCGGGCGCATGGTGGGGACCATCGGCCCGGACGGGGTCGGCAAATCGACCCTCTTCTCGCTCATCGCCGGCTCCCGCAAGCTGCAGACGGGGAGGGTGGAGGTGCTCGGGGGGAGCATGGCGGATGCCGCGCACCGAAGGCGGGTCTGTCCGCGCATCGCGTACATGCCGCAGGGGCTCGGCCGCAACCTCTACCCGACCCTTTCCGTCTTCGAGAACGTCGACTTCTTTGCGAGGCTCTTCGGCCACGGCCGCACCGAGCGCGAGCGCCGCATCGGCGAGCTTTTGAGCGCCACCGGGCTGGAACCCTTCGCGGGACGTCCCGCCGGGAAGCTCTCCGGGGGGATGAAGCAGAAACTGGGGCTTTGCTGCGCGCTGATTCACGACCCCGACCTGCTCATCCTGGACGAGCCGACCACCGGGGTCGATCCGTTATCGCGGCGCCAGTTCTGGGAACTGATCGAAAGGATCCGCGAGCGCCGGCGCGGCATGAGCGTCCTGGTCGCCACCGCCTACATGGAGGAGGCGGCCCGCTTCGACTGGCTGGTGGCGTTGAACGCAGGTCGCGTCCTCGCCACCGGGACGCCGGCGGAACTGCTCGCCGGGACCGGGAGCCGATCGCTCGAGGAGGCCTTCATCGCGCTTCTCCCCCCTTCGCAGCGCACGGGTTACCGTCCGGTGCAGATCCCCAAAAGGGAAGGGGAGTCCGCCGCGGAAATCGCCATCGAGGCCTCGGGGCTCACCATGCGTTTCGGGGACTTCACCGCGGTGGACCGGGTCAGCTTCAAGATCGGCAAGGGGGAGATCTTCGGCTTCCTCGGCTCCAACGGCTGCGGCAAGACCACCACGATGAAGATGCTCACCGGGCTGCTTCCCGCGACCGAAGGGGAGGCGAGCCTCTTCGGCCGTCCCGTCGATCCCGGAGATCTCGACGTCAGGCGCCGCGTCGGGTACATGACCCAGTCCTTCTCGCTCTACACTGAACTCTCCGTGCGCCAGAACCTCTTGCTCCATGCGCGGCTTTTCCGCCTGCCCGAAAAGGCGATCCCTCTACGTGTCGCCGAGATGGCGCGGCGCTTCGGGCTGGATGAGGTGATGGAAGCCCTTCCCGAGTCGCTTCCGCTCGGGGTGCGCCAGCGCCTCTCCCTGGCGGTCGCCATGATCCACGGCCCCGAACTCCTGATCCTGGACGAGCCCACCTCCGGCGTGGACCCCGTGGCACGGGATGCCTTCTGGCAGATCATGGTCGATCTGGCCCGTCGGGAACAGGTCACCATCTTCATTTCGACGCACTTCATGAACGAAGCGGAGCGCTGCGACAGGATCTCCCTGATGCACGCCGGGCGGGTTCTCGTGAGCGACGCCCCGGCGCACCTGGTGGAAAAAAAGGGAGCCGCCAACCTGGAGGATGCCTTCATCGCCTACCTGGAAGAGGCTTCCGTTGAGCCAGCGGCAGTGGACGGCGCCTTCGCACCCGGTGCTGCGAGCGGCCCGGGTGCCGGGGTGGAAGGGGACAGCGGCGCCGTCCCCGCCAGGAACTTCAGCCTGCGCCGCCTGCTAAGCTACGCGCACCGCGAGTCCCTTGAGCTCTTCCGCGACCCGGTCCGCCTCTGCCTTGCGCTTCTTGGCAGCGTAATCCTCATGTTCGTCATGGGGTACGGCATCACCATGGACGTGGAAGACTTGACCTTCGCGGTCCTAGACCGGGACCAGAGTGTCTTAAGCCGCGACTACGCGCTGAACCTGTCTGGTTCGCGCTACTTCAGCGAGCGCCCCCCGCTGCACGATTACCAGGAACTCGACCGCCGCATGCGCGCAAGCGACATCTCCCTCGCCGTCGAGATTCCCCCCGGGTTCGCCCGCGACCTGCAGCACGGCAGGCCGGTCAGCGTCGGCGCCTGGATCGACGGCGCCATGCCCTCCCGCGCCGAAACGGTGCGCGGCTACGTCCAGGGGATGCACGCCCACTGGCTCGCCTCACAGGCGCGGCAACGTCTCACCTCGCCACCCGCGGCCTCCCTGGTCCGCATAGAGACCCGTTACCGTTATAACCCGGACGTGAAGAGCCTTCCGGCCATGGTCCCCGCCGTCATCCCGCTTCTTTTGATGATGATCCCGGCCATCGTCACCGCCCTTTCCGTGGTGCGCGAAAAGGAGCTCGGCTCCATCGTGAACCTCTACGTGACGCCGGTGACCAGGCTCGAATTCCTGCTCGGCAAACAGATACCGTACCTGCTCCTCTCCATGGCGAGCTTTCTGCTCCTTACCCTCCAGGCGGTCTTCATCTTCCGCGTTCCCATGAAAGGTAGCTTCGCCGCCTTCTGCCTCGGGGGGCTCCTTTACGTCGGCACCGCCACCGGGCTAGGACTGGTCATCTCCACTTTCATGAAAAGCCAGATCGCAGCACTCTTCGGCACCGCGCTGCTCACCATCCTCCCTGCCGTCGAGTTCTGCGGCATGCTCGAGCCGGTCCGCTCCCTGGAGGGGGTGGGGGCGCTGATCGGCAGGATCTATCCCACCACGTACTTCCTCCTGATCTCGCGCGGCACCTTCGGCAAGGGACTCGGTTTCGACGAGCTGAAGCTGTTCTTCATCCCCCTGGCGCTCGCCGTTCCGCTCCTTATCCTGTTGGGGACGGCCCTGCTTAAAAAACAGGAGTCATAACCATGCGTGTGGCGAACGTCTTCAACCTCGGCGTGAAGGAACTCTTCAGCCTGCTGCGCGATCCGGTCATGCTGGTGCTCATCGGCTACGCCTTCTCGCTCGCCATCTACGCCGCCGCCACCGCGATGCCGGAAACGCTCCACAAGGCACCCATCGCCGTGGTAGACGAGGACCGCTCCCAACTCTCCACCCGCATCATCGACGCCTTTTACCCGCCGCAGTTCTCCGCGCCATCCCTGATAACCCGTGAGGAGATGGACGAGCGGATGGACGCGGGGCTCGACACCTTCGCCCTCGCCATTCCCCCCGATTTCCAGCGCGATCTTCTCGCCGGACGCCAGGCCGAGATCCAGCTGAACATCGATGCCACCAGGATGAGCCAGGCCTTTACCGGCAACAGCCACATCCAGACCATCGTCTCCAACGAGATCGCCACCTTCCTGAAGCGCTACCGCCCCGACTCCGGGCAGCAGGTGGATCTCGCGCTCAGAGCGCGCTTCAACCCGGAGCTGAACAAGTCCTGGTTCGGCGCGGTCATGAAGATCATCGACAACATAACCCTTTTATCGATCATCCTGACCGGCGCCGCGCTGATCCGCGAGCGCGAGCACGGCACCGTCGAGCACCTCCTGGTCATGCCGGTTACCCCCTTCGAGATCATGACGGCGAAGGTCTGGGCCATGGCCCTCGTGGTCCTTGCTGCCACCACCGCGTCCCTCTACCTCGTCGTGGAGGGGGCGCTCGGTGTGCCGATAGAGGGATCGGTGCCACTCTTTCTCGCGGGGACGGCGCTGCACCTCTTCGCCACCACCTCACTCGGCATTTTCCTCGGGACCGTCGCGCGCAGCATGCCGCAGTTCGGCCTGCTGACCATGCTGGTGCTGCTGCCGCTGCAGATCCTTTCGGGAGGCACCACGCCGCGCGAGAGCATGCCTGCACCGGTGCGCGGCGTCATGCTCGCCGCCCCGAACACCCACTTCGTCATGCTCGCCCAGGCGATCCTCTACCGTGGCGCCGGTTTCGACGTGGTGTGGCCCCAGTTCGCCGCTCTCTTTCTCATCGGGTGCGTGCTCTTTGCCATATCGCTGTCCCGTTTCCGCAAAACGATCGGAACCATGGCGTGATCGCCGTGTGTCCGCGTGAAAAGATGGTATAACTATGCCTTGTTGCCGATTTCCGGCTCAAAGGAGGAACCCATGGATTTTCGCCGGCCGCCTGCGCCCATTCTGGCGCTCCTCGCAGTTGCCGCAATGTTTTTCTTGCTCTCACCTGCACGGCTTCTCGCCGCACCGCTTCAGTCCCTGACCATCTCCTCAGGTACCACCACCAGTTCCTACTACGCTGCCGCTAGCGCCGTCGCAAAGGTGTTCAACCGGAAAGCGAGGGTTTACGGCTTCAGACTTGCCAACAACGCTTCGGCCGGTTCCGTCGCCAACATCGATGCCGTCGCCGAGGGGAAGGCCGACTTCGGCATTGCGGAGACCGAACTCTTGAAGCGTGCAGCAGCCGGGGTGCGCCCATGGGAAGGTAGATCAAGAGGGAACCTGCGTGCCGTGCTGGGACTCTATCCTGCCACAGTCACCATAGTCGCCGCGGTTGACAGCGGTATAAGAAGCGTTGCCGACCTGAAGGGGAAACGGCTCGGCATAGGCGCACCAGGCTCAATCGACAACACCTTCGCCAGGGCGTTTCTGCAGATGTCTGGGCTCAACCCGGGTGAGGTGATCATCACCGAGAAGTCCACGGCGCTCGCCCCTGAGCGCTTGCAAAAAGGGGAGATCGATGCCTATCTCTGCATCGTCGGCCATCCCAACCTGACCGTGCTCGAGGCAAGCGCGGGAACAAGGAAGGTCCGCCTGATCCCCTTGAGCGACGAACTGATCGGGCAGGTTACGGGGAGCAATCCCCTCATTGCACCGGTGGTCATCCCGACGCGGTACTACCCGGCGGTGGAGTTGGGCGGAGAAGTGCGCAGCATCGGTATCCGCACCGTCTTCTTCACGCGCGGCGATCTGCCGGATGAAAAGGTGTACGCCGTGGTACACGAGATCATGGGGAATTTCGAACAGTTCCGGCGCCAGCACCCGATCCTGCAGCAGCTCACCCCCGAGCAGGCCGCCAGGGTGGCGGTGATCCCACTGCATCCCGGCGCCGCGCGTTACTTCAGAGAGTCCGGCCTCATCCCTTAAGGCCGCTAGCGGAGGTTCATCATGAAAAGTCTCCTGGTCCTGGCGTTCCTCATGATTGTGCCCGCTGCCGCTTTCGCGGCGGCTCCCGTCCCGCCGACCTATTTCTATCCCTTCGTGAACCCGTACGAGGCGACGGTGATGGAACTTCCCCGCGAGTTCGAGGTTCGGCTTCCAAGCGAGATCCCGGTGCGCGAATTCGTGGTGCACCCCTTCCCGAAAAGGCATATCCCTGAGGTGTTCTGGTACGAAAACGGCCTCACCTGCTCCCTCGCCTACCAAGACCGGGAAGCCCCCCTTGTCTTCCTGATCGCGGGATCGGGCTCGCGCTTCGACGTGCCGCGCATGCTCAAGATGCAGAAAGTCCTCTACAAGGCTGGGTTCCACGTCATCTCGATTACGTCCCCAACCCACATGGATTTCGTGGTCAACGCGGCCAGCGGGCTTCCGGGCATCGCGAGTGACGATGCGAAGGACCTTTATCGGGTCATGGAGCTCGCCTGGCAGAAGGTGCATGGGGATGTGCGGGTGTCTTCCTTCATGCTCGCCGGTTACAGTCTTGGCGGCTTCGATGCCGCCTTCATCGCCAGAATTGACGAGCGGGAGCACCGCTTCAATTTCAAGCGCGTGCTGCTCATCAACCCGCCGGTCTGCCTTTACGACTCGGTGACCGCCCTGGACCAGCTCCTGGTCGACAACGTGCCCGGTGGCATGGACAACTTCGATGCCTGGTTCCGGGGGGTATTCAGCCAGACCATGCAGTTGGCCGAATCCTGGGGACCGGGAGGGCTTAGCGGTGAATCCATGTACCGTACCTACAAGCGGATGCAGCCAAGCGAGAGCAACCTTGCCGCGTTGATCGGCCTCACCGCACGCATGAACGCGGCGGACATGATCTTCGCCGCTGACGTCATGAACGGCGGCGGCTACATCGTCCCCAAAAACGTGCGCCTTACCTCGACTACCTCGCTCACCCGTTACGCCATCGTCGCCTACAAGACCAGTTTTGCCGATTACTTCAACGAATGGCTCTTACCGCACTACCAGATGAAAGAACCAGGGCTGACCCGCCAGGCGCTCCTGCAGCGCGAGAACCTACGGGCGCTGGAACCGTTCCTGAAGGGAAACGCGAAGTTCGGCCTGGTGCACAACGAGGACGATATCATCCTTGTCCCGGGGGACATCGAGTACCTGGAACGGGTGTTCGGCGACCGGGCATGGATCTTCCCGAGTGGCGGCCACATGGGTAACATGTTCCAGCCCGACGTGGTCTCGGCGATAACCGGCTTTCTAAAGGGTAAGGAGGAGTGACCATGAAAAGACACGCCCCCTGCAAAGTTTCCTATAACATGCGCGGCCGGCGGGGCGGGGGACGCACTCGTCTTCTCGTCGTTGCGGCAGGCGCCATCCTGGCGGCAGGCTGCAGCACCCTTCCCGTGACGACCGGGCCCATGGAGCCGCCGCTGCGCCGCTACGAGGATTTCGTGAAGCCGGGACAGCCCAACATGCTTGAAGTGAAGGACTCCGTCGAGGGGTTCAACCGGGGGAGCTACCGCTTCAACTACTACTTCGACGAGTACCTGTACCGCCCGGTGGTGCGCGGCTACGAGATCATCATGCCCGATTACCTGGAGGACCGCGTTTCGGACGCCATCGACAACCTCAACGAAATAACCAACTTGACTAACAACCTGTTCCAGTTCAAATTGAAGGCCGCCGGGGTCACGGTGAGTCGCTTCGTGATCAACTCGACGGTGGGCGTCGCCGGGCTTTGGGACCCTGCCACCCGCTTCGGCCTGAAGCGCCAGACCGATGACTTCGGGCTCACGCTCGGGCACTACGGAACCGGCGACGGTTCCTACCTCATGCTCCCGGTGTTCGGCGCGTCCAACGTCCGGGATACCACCGGGCTTGTGGCCGACCTTGCCACCTTCAATTACATCGGCCCAATCGCCTGGGTGAACGACAGCACCGCCACCTGGGTCTATTCCGGCGTCTACGCAGTCGACCGCAGGCACCGCACCCCGTTCAGGTACCGCCAGACCGGCTCACCGTTCGAGTACGAGCTGATCAGGACCCTCTACACGATGAAGCGCGACTTTGACATCGAGCAGACCAAAACAAAGGACGTAAAGTGATCTAGAAGCAGGAGGAAGCGTTGCTCAGGTTTTTCCAGTCCATCTTCCGCCGCCCCCGGAAAGAAGGGGGCGGCATCCCCGATTCCCTCGTCATAAAAGCCATCGAGCGGGCCGTGGACGGCACCGATCCCTGGATTCGGGCCGTCTCCGGTTATCGCAAAAAGCTCCGCCCAGCGGTGCTGCATGCCATCGAGCACGTCGTCTCCCTCGTGGACGGTACCGCTTCCCCGCTTTCGCTGGATGTGGCCTCCTACGACCGCGATCCCTACCTGCACACCTATTTCATCTCGACAAGCGAGCTGCGGAAATTCCTGGAGCAGGAGCCGAGCCTGGCCGAACTGCGCGAAAGGCACGGCATGCGCCACGGCGCAACCGGGCTTCTGCTCATGCAAAAGAGGGAGCGGGTTGGACTTGGCGCGGAGATTTCCGGCGACCTCATCTTGAAGGATGTGCCGCAGGTGTCGGTCAGCTTCGAGGCGCACCGCCTCATGGACGTGAGCGGGAAGGAGGAGGAGACTCGGTACCAGTTGAAGCGCCGCGCCTACGATCACCTGTTGCGCATTGCCCTTGGCAGGATCGCCGAGGTCAAGACCAGGCGCGGCGCGCTGGAAAAGCACCGCGCCCTGCTGAACTCGAAGCTGTCACTTTTGCAGCGCGAGGGGTGGGGCTTCGATCCCACTACCGGTGAGAAGCCGAATGTAGCCGAGGTGGAGAAAAACCTCGCCGAAATCGAGGCGAGGCTTCTGGAAATAGGTAAGGACGACAAGATGCTCGAGGTCTATCTCGGGGTGGTGGCCGACGTGCTTGGCCATGCCGAGGAGCACCTCTGGGTCGACAGGGAGACCTTGGTGGTCGACCGCATGGGAATCAAGCGCAAGGAGGTCTCCGTGGATGCGCGGGAGGTCCAGTTGGATGTACTGGGGGATGCGGAAGGGAGGAGGCTCGTGGTCGCGCTGGTCACCATCGCTGGTACGGCCGGCGGCGCCTAGATTCCTGAGGAATATGCTGCGAGTGTTGTCGGATATTCTCTAGTCTTTTTGGGTACAATCTTTTTGATGACGTGAAATCAGCCTGTTACGGGTTGGCATGCCTGATGCTCATATCAAGGCAGGTAGCGCGGATGTCGCTACATAAAACCAACTCAGAACAGGAGGATTTACTATGAAACGCAAACTGGCAGTGTTGATGGCGGTATCCCTTTTCTCGGCAGCGGTTCCGGTGTGGGCGGAAAACACGACCACCCACGACATGATGCATCAGCATCAGGCAGGCGACGCCAACTGCGAGCGGGACTGCGCTCTTCTTATCAAGGACTGCAACAACCAAGTAGACAGCATCCAGGACAGGATCAGAAAACTTCAGACGGCCATCAACGAGAAGGGTGCCAACACTTACACCCGCGATGAGCTGAGGATCCTGAACCAGAAGCTCCAGGAGGCCAACGAGACGCTGCGTCAGCTCACGAAGCACTAGAGGGGCGATAGCCGCCTCCAAAGTGATCGATGAGATCAGGATAAGAAAGGGCCCGCTTCGATAGAGGCGGGCCCTTCTGTTTTCATGCCGTCGCGACGTGGTGCCGCGGCGCTAAGTAAAGCTTACTGCACCACAACGAAACCGGTGCCGGAGTCGGCTTCCACGATGTTTCCGTTTCCGGTGAAGGTGATGCGCGCCCGGGTTCCGTTGCTCCCGGAGCAAAGGAGAACCCCTGCATCCGGCTCGTAAGAGAGGTAAGAGGTGGTTATGGGTGTTATCGTGCTGATGACGACATAGCCATTGACTGAATCGTAGTAAGTGCCGCTCAAGGTGAGCGAAGTGCCGTTGGTGGTCTCGGTAACCACCATCTGATAGTTGGACAGGCCGTAGGTTCTCTGGGCGATGTTGTCGGTCAACAGCATGTTTAGGGTCGTGGTGCTGGTATAACCAGAGACAGACACAACGACGGTTCCCGACATGGCCACGTTTTCACCGACCGCGCTGGCAGTGAGCCCAGTGAATGTCATACGGAATCTGGAAAACGCCCCGGTGGACTGGTTGTAGGTGGCGGAAAAACTCACCGTTCCGTCGACCACGGCGGAATCGATGTCACTCTTGTAGGCGTTGTAGACGATGGTACCGCTGGCTGCACCACTGTCGCTTGCCGTGAAGGCATAGCTGAACGAGCCGCTGTAGCCGTAGACGGTGTCCTGGACGGAGGCGGAGGCCGATGCGACTTTGGCCGTCTGCTTTTGTGCAGGGGGCAGGGAAGCCATGCTGTCTTGAAGGGTCTGCACCACTTCATGGAGCATCGGCTGGTTTGGCGCTGATGCTGTATTCGTCGTTTTCAGCATCCCGAACGAGGTGGCAAGCTCCCCCCCCGAGTAGGCTCCCACGGCAATCGCCTTCGCGTTGGCCGGTGTGATCTCGGCCTGGGCTGTGTTGCCGGTGTAGCCGGTAGGAGCAGTGGGGCCGTTATCGCTGCTTCCGCCACCACAACCCGCCATCAAAGACAACAACGCTGCCACCAAAAATCTTCTGATCATGCTTGCCTCCTGGATGAATTTTAGGAATCATTCAAATATATTAATAGTGTTGGGTTGTCAACCCTTAATGTCGCATAATAAGCGTGCATGCAGGCAAAATGGGTTGGCATTGGCTGTCTCCCGCACGTGGTTTCGGCGCCGAACACCCCTGCGGCAGAGCCGGCACGCACAAAGAAAGGGCTCCGCCAGATTAAAACGGAGCCCTTTTTTTCCTGTTCGCCTGATGCGACCGCTTCAGCGGCCACCCCGCGCTATCGCTGCTTCAGTAACGACTTAGCGAGATCAAGGTTGTGGTAGGCGACGGCCCGCAGCCGGGCTCCCTCAGCATCCTTGCGGTTGGCGATCTGCGCCAGGAAAGCGTCGAGTTCCTTACGCGCGGCGTCGGTCTGCTTTTTGTCGTAGGGAAGCGAGAAGTCGATCCCCTTCACGTCCCAGGCATTCATGGGGAGCAGGGTGAAGGGGGCGAAATCTTCCAGCTTCCGGTTCCCCGCCGGTTCCGGTTTTTCCCAGGTCTGATCGGTGAACCTCAGCCCATCCTTGTCGGCAAGCACCGTATAGCTTCCCTTGAAAGCCTTCTTAACGTCGGTCTTCTCGAAGTAGTTCCAGGCCGATTTACCCACCTGCACCGCGGAGTCATGACACGTCCCGCAACCGCGCGCTTTGCCCAGGGCATGGCTCATCTTGTCCATCTGTACCCAAAGTATCGCCTTGTTGCCTGACGGGAGACCGCCGCGCGTTCCGACACCGATGTAGGCATCGTTCACATCGCGCGCGCCGCGCACCGCCTCGAAAGAGGATGGCTCGCCGATGGCCGTATTCCCGGGTATCTGCCGTTTCGGGATCTCGCGGAACAAAAGCCCCGTCGGCGCGAGTTCCATGGTCTGGTTCATAACCGCCATGGGGTAAGGTTTGACGCCGATCCAGCGCCCGTCGGCGTTCTTGATGATGGTGGGGAGGTCACGGGTGCCGTAATACTCCTTGTGCTTGCCGTACGGGGTTTCGGTTCCGAAGGTGACGCCTGGTCCCCAGAAGGTGTACTGGTAGGCGCCGACCACGGTGACATGACAGGCGGCACAGTCCACCTTCCCGTGAGGGGACGCTTCAACGGCCTTGACGATTTCAGCATGGCACGTTTTGCAGGAACTCCGTACCTGTTCGGAACCCAAGTGGCCGAATTTGTGATTCGTGGGCTTGTGGCAGTCGGTGCAGGTGACGCCGGCCTTGAAGTGCGCCTCCTGCGGAAGGTTCGGCGGGAAGGAATAATCGCCGCGGAAATACCCGGCGCCGCGCCTGCGGTCCATGGGACCCGCGTGACAGATGGTGCCGCGACCGCCGCCGTAGCAACTGGTCGTGTCGGGACGGCCGAAGCGGTGGCTGCCGGTGCCTGCGTGCGGCTTGTAGTGGCAGTCGTTGCACCCTGCGTGGCACATGTTGCAGGCGCGGTTCGATGCGTCGTTTTGAGCCTCGGAGTAGGGGACCGCGGTCTGCTTTTTCAGGTTGTCGTAGTTCTGTCCGAACCACATGCCGCAGTTCTGCGGGCCGGGGAGTTTCTCGGACCAACTGCGGAACGCTCTCTGGTGCTTGTTCAACCCCATCTCTGAATTTGCATAATCCTTCACCTCCTGCTCATGGCACCTGCCGCAGGTCTTGCGCGCGACGTCCGGGGAAAAGGCGAAGGTCTTTGGATCACGGTCCTGCCAGTGAAGCCCCGTAGCCGCTTTGGCCCCCGCAGCCGCAAGTTTCGCCGGGTCCCCTTCCGGGATCAACGCTTCCATGTCAGACGAGCGCGGCAGAAGGGCCTTCGTCGCCCCTGCCGTCTGCCGGGACAGCGCCTCACCCTTGACCTTGGGGCCCACCCCAACCACGAAGGGGCGCAGCATGCCGCGATGCGCCGCTTCCTTGTCCTTTTCCTTTCCCTCGCCCAAATGGCAGTCCACGCAGGTAGCCCCCGGCATGTTCACCTCGAGATCAACCTGTGCCGGGTCAAGGTACATCGACTCGGCGCCCAGCGCCTTCAACCTGGCCTTGTCACTGTGACACACCACGCACTGGGAGTCCGCATCGTAACCCCACACCTGGGCCGACACGATCAGAGACAGTACGACGAACGCTGCGACTTTCATACAATCCTCCTTGATACAGACATAGATTTCCTCTGTGCCTGGGGGGAGATGTTACAGCGAATTCCCCAGTTGGCAATACGGAAACTGTTCCAGTGAAGACCTGCTGCGACGCAGAGTAAAGTTTTGTAAAAAACGGTAACCGTTGACATTTCAATTCTTTACAACGCCGTAATGCCATTGTCGCTATACTGGGCTGGCTTTTAAACGAACGATTACCTAGAGGATGAGATGAAGACTTCAACGCTGGATCGCGCTGTTATTGCGTGCGCCGCCATGGGCCTCGTGGGGTGCGCCACCGTCGGCCCGAATTACGTCACCCCTGCGGTGAAGACGCCCGCCACCTGGCAGCAGCTTGATGCCAAGGGAAGCACGCGCACCACCGGGGGGGAGAACTACGACCTGAGCCGATGGTGGCTCTCGCTGGATGACCCGCTTCTTTCAGAGCTGATCGAGAAGGCGCTTTCGGCAAGCCCGGACCTGCGCAGCGCGCAGGCGAAACTGCGCGAGTCACGCGCTCGGCGCTCGGTGGCTGCCGCGGACCGGTATCCCGGCGTCACCGCATCGGGAAGCGCCACGCGCAGCCGCTCCAGCGAAAAGTCCGGTAGCGGCGCCACGGCAAATCTGTTCAGCGCCGGGTTCGACGCGAGCTGGGAGCTCGACATCTTCGGAGGGGTGCGCCGCGGCGTCGAGGCGGCAAGCGCGGACCTCGAGGCGAGCACCGCCTCGCTTGAGGACGTACAGGTGACCCTGGCGGCCGAGGTGGCCCAGAGCTACCTGGAGCTGCGCACCCTGCAGAAGAGGCTTGGCATCGCCCGTGACAACCTGGCGAGCCAGTCTGAGACGCTGCAGCTTACCGAGTGGCGTTCCCAGGCGGGGCTGGTAAGCGTACAGGACGTGGAGCAGGCGCACAGCAACCGGGAGCAGACGAAGGCCCAGATCCCGGCGCTCGAGACGAGTCTTGCCGAGGCGGAGCATCGCCTTGAGCTCCTTCTGGGGGAAACGCCGGGAACCCTTCGGGAAAGGCTCGCCGCGGTACGGGAACTCCCCGCCCTTCCAGCCGAGGTCGCGGTGGGCATCCCGGCGGAGACGCTGCGCCAGCGTCCCGACGTAAGGGGCGCGGAGCGGAAACTCGCGGCAGAGACAGCTCGGGTGGGTGTCGCCGAGGCGGCCCGCTACCCGTCCCTCAAGCTTTCCGGCTCCATCGGAGTCGAGGCGCTAACCGCAGGCGGGCTCTTCGGCGCGTCGGCGGCCAAATCATCGATCCTCGGCGGGATCACCGCTCCGGTCTTCGATGCCGGCAAGCTGCGCGCTCAGGTGGAAATCCAGGACGCGGTGCGTGAACAGGCGTTGGTCGCCTACCAGCAGTCGGTGCTGACCGCATTGCAGGAAGTGGAGAACGCGCTGGTATTGCTGTCGCGAAACCAGGAACGTGAGATGGCCCTTTCGACTGCGGTGACGGCGGCGCGCAGTGCGGCGGAAATGGCGCGGCAGCGCTACGGAGCGGGCCTCATCGACTTCCAGTCCGTGGTCGACACCGAACGAAACGTGTTGAGTGTAGAGGACACCCTTGCCGCGACCCGCGGCGACAGGCTCCAGTCCCTGGTCGCGCTGTACAAGGCACTCGGTGGCGGCTGGCGCCACGAAGGAGAACAATAAAACCGATGAAGGATACGCACATGCAGCAGACAGATGGGGCATCACTCCAAAATATACTGGAAGTCCGTACCGGCGCCTGGACCTGGAAACGCCGGCTCTTGATCGCGTTCGTTGCGGTTATCGTCGTAGCAGCCATCGCTTATGCGCTGCGCCCTGCCGCCAAGGAGACGGTGCCAGCCTTCGCCACCGAAGCGGTCCAGCAGGACACCCTGGTGGTGAAGGTCTCTGCGACCGGGAATCTGCAGCCGACGAACCAGGTCGACGTGGGGAGTGAGCTTTCCGGGATGGTGGACCGGGTGCTCGTGGACGACAACGACCGGGTGAAGAAGGGGCAGGTGCTGGCGCTCCTCGATCTCTCCAAGCTGAAAGACGCCGTGGTGAAGTCCGATGCGACGCTCGCCGCCGCCCAGGCCCAGGTACTGCAGATGCAGGCGACCACGGCGGAGGCGAAGGCGGCACTTGCCCGCTACCGCCAGGTCTCCCAGCTTTCCGGCGGCAAGGTCCCCTCGAAAGCGGAGATGGACAGCGCGGAGGCGAACCTCAAGCGCGCCAAGGCGAACGAGGCAAACGCGCGCGCCACGGTGACCCAGGCCCGGGCGAACCTGCAATCGGACCGGACCAACCTTGAGAAGGCGAGCATCCGTTCCCCGATCAACGGCGTTGTGCTCAAGCGGAGCATCGAGCCGGGGCAGACTGTGGCGGCCTCCTTCACCGCTCCGACCCTCTTCACCCTCGCCGAGGACCTCGCCAAGATGGAGCTCCAGGTGGACGTGGACGAGGCGGACGTAGGGCAGGTGAAGGTGGGGCAGCAGGCGACCTTCACCGTGGACGCCTATCCCGGCCGAAAGTTCCAGGCGGTGATCACCAGGGTGAGCTACGGCTCGCAGACCAAGAACAACGTGGTCTCCTACCTCACCGTGCTGCAGGTGGATAACAGCGATCTCAGCCTGCGCCCCGGGATGACCGGGACCGCCGAGATAACCACGGTGACGCGTGACAAGGCGCTCCTTGTCCCCAACGGGGCTCTGCGCTTCACCCCGCCCGCGGCCGAAACTGCCTCGAAGAAATCGGGCGGCGTGATCGGTGCCCTCATGCCGCGCCCTCCCCAGGCCGCCCCGAAGCAGGCCGCCGTGACGACGAAGGATGGTATGCATCAGGTCTGGGTGCTCAAGGGGGGAAGACCGACCGCGGTGGAGGTGAAGACCGGCGCCAGCAACGGCAAGATGACCGAGATCGTCTCCGGCGCTTTGCAGCCCGGCATGCAGGTGATCACGGAAACCCTGGAGACGGCGAAATGAGTGCGTCTCCGCTGATCAGCCTCTCCGGCATCACCAAGACCTACGGCCGCGGCCACGCCGCCTTTCAGGCGCTGAAGGGGATCGACCTGGAGATTGACTCCGGCGACTTCCTCGCCATCATGGGGCCGAGCGGTTCGGGCAAGTCCACCACCATGAACATCCTCGGGTGCCTCGACACCCCGACGAGCGGGAGCTATCGCCTGAAGGACGTGCAGGTGGAGCGGCTCGAACGGAGCCAGCGCGCTCTTCTGCGCCGGCACTGCCTCGGCTTCGTGTTTCAAGGGTTCAACCTGCTGCCGCGCACCACCGCGCTGGAAAACGTGGAATTGCCGCTCATCTACCGGGGCGAGCCAGCCTCGTCCCGCCACGAGGCTGCCCGGGCCGCCCTGGCGCAGGTGGGGCTAAAGGGGTGGGAGTCGCACACCCCGGCAGAGCTCTCGGGAGGACAACAGCAGCGCGTCGCCATCGCCCGCGCCATCGTGACCCGTCCTGAGGTGCTTCTCGCCGACGAGCCGACCGGGAACCTCGACACCCGCACCAGCCGGGAGATCATGGAGCTGATCGTCAGCCTGAACGAGAAGCTCGGCATCACCGTGCTCATGGTAACCCACGAGCCGGATATCGCCGCCTACGCGCGGCGCGTTGTCCATTTCGTGGATGGCTTTCTCGACAGTGACGAGCGCAAAAGGGAGATTCTCTGATGTTCTGGAATACGCTTCTACTCTCCCTGCGCGCCATTCGCCGCAACCTGATGCGCTCCTTTCTCACCGTGCTTGGGATCGTCATCGGCGTCGCCGCCGTGGTGGTCATGGTAACGCTTGGTAACGGCGCCACGAAGTCTGTCTCTGACCAGATCTCCAGCATGGGTAGTAACCTCCTGATGGTGATGCCCGGTCAGCGGTTCGGGCCGGGCTCGGACGCGGCGCCCAGCTTCAAGAGTGCCGACATCGACGCCATAAAGAGCCAGATCTCCAGCGCCGAGTGGGTCGCCCCGATAACCGGCAAATCGGCCACGACGGTCTACCAGTCCAAGAACTGGCCGACGGTGGTAAGCGGCACCACCAACGACTATTTCCACGCCGGCAACTGGGAGCTTTCCGCTGGCCGGATGTTCACCGACGCGGAGGAGAGGGGAGGGAAGGCCGTCTGCGTCATCGGCGAAACGGTGCGTCAGAAGCTTTTCGGGCGCCAGAACCCGGTGGGGAGCGAGATCAGGGTCAAGGAGTTCTCCTGCGAGGTGGTGGGGGTGCTTAAATCGAAGGGACAGTCCGGGATGGGCTCGGACCAGGACGACTCCATCATCATGCCGCTAAGGACCGTGCAACGCCGCCTGACCGGAACCCAGGACGTGAGCCGCTTCACCGTCTCGGTGCGCAAGGGGGCGTCCATCGACGCCGCCACGAAACAGCTCACCCTCCTTTTACGCGAGCGGCGCAAGATCGGCGAGAACGAGGAGGACGACTTCCGGGTCATGGACACCCGGCAGATCACCCAGACGCTCACGAGTACGACAAAGATTCTCACCATGCTGCTGAGTGCCGTGGCCGCGGTGAGCCTTCTGGTCGGCGGCATCGGCATCATGAACATCATGCTGGTCTCGGTGACGGAAAGGACGCGGGAGATCGGCATCCGTCTCGCCATCGGCGCGCTGGAGCGGGAGGTGCTCCTGCAGTTCCTGGTCGAGGCGGTGGTGCTCTCAAGCATGGGCGGCATCGTGGGGATCGTCCTTGCCACGCTCTCCTCCATGGCGCTCGCCCACGCCATGAACATACCGTACATGTTTGACGTCAAGATCAACCTGTTATCCTTCTTGTTTTCTGCGGCCATTGGGGTTATCTTCGGCTATTTCCCGGCGCGCCGGGCAGCCGGTCTCAACCCCATCGACGCCCTGCGTCACGAGTGAGGCCGCCAAGCGAAGAACAAGGAAGGGAACGCTTTGCCGGCAATGAACCACGTACCGCGCCTGCTGAAACTGGCAGGCCCGATGATACTTTCCACCTCCGCAATAACCCTGATGCAGATCGTCGACGCCATCGTCCTTTCTCGGTACTCCAGCGAGGCGGTGGCGGCGATCGGTCCGTCGGGGCTCGCCGTCATCCTGTTTCAGGGCTTTCTCTTCGGCACAGCCGGGTACGCCGGGACCTTCGTCGCCCACAACCACGGCCGCGGCGATCTCGCGGGCGTGCGCAGGTCCGCCTGGCTCGGCATCCTTACCTCGCTCATCTCCGGCGTCGCGGCACTGGCGTTTGCCTGGCCGCTTGCGCAGCTCTTCCTTTTAGCCGGGCACGCCCCGCAGGTCGCGCGCGACGAGACCGCCTACTTCGGGATCTGCATGGCGGGCTCGCTCTTCCCCGTGCTCGGTTCCGCACTTGCCGGTTGGCTCTCGGGGATCGGCAGGCCCGCCCTGGTCACCGCGGTCACCTTCTTATCTTTCGTAGTCAACGCACTGCTCGCCTGGGGGCTGGTCCTCGGGGAATGGGGGCTACCGCGCCTGGGAATCGCAGGTGCCGCACTCGCCACCGTTTCCGCCCAGGCGGTCGCCGCTTTTCTTTACAGCGGCATCTTCATGGTCGCAGGAGGGTGGTCCGACCGTATCGCGCGGCGACTGGCCTGGCCGGACTTTTCACGCTTCTTGAAACTGGCCATGCCGATGGGGCTTCGCATCAGCGGCGAGCTCTGTGCCTGGACCCTTTTCCTCGTCGCCCTTGGCAGGCTCGGTACCGTGGAACTCGCCGCTTCCAGCATCGCTTTCCGCATCAACGGCATGGCCTTTTTCCCGGCTCTCGGACTCGGGCAGGCGGCAGGGGTCCTGGTGGGGCACGCACGCGGGGCAGGGGAGGACGATCAGGTTCCCGACATCGCGTCGCAGTCGCTTATCGTCTGCGAGATCTGGATGTTCGCCATGGCGGTTCTCTTCGCCACCTGCCCGGGGCCGCTCATGTCGCTTTTCGCCGGGACCGGGCCGGAAAGCGCCCGCATCATCGAGACCGGTTCGGTGATCATGAAGTTCGTCGCCTTTTACTGCCTCTTCGACGCCGCCAACGTGATGACCGGATGCGTCCTCTCTTCTGCCGGTGACACCGGTTGGGTCGCCCGTACCTTCCTCTACTGCTCGGCAGGTTTTCTCCTTTTGCTGTGGCTCATCTCCTGGCTGATCCCGAGCCTCGTCGCGGAATGGACCCTCGCCACATGTTTCGTCTTCTTCACGGCCGTGGTCTGGTCGCTGCGTTTCCGTTCCGGTGCCTGGAGATCGATACAGGTGCTGCATCAGCATCACTAGCCTGAGCTTCGCTTCCCCGTTTCCCCCGACTGATACGACACTCCTGCTATAACCCCAGATCCTCCGCTCCGGGCGAGCCGCGTCCCGGTTGCGCGGTCTTATCCGTTTCTATTTTCCTACTGTATGTGTCAGCAATGGCTCTTGCATTGCTCTGCGTGTACCAAAAAATCCCCTGCCGTTTGACATTTGACAGAGCCGATGTGACATCAAATAGTCATGTTTAAACAGCTACTTGAATTTGTATGCTTAGCGTCGCTAAAGAGGGGGTGACGTGTGTCTGGACAAAACCTACTTATATTGTCTGCAATTGTTGATATTTTTGTTGACTGCATTGGTGTGATAGGGTAAAAGGTGACTCAAGTTTTTTTGAGAGGGAATACCCGTTTCGAATCTATCCAAGAGGAAGCCAACATGACATCTGTTCCCGAAGTCGCCCCCAACGCAACCGCCCAGGAGATTCTCCGTCTCGGTGTGACCGCAGCGCAAGGCACTGTGAAGCTCGCCTGCTCGTTCTCCCTCGAGGACGTGGCCATCATCGAGCTCGCCCGGGAGGCCGGTCTGGAGGTCGGCGTCTTCGCGCTCGACACCGGCAGGCTGAATGAGGAGACCTACGAGGTGGCCGACGCCATCACGGAGCGCTACCGCATCAAGATCGACTGGTATTTTCCCCGGCACGAAGCGGTGGAAAAGCTGGAGCGCGAGAAGGGGCTCTTTTCCTTCCGCGAGTCGCTGGAGAACCGCCACGAGTGCTGCCACATCCGCAAGGTGGAGCCGCTCGGGCGTGCGCTGAAGGAGCTTTCCGGGTGGGTCACCGGCATGCGCCGTGAGCACAGCGTGACCAGGACGGACCTTAAGGCGATCGAACTGGATGCGCTGAACGGCGGCATCATCAAGATCAACCCGCTACTCGACTGGAACGAGGCCCAATTGCTGGATTTCGTACAGGAGCGCCGCCTGCCGCAGAACCGCCTTCTGAAGCAGGGGTACCGTTCCATCGGTTGCGCCCCCTGCACCAGGGCGGTTCAGCCGGGAGAGGATGCCCGCGCGGGGAGGTGGTGGTGGGAGAACCCCGAGCACAAGGAATGCGGCCTGCACCGGAGATAGACGGCGCGAGCCCGGCGCGACCGGCGCCGGTACAAAGATTCGATACGGGAAACGATATGAAGAAAAATCTGACGCACCTGCAGCAACTGGAAGCCGAGAGCATTCACATCATCCGCGAAGTGGTGGCCGAGTTCGAGAACCCGGTGATGCTTTATTCGATCGGCAAGGACTCCGCAGTCATGCTGCACCTGGCCCGCAAGGCATTCTATCCGGCGCCGCCGCCTTTTCCGCTGTTGCACGTGGACACCACCTGGAAGTTCCGCGACATGATCGAATTCCGCGGTCGGATGGCGAAGGAGTCCGGTATGGAGCTTCTCGTGCACGTGAACGAGGAAGGGGTGAAAAAAGGAGTCTCCCCCTTCACCCACGGCTCCGCCCTCTACACGGACGTCATGAAGACCGAGGGGCTAAAGCAGGCGCTCGACAAGTACAAGTTCGACGCCGCCTTCGGCGGGGCCCGCCGCGACGAGGAGAAATCCCGTGCGAAGGAGCGCATCTTCTCCTTTCGGAGCGCGAACCACCGCTGGGACCCGAAGAACCAGCGCCCTGAACTCTGGAGCCTCTACAACACCCGCGTCAAGCCGGGAGAGAGCATCCGGGTGTTCCCGCTCTCCAACTGGACCGAGCTGGACATCTGGCAGTACATCCACCTGGAAGAGATCCCCATCGTGCCGCTCTACTACTCGGCGGTGCGCCCGGTTGTCGAGCGGGACGGCATGCTCATCATGGTGGATGATGACCGGCTGGAGTTGAAGCCCGGCGAGAAGATCGAGTACAAGTCGGTGCGCTTCCGCACCCTGGGCTGCTACCCCCTGACCGGGGCGGTCGAGTCCGAGGCGGACACGCTGCCGGACATCATCCAGGAAATGCTGCTCACCCGCACCTCCGAGCGTCAGGGACGCCTGATCGACCACGACCAGGCCGGCTCCATGGAGAAGAAGAAACAGGAAGGGTACTTCTAATGGCACATCAATCGGAACTGATCGAGCAAGATATCCTAGCCTACCTGAAGAGCCAGGAAGAGAAGTCGCTTCTGCGCTTCATCACCTGCGGCAGCGTCGACGACGGCAAGAGCACCCTCATCGGCCGCCTTCTGTGGGACTCCAAGATGGTCTTCGAGGACCAGTTGGCGGCTCTCGAGGCCGACAGCAAGAAGGTGGGGACGCAAGGTGGCGCCATCGACTACGCCCTTCTTCTTGACGGGCTGCAGGCCGAGCGCGAGCAGGGGATCACCATCGACGTCGCCTACCGTTTCTTCTCCACGGACCGGCGCAAGTTCATCGTTGCCGACACCCCCGGCCACGAGCAGTACACCCGGAACATGGTAACCGGCGCCTCGACCGCCAAGGTCGCCGTCATCCTGGTCGATGCACGTAAGGGGCTGCTGACCCAGACCCGCAGGCACAGCTTCCTCGTGTCGCTCGTCGGGATCCGGCACATCGTGCTGGCGATCAACAAGATGGACCTGATCGGGTACGACGAGGAGAAGTTTAAGGCCATCGAGGAGGACTACCGCGCGTTCGCGGCGCCGCTCGGCTTCGAGACCATTACCGCGCTCCCCATCTCGGCTTTGAACGGCGACAACATCATCGAGAAGAGTGCCGAGACCCCGTGGTACAAGGGCCCCACCCTGATGCACTTCCTGGAGACGGTGCAGGTCGAGGACGATAGGGACGAGCGCCCCTTCCGGCTTCCGGTGCAGTGGGTGAACCGTCCGAACCTCGATTTTCGCGGTTTCTGCGGCACCATCGCTTCCGGCACCATCCGTCCCGGCGACGATGTCCGCGTAGCATCATCCGGCCAGACGAGCCGGGTGGCGAGGATCGTGACCTTCAACGGGGATCTGGAAGAGGCAGTGGCGGGGCAGGCTGTCACGCTGACCCTCGAGGACGAGATCGACATCAGCCGCGGCGACATGCTGACGCGTCTGGACGCGCCCCCTCTTTACACGAGGCATCCCGAGGCGCACGTCGTCTGGATGCACGATGAGCCGTTGCAGCCGGGGCAGCTTTACCTGGTGAAGACGGCGACCGGGGTGACCCCGGGGCGGGTAACCGCGGTGCAGTATGCGGTGGACGTGAACACCCTGGAGCAGAAGCAGGTTGCCACCCTTGGGCTGAACGAGATAGGCCTTGCCAGGCTCGAGCTGGATCGCCCTGTCTCCTTCGACCCGTACGGGAGCAATCGCGACACGGGAAGCTTCATTCTCATCGACCGGTTCACCAATGCGACCGTTGCCGCCGGCATGGTTCTGGACGGGCCGGATGAAGCGCAGAAGGCGCACCTTTCGCAGGAAGATAGCCCGTGGGCGCCGCGCCGCATCGTGCTCGATGCCGTCGCCGCGACCAACCTGAACGTGGTCGATCTGACCGAGGAGAAGGGGCTTTTCCTGCTCGATCTTGCGAGGAGCATCGAGGAGTACTTGGAAAAGGGTAACCGCATCCTGTTCCGGCTGCGCGACCTGGCCCAGCTGGAGCCGGTGGCGCAGCTGGCCTACGACAAGAACCTCGCCTTCGAGTTCGATCGCAACGGTGACGGCGTCAGTCTGCTTCTGTTCAAGCGCGGCACAGCCCCCGCCAAGGGGTATGGCGACGACGGCATCGGTATCTAGTAAAGGACCAACCGGGCCAGTCTGGCCAGTCGGAGCAGTCCGACTGGCAGACTGGATGCTGAGCTAGCCTGCCGTACTCACCAGTAGTGCTGCCAGTGTTACGCCGCTAACCACGAACCACAGCGTCACACCCTGCAGCATGGGGCGTACACCGACCTTGCCCAAAACCTCTCTGCTGAGCCCAAGCCCGACGAAAAACAGGGACACTCCCAGGCCGTGCCTGGCTAAAGCCGCAACCTGATTCCACTGCACCTCAAAAGCCGGCAATAGGCTCCGCACGGCTGCTGCTGCGATGAAGCCAATGATAAAGAGCGGTACGTGTGCTCTCTTGTCGGACTTCTTCAGCAGGGCTGCCCCGAAAACGACCGGCATGATCCACATGGCGCGGGTGAGCTTCACGGTGGTACCGACTTTCAAGGCCTCTTCCCCAAAGGCGGATGCCGCACCGACGACGCTGCTCGTGTCGTGAATGGCAAGGCCCGCCCAAGTGCCGAAGACATCCTGGCGCAGATCCAGCAAATGCCCTATCAGCGGGAACAGCAACAGAGCAACGGAGTTGAGGGTGAAGACGGTGCCAAGGGCCACCGCCGTCTCGTCATCCTTGGCGTCCAGCACCGGCGCTAGCGCCGCAATCGCACTGCCGCCGCAAATTGCCGTTCCCGCAGATATCAGCGCAGATGTGTTGCTTTGAGTGCCAAACAGCCTCCCCAACAGGTATCCGACGCCGAGGGTGAAGCCAATCCCCACTATGGTGTACCCTAGACTTTCCCTTCCTGTCTGCACCACTTCTCCAAGTTTTAGTCCGAAACCAAGCCCGACTACGGAGAGCTGCAGCGACACCCTGCTCAAGCTCGCCGTCCTCTGCAGCCACGGGTTGCCCAAGGTCAGGGCGTAGCCCGTCCCGAGGGCGAGGGCCAAGGCGGGGCCACCCCATGGAGAGATGGCCAGCGCCAGACATAGAATCATAACAATGCTTCGGACCTCCATGTGTCTCATTTTCCCCTCCTCAATGTGGAAATCTATTGCGGATAATATGTCTTTTGAGATATAAATAAAAATTAGTAATTTAGATAAATAGCATCAATTGGATTTATGTTTATCCGGGAGAGGCTATGACGATAACGATCAGGCAGCTTGAGATATTCGAGAAGGTCGCAGCATGCGGCGGGGTGACCCAGGCTAGTGGCCAATTGCTGTTGACCCAGTCGGCGGTCAGCATGGCGCTTGCTGAGCTGGAACGGCTGGCGGGAGCGCCCCTCTTCGAGCGTTCCGGCAGGCGGCTGTTTTTGAATGACCGCGGGCGGGAGATGCTTCCTCAAGCGCGGGAGGTGCTTTCGCGCGTACGGATGATCGAGCTTTTCCTGGACGAGTCCGTTGGAGCGCCTAAAGGGACTCTGGTTATCGGGGCGAGCACGACCATCGGTAATTACCTGTTGCCTGCGATAGTCGGCGAGTTCTCGAGGCGTTATTACGACGCCAAAGCCCTGCTGCAGGTCGGCAATGCACTTCAGATAGAGCACGGGGTCGAGTCGGGTGAACTGGACCTTGGGCTCGTCGAAGGTCTGCCGCATCTTTCGTCGCTCGCTACCACCCCTTGGAGGCGGGATGAACTCGTGATGGTTGTCGGGCAGCAGCATCCTTGGGCAGCGGCCCGAACGGCCACTCCGGAGATGTTGCGGGAAGCCCCATGGATCGTGCGCGAGAAGGGCTCCGGAACAAGGGAGGTCTTCGAAGCGGCAATGGAGAGGGCAGGGGTGACTTACTCCATTGCCCTCGAACTCGGTCATACCGAGGCGATCAAGAAGGCGGTGGAGGCGGGGTTGGGGGTCGGGTGCGTTTCCAGAATGGCGGTCCAGCGGGAACTGGATCACGGCTGGCTTTTAGAAGTTTCCAGCCCGGTGGATCTGCAGCGAACGCTGCTCCTTGTTACCAGAAAAAACGACTACCGCACTGCCTTGATGCGTGCGTTCCTCACGATGCTTGAAGAGAGCAGGGATGTCGATGAAGTGAGGGGTGAGAAGGCGTCGGAATCAGTTTGATGTTAAGAAGACCAAAATGATCTTTTTTATGTTGACTTGATGGCGCTGCCAGTGTAGAAATAAATAACCTCAATTATGGGAAAGGAGATCAGGCAATGTGGACCTCTAAGTTTGCTATTCGTCCTGTATCGCACTGCAAAGAAGGTTGCAGTATTTAGCCCGTCTCGGAAGAGATGGGCGGCCCACAACCAAAAAGCCCCTGTAGAAATACAGGGGCTTTTTGCGTTTGTACTTTGAGGCGGCGCTCATACCGCTTCTATGACTGCTGGTGATGGAGTGGCTGCCATAAGAGAGCTGCCCCTACGGTGCAACCAGCTTCCAGTTTACGCACGAAGCAGCGCGGAGATCTTTTTTCTCCTTTATGGAAGGCGTAGCGACTGTCCCGTCATGACAGGACATGCACAACCTCCCCTTGCCAAGTCGTGGATCGAAATCCTCCGGAACGGTGACATTGGCTGGAATGTTGAGGGCGTATGCTTTGCCGGACTTGGTCTGCTCCGTCGTGCTGTTCCACAACATGCCACCCTCGGTAGTATCCTGATGCGGTACATGACAAAACTGGCATACCTTACCCGCCCCTGGAACAGCGACGGGCGTGTTAGCCGCATGGTCCGCTCCCTCGGAACTCGCACAAGGGGGCGCGCCAGCTTCTGCGATGGCGGCAACACATAACACAGTAACAAAACTAATAACAAATCTGCACATCGAGAGCTTGTTCATGGCGATCTCTCTAGCCGGACCCGCTTTAAAGGGGCGTTCGGCCGATGGATTTTGACGGTCACCTGTAGGTCAGGCTACCCCCCCCCAGAGTTGGCGGCATTCTACACATACATGACTCGATAAGCAAATGAAATATATATGTAGGAATAAATGAATATATCCTTCGGTATAGATTCCTACATTTCAGCTGGACCGACACGAATAGGTGCCTGGCTGCCTCACTGCGACCGCGGCTTTTGCTGTAGTCGTTGCCAATGAGGAGCGGTTCCTGCCTAATGGCTAATGCTTTCAAGCTTGAAGACTTGGAGGCAATACAGTAAGGTGCCCGGCTGCACGCGAAGTTATCTTTTAGGAGGATGAAGGAGTTTATGAGAAGCGGTAAGAGGGGCGGTTTTGTGATGATTCTGTTTTGCCTGCCATTCCTGCTGGAGTGGTGGTTCCTCAGCTCCATGCGTTCCGGTCTGGCCGTCGCGGTTGTCCTTTTGCTACTCGGGCTGCTTTTTCTCTGCTACTGTGCCATTGCCATGTTGCTCCCGGAGCCGCCCGCCCCGCAGCGGATAGGGAACTTCTCGTTCTCCTCGCCGGATAGTCTGCAGCGCAAATATCTTTCCTAGTTTTTCCCACTTGTCCCGGCTCATGCTGACAGCCTCCGTCGAAAGGAGCCTGTCGTGAAGGCATGTTAAGCCCGTTAGCTTTCGCTGACCGTTCGCTGAGACAACCTTCCTCCGTAACAGCCAGTCCCCGTGTATACGCCGGGGGACTACCCAAATACTTGTCATATTTTTGCCTACACATGAATAAAATTTACTGCTGTTCGGGATTCCGCAGCGCTTAGTATGCAAGCAGAATACTACAGCGTAAACATCGCCGGGGTACGCTCGCCAGCCTTTTGTGGTAGGTTTTTGCGCGTTAAATCAGATGCTTAATGAGTATTGTGAGTAAGTGAGGTCCATGCCGATGTCGCCGCGCATTTGATGGTTCGCAAAGGCGCTCGCTGATTGCACAGTGCTGTCGTAGGAGATATTTTTTTTGTTGTGGGGGTAATTGTCTACAGTAATTTAAGTGAATATTTGCTATAAAAGCTTCCCATGTCTGGAGGAGCATTAATGACCATTGAAGAAGCATTCGGCATAGTCGTAAGACGACTGAGAAGGGAACGCAACCTATCTCAGGACAGGCTGTCTATGTTAAGCTGCCTGGACCGCAAATTCATATCCAACATCGAAGGCGGTAAACAGCAGCCGAGTCTCTTGTCCATATTTGCCCTTGCCTCCGCCCTCAACGCATCCGCCTCCAGTATCATCTTTGAGACAGAATTCATCCTTAAAATTAACACGCCGGAAAGGATGAGGCCCGACGGGAGCAAGATCGACTGGATCAGTAGCATGGAGATCATGATGAGTAAGATTAACAACTGCTACCAGGGGACAGAGACCATTCTGATCGTCGACGACGAGAAACAGTTGCGCGAGATGCTCTCTGACTTCCTCGTAAGCTACGGTTACCGGGTGATCACTGCTGAAGACGGCCAGGATGCACTGGACAAATACAAACAGAACGGGCCGATACATCTGGTGGTCATGGACGTGGTTATGCCCCGCAAGGACGGCATCAGCTGTTTCAGGGAGATCAAAAAGGTGAACCCGGCCGCGAAGGCTGTGTTCATGAGCGGCTACCGCCCGGACCACCTGCAGGCGAAGCCCGATTTCCAACTCATCCAGAAGCCATTTTCGCCGGTCGAGATGATCAAGGCAATAAGGAGCGCGCTGGAGAGTGAACAGGACACGGCCTGCGACTGCTGACCAGCTCACAAAATGATGGATCCATGAAGGGACGTTCCGACGAACGTCCCTTTTTTTATCCCAGCTGATACCAAAGGCTGAGCATCCAGGCGGTAGCGAGGGTCGAGGAGAACCAGATGATCGCCCGCGGCGTGATGTCCTTGGGAATGTCCAGGTACGGCCGCTCGCCACGCAGCGATTGAATCCTGTACTCGATGGTTTGCTTGCCGTGGACGAACACCGCGATGGAGACGGGGAACCACAGGGCCCCCGATAGGGTGAGAAGGGCGCTCAGCGGGCCTTTGAGGTGCTCTCCCATGGAGAGCAGAAGCGCCAGCGTGATCCCTGAAACGAGCGCTGTCGTCTTGGTGGCATAGGGTATTTTCATGGCAGACCCCGTGCTGTCCGGAGGTGGGTGCCGACCCACACAGCAAAGCATACAAAGCCACATTAGCAAGTTAAAGACAGCGGAAGATGAGGGGGAAGGTGAGGGGAAAGGTGAGGGGAAAGGTTGACAGCTTGTGAGACTTTGTGGTAGCAAGGGGGTGGCGATAACTCGCTAATTACCTGATTTATAGAGGTTTATGTGAAAGATGCAATGTTGTGCCGCAGGATGTTTCTCAAGTCCTCCGCGTTTTTTGCTGCGACCCTTCTCGGTGCCAAATCCGCCATGGCGAGGCTCGTCGATGGTGCCGGTACCGGCGGCCTTACCGAGGGCAAACTCTCTCTATACAACGTTAACTGCAATGAACGGTTGACCGTAACCTACCGCAACAGCCTCGGCGAATACTGCGATGAAGCACTGCATGCCCTGAACTGGATCTTTCGCTGCCACCACACCAACCAGACCACGGAAATGGACCTGCGCGTCGTCGAATACCTGAACCGGCTGGACAACACCTTGGGGGGCGACAACGAGATTCACATCATCTCCGGTTACCGCTCTCCGGAATACAACGCCGACCTGCGCCGCCGCTCAAAGGGTGTTGCGAAGGACAGCTTCCACATGAAGGGGATGGCTATCGACCTCGCAATACCGAAGTTCGGGCTCGACCGGATAAGGAAAAGCGCCCTGACTCTTGCCGCGGGGGGCGTCGGTTACTACCCTCAGTCCGGTTTCGTTCACATCGACTCCGGGCACTTCAGAACCTGGGGTTAGCCGGGAATACCACAGGGCAGCGGCATCACCAGCCGTCACCCAAAAAACCTCGCCTGCAGCAAGTAAACTCCGATACCTCCGAAATAGCCCAAAAGGGCAAGCCCGCTGATCTTCCTCACATACCAGAAGAAGTGCACCTTTTCGAGTCCCATGGCGGCCACCCCGGCGGCCGAGCCGATGACGAGAATGGAACCGCCGGTACCGGCGCAGTACGCCATGAATTCCCAGAGGAAGCTGTCGGCCGGATGCGCTGCCAAGTCGTACATCCCCATGGAGGCGGCAACGAGCGGCACGTTGTCGACGATGGCGCTCACAAGCCCGATCAGGGTGACGATCAGGTCGAGGCGTCCCACGGTACGGTCGAGCCAGCCGGCGATTGCTGACAGGATGTGCGTGTGTTCCAGCGTCGCCACCGCGAGCAGGATACCGATGAAGAAGACGATGGAGCTCATGTCGATCTTCTCCAGGGCGTGGGCCAGGGTGAAGTGCCGCTTGTCCATCTCCTCCTTGTTCCGGTGCACGAGGTCACCGGCGAGCCAAAGGATGCCGAGCCCGAGCAGTATCCCCATGAAGGGGGGGAGGTGGGTCACCGTCTTGAACACCGGGACGCTCACCAGGATGCCGATGCCGAGGAGGAACATGAGGTTGCGCTCGAAGAGGGTGCTCTGCGGGATGTCGCCGTTTTCCTCGCGGACCGGAGCCACCACCTCGCGGCCTCTCAACTGGAACGCAACTACGGCAAGCGGCAGCAAAAGGTTCACCAGTGCAGGGGCGAGCACCCCCTTCATGATCGCCAGGGTGGTGATCTGCCCCCCGATCCAGAGCATGGTAGTGGTGACATCACCAATGGGGGTCCAGGCCCCGCCTGCGTTGGCGGCGATGACGATTAGACCGGCGAAGAAGAGGCGGTCCTCTTGGTTGTCGAGGAGCTTCTTCATCAGCGAGATCATGACGATGGTGGTGGTCAGGTTGTCGAGCACCGCGCTCAGAAAGAAGGTGACGATACCCACGAGCCACATGAGAGAAGAGAGCTTCCTGGTACTTATGTGGGAGGTGATCACCTCTAAGCCGTTGTGGGCGTCGATCACCTCCACGATGGTCATCGCACCGATCAGGAAAAAAACGATCTGCGCCGTGGACGCCAGCGACTCGTTCAACTGGTGTACTACCAGGTGGGAGTCAGGGCTGGCGAGCGCGTACACGGACCAGAGCAGGCCCGCGCCGAGAAGTGCGGAGGATGACTTGTTGATCCCGATGGGGTGTTCAAGGGCGATGGCCGCATAGGCGATGACGAAGATGGCGACGAGCAAGGTTACCATGGGGGTGAGGTTCCTTAGGAGTGGCGCTTGGGGACTCGGGCATTGATAGCGCAACTTGGTCAGCTGGTAAAGGTAAAAAGGGCCTGTCGTGTGGACAGGCCCTTTTCCGTTCAACGGTTAGGCGGTGCCGCTAGTAACCGAGTGCGCGCGGCAGCCACAGCGAAATGATCGGCACGTAGGTGATGAGGATCATGAAGCAGAGCATGGCGAGCAACCATGGCCAGACCGCCACGGTCAGCTCCGATATCCCCATTTTCGTGATGCCGCTGGCAACATAGAGGTTGAGGCCGACCGGCGGGTGGCACATGCCGACCTCCATGTTCACCGTGATGAGCACGCCGAAGTGGACCGGGTCTATGCCGAGCTGCATGGCGACCGGGAACAGGATCGGGGCGAGGATCAGGATGATCGAGGAGGGCTCCATGACGTTTCCGGCCAGAAGCAGCAGAACGTTGGTCACCAGCAGGAAGGAGACCACGCCCAGGTTGTGGCCGAGGATCCAGTCCGCCATGAGCTGCGGGATGTTCTCGTGCGTCATCAGGAAGCTGAAGAGCACCGCGTTGGTGATGATGTACAAAAGCATCGCCGACATGCTCGCCGAGTCCAGGAGCACCTTCGGGACCTTCTTGAAGGGGACGTCGCGGTAGACGAAGACGGCGATGATGAAGGCATACACCGCGCTCATGGCGGCGGCCTCGGTCGGGGTGAACATGCCTGAGTAGATGCCTCCGAGGACGATGACGATCAGGAACAGGCCCCAGACGCTGTCGCGGAACGCCTTGGCGCGCTCGCCCCAGGTCGCCTTCTTCATGCGAGGAAGGTTGCCGTTTTTCGCTCGCCACCAAGCAACCAAACCGAGCAGCGTCGCGAGCATGAGGCCAGGGATGACGCCCCCCATGAAGAGGGCGCCCACCGAGGAGTTGGTGGCTACGCAGTAGACCACCATCGGGATGGACGGCGGGATCAGGATGCCCAGCGAACCCGAGGTGGTGATGACGCCGGCGCCGAAGCGCTTCGGGTATCCGGCGCGCACCATGGCAGGCATCATGATGGAGCCGATCGCGACGACGGTCGCGGGACTCGAACCGGAGACGGCGGCGAAGAGGGCGCAGGCCATGACGCCGGCGAGCGCCAGGCCGCCGTGCCAGTGCCCTACCATGGAGGTGGCGAAGTTGATCATCCTCTTGGCGACGCCGCCGTGGGTCAGGAAGTTACCGGCGAGGATGAAAAACGGGATCGCCATAATCTCGAACTTCTCGATGCCGGTGAAGAGCTTCATGGCGACCGCCTCGGTCGGCACCTCCGAGAAGAAGAAGAGGAAGGTGAGAACGGTGAGGCCGAGTGCGATGGAGATGGGCATGCCCGTCAGCATCAGGGCCAAGAGAAGCGCGAAGACGATGCCGGTGCTGCCGAGGGTGGCTATCGCTCCAAGTATCACGGCGATGGCGAGAAGCCAGGTCGCCGCCTTTTTCTTGGAAAACTGTTCCCAGCCGGCTACTGCAGTACTCATTTCACACCCCCAGCTTCCTTATGATTGAACTTGTGCTGCTCGTATTCCTCCAGCGCATCGGTGGAGTCGAGCGTGCCGATCTCGTCGATGCCGTCGACATGGGCGTGGTCATGGTGCGGCAGCTCCCCGGTGCGCAGGAAGGCGTATCCAACCTGCAGGAAGCGGAAGCACATGAGGTACGAGCCCAGCGGCACGGCGCAATAGACGATCCAGGTCGGCCACTCGAGGTCTGGGGTGGTGGGGCCTTCGATCAGGTCGGCGACGTTCATGCCGAGCTTGTTGAAGACGGCGTAGTGCATGCCGTTTTCCCATACGAACTTGGCCCCCAGCGAGCCGATCAGGCCGGTGAAGACGACACCGCCCAGGATGGCGATGATCACGGTGGTCTTGCGCCAGGAATCGGGGAGGCGGGTGACCAGAACGTCCACCCCCACGTGGATGCCGCTTCTGACGCCGTAAGCAGCGCCGAATTTGGCCATCCAGACGAACATGTAGATGCAGAGCTCCTGCGCCCAGCTCATGTTAATGGTCAGCAGCCAGTCCTGCAGCCCCGGGATCGGGAGGCCGGACAGGTAGCGATGGGCGACGGCGACGGCGATGATTACCGTGGCGGCGCCGATGAGGAAGGTGATGATGATTTCCTCAAGATGGTCAAGATACTTCATCATGATGGGCTTCTCCTGGAACTCTCGGCGACGGCCGCCTGGATGTGGCGGCCGTCGCGTTAAGGTTCGGGGTGATTATTTCGCGTTGTAGCCGGTAGCCGCGTAGACTTCCTTCACGATGTCGGCACCGATGCGGCCCATGTTATCCTTGTGGGCTTTGTCCATCGCCTTCTTCCACGCTGCACGCTCCTGCGGGGTGAGGGTGATCAGCTGGCTGCGGCCGGACTTTTTCACAGCGGCGAGGGCCTCGTCGTTGTCCTTCTTGGCCACGTCGTTGGCATACTTCGTCGCGTCCTTCATGCACCCTTCGAGGATGGTGCGGATGTCGGCCGGGAGCCCCTGCCAGAACTTCTTGTTCACGATGACCGCATAGCCCAGGTAGCCGTGGTCGGAGAGGGTGACGTACTTCTGTACCTCGTGCATCTTCTGGGTGTAGAGGTTGGAGGGGGGATTCTCGGTGCCGTCGACGACGCCGGTCTGCAGCGCCTGGTACACCTCGGAGAATGCGAGCACCTGCGGGATGGCACCTACCGAGCGCATCTCGGAGTCGAGCACCTTGGAAGACTGGATGCGCATCTTCTGGCCCTTGAAGTCGGCCACGTTCTTGAGCGGCTTGTTGGCGCTCATCACCTTGAAGCCGTTGTCCCAGTAAGCGAGGCCGAGGATCCCTTTCGGCTCGAGCTTCTTGAGGAGCTTGGCGCCCACCTGGCCCTGGGTGACCTTGTGCAGTTCCTGATAGTTGTCGAAGATGAAGGGGAGGTCGAACACCTCGAACTCCTTCACGCCGAGCGGTGCGAACTTGGCAAGGGAGGGGGCGAGCATCTGGACCGCGCCGAGCTGCAGGGCTTCCATCTCCTCCTTGTCCTTGTAAAGCTGGCTGTTCGGGTACACCTCGACTTTCACGCGCCCCTTGGTGCGCTCTTCGGCCAATTTCTTGAAGTAATCGGCGGCCTGTCCTTTAGGGGTGTGCTGCGCGACTACGTGGCTGAACTTGATCACGATGGGGGCTGCGAAGGCGTTTATCGGCAGGGCGAGTGCCGCCGCCATGGCCAACGTTTTAAAACAGGCTTTCAGGTTCATAGGGTATTCCTCCTTGGTTGGTGTCCTGCTGTTATGTGAAAATATTTATTAGTTTGGTGGCGGCACCTTATTTGAGGACTGTTGGGTGTTTGTATACGATACATTGTTTTGTTGCAACTGCGGTGCCACATGATTGGAGTCGTAACGTATTGATTAATGACTGTTGGAAGGGCCAGAATGATGGTTGAAACGTGAAGTGGTGGCGGAAAACGGCCACATGGGTGGCGGATATCTGCCAAAAGCCGGCTTGGCGGCCGGATTAAAAACTTTGTGCGCGTGCGCTGGGGGAGTGTAGTTGTGGTTGGTGGGAGTTAATGCTGGCGGTGTGCCGAAAATAGAACAAGGCGGGCCAGCGGCCACGCCTCGTCATCTTTTCACAGCAGCAGATCTTACAAAAGCTAGAGGCCGTATTTGTCCATCTTGTAGCGCAGGGTTCCTCGCGGGATCCTTAATGTCGTGGCGGTCTGCAGTACGTTGCCGCCCGTTTTCTGCAACGCCTGTCGAATGAGCGTCTTCTCGATGCTGTTGATCGCCTCCTCCAGCCCGACATCCTGCGGAACTTCTATCGCCGTTGCGCTGGTGTCAACCGTCGTATGATCGCCGTCCTGGCTGTTCCTGATTTCCAGCGGCAGGTGCTCCGGCAAGAGGGTCGGCCCAGTGCGCATGATGCAGATGCGCTCGATGACGTTTCTGACTTCGCGCACGTTTCCGGGCCAAGCGTACTGCGCCATGAGCTGTTCCGCCTCAGGCGAGATGTCGCGGAATTGGCGCCCGAAGGAGCGGCTGAACCCATCTAGGAAGTAGGCGGCGAGGGCGGCTATGTCGGCGGTGCGCTCGCGCAGGGGGGGGATGTGGATCGGGAAGACGTTCAGGCGGTAGAATAGGTCCTCCCGGAAGCTCTTCTCGGCGATGCGCTGCAAAAGGTCGCGGTTCGTCGCCGCGATCACCCGCACGTCGATGGTAACATCCTTCACCGCGCCGACCCTCCGTATGGATCTCTCCTGCAGCACCCTCAGGAGCTTTGCCTGCATTGCCATGTCCATCTCTCCGATCTCGTCGAGAAAAATGGTGCCGTGGTGCGCCTCCTCGAAGAGACCCTTCTTGCGGCCGCTCGCACCGGTGAAGGACCCTTTCTCGTGGCCGAAGAGCTCGCTTTCAAGGAGCGCCGCCGGTATCGAGGCGCAGTTGATGGCGATGAAAGGGGCGTCCTTGCGGTCGGATAGGTCGTGGATGGCGCGGGCCACCAGTTCCTTTCCGGTCCCGGATTCGCCGGTGATCAGGACCGTCGAGGGGATGCGTGCTATCTCGCGTACCTGGGCCACCACCTCGTTGAAGGCCTCGCTTTTTCCGATAATGGGGGAGGAGCCAAGGAGCGAGGCGTTTCCCTGACGCAGCTTGCGCACCTCGCGCTTAAGGGTCTGGGTCTTCAGTGCGAGCTTTACGATGAGGCGCAAGGCGTCCGCCTTGAACGGCTTTTTCATGTAATGGAAGGCGCCTAGCTGCAGCGATTCCACTGCGCTCTCGACCGAGCCGTACCCGGTGATGATGATCACCAGCAGCTCAGGGTCTAGTTCTTTCAGGGCCTTCAGGACGTCGATGCCGTTCTCGGTCCCGAGGTTCAGGTCCAAAAGGGCGAGGTCGATCTGCTCCGAGGCGACGATGTCGCGGGCTTCCTGGCCGGTCTGGGCGGCGCAGACCTGGAACCCTTCCCCGGATAGGATGCGCTGTACGTTTTCGCATATGAAGGCTTCGTCGTCTATGATCAGTATCTTTTCCATGCGTTCCTTTTCCTGTTCCAGCTGAGCTGCATAGCTTTCACGCGAGTGGTTGGCGGTTCTGCACCTTCCGACGGAGGGGGAGGCCGGGCAGGGGGATGACGAGCATCTCCCTGCCTTTACCTCCCGGACTCAGTCTGCTTCCTGTTGATCGCCTAGCGGCAGCTCGACGGTAAACCGGGTTCCCCGGCCCGGCGCGCTCTCCACCTGCACCCGCCCCTGGTGTTCCTCGACGATGCGCTGGGTGATCGACAGCCCGAGACCGGTGCCGGCTCCCTTTCTTGTGAAGAACGGTTCGAAGATGAGGGGCTGGTCTTCGCTGGCGATGCCGGGGCCGTCGTCGCCGATGGTGATCACTGCATACCCATCGGAAACGGCAGTGGATACCTCGATGCGTCCGCCGCCTGGAAGGGCCTGCTGCGCGTTCTTGATGATGTTGAGCACCGCCTGTTTGATCTTCTCCGGGTCGAATCGGAACGGGGGGACCTCACCCTCGTTCATGACCAGTTGCACCTGCTGTTTCTCGCACGGCCGCCGCATCAGGAGCACGGTGTCGTTCACGAGCCGGTTGAGGTCGCACTCCCTGAACTCTGCGCGCACCGGAGAGGAGTAATTCAAAAGGGCGTTGATCAGCTTCTCCACCCGCTCGATCTCAAGGAGGGCCTTCTTGATGAGCTCCTTGTCTGCGGGGTCCGAGGTCGCCTGGTCGTGCAGGTCGTCCAGTAGCAGCGAGATCCCGGTCAGCGGGTTGCGCACCTCGTGGGCGATCCCCGCCGAGAGCTTCCCAAGGGAGGCGAGGCGGTCTAGTCTCATCATCTCCTCGTGCAGGTTCTCGCGCTCGGTCTCGTTGCGCAGGGTCACGGTAAGTCCCTGGTCGGAATCGACGCCGATGGGGAAGAAGCCGACGTCGAAATGGGTCTTGCCCGGCTCATGGTCGAAACGGAAGGTTTCACGCCCGTATCCGGCACCGGTAGCGAAGACGTCGGCGATCCTGTCGCCCAGTATTCCCCAGCCGTTGAAAACCTCGCGGTAGTGCATCCCCGTCGTGATCCCTTCGCCCAGGAAGAGGCGGCCGGTGCTGTTGATGGAGGTGAGGAAGCCCTCCGGGGAGAAGGTCACGATGCCGCTCGAGATACTCTGCAGCACGCTCTCCTTGAAATTGCGTTCGTCAAGGATCTCCAGCCGTGACTTCTTTAGCTCTTCCAGGGTGGCGAGGAGGCTATGTTTGCGGCGGTCGAGCTCGTCGGCCATGTAGTTGAAGGTCTGGGCGAGGACGCCGATCTCGTCGGCGGAGTTCACCGCGACCCGGACCGCACTGTCGCCGGCGGCGAGCTTTTTTGCACTCACGGTGAGCTGTCTGAGCGGAACGCTGATGCCGCGTGACAAAAGCCAGGCTGAAAGCGCTGAGAAGACGGCGGTGATCAGGATGATGGCCCCGCTTGCCTTGCGGTGCTCGCCGAGCTGGCGGCTGATGAGCCTGCTTCCTTTGCGGGATGCCTCGTGGAAGCGGTCCACCTGGAAACCTATGGTGACGCCGCCGAAGATGCCGTGCTTCGCGTAGTCGCCGGTGTCGTAGAAGATGGGTGCATAGGCCATGATCTTCTTGGCTCCTCCTACGTTGGTGATGTCCACGTGCCCCTCCCGCTTGGCGCGCACCGCCTCGGCCACCTGCGGGTATCCGGGGTGAATGAAACCGGCGAAGTCGAGGTTGAAGGGGATGCGGCCGCTTTCCACGTCCGCCTTGCTCGACTTGCTGCTGTAGGGGGGGACCAGCTTGCCGCTTGGGTCCACACCGCGGATGTCCCAGTACTTGGGGTGCGTGATGATCCATCCCTCGTCGTCGAACAGGAAGGCGTAGTTGCCGCTTTGGTAGGAGGGAAAGAGGGCTGCCGCGTTCTTGCCCGGGTCGATGTGCTGGGTGAACTCCATCAGGTGGCGGTGGTCCAGGGAGAGGAGCACCATGCCGGCGAATTTCCCTTTGCGGTCGAAAAGCGGCGCTCCGAAGCGGATCACCCCCTGGTATATCTTGCCGTCATAGGCGCTTTCCGGGTCCGCGGCGCCCGCCAACTGCTCCTGCTTGCTGACGTGAAAGCCGGTCAGGTGCGATACGTAGATCTCGCCTGGCTTCAAGGCGCGCACGCGGCGGAAGTAGTTCTCGCTTTTGAACTCCGTGTTCGCGGGGTCGGAGACGTCGGCAAGTTCCCGTTCCGGGGCGAAGGTGCCGTTGCGGATCGCCAGGCGCTCCCGCCCCTTTGCGTCAATGATGGCGATGGAGCGGTAGATGGGGCGGAACTCGTGGGTCCCCTGGGCCTCGGTCGCGCCGCCGCCGCGCTGCCAGACCTCTGAGAGCCGGGTCTGGTAGAAGTCGAGCAGGGTCTCTCGGTCCAGCCGCGACCGGGAGACGAAGAGGAGATCGCTCTCGCACTGGTGCAGGAAATCCTTGATGTTTTCCGCGAGGTCCCGCGCCCTCATCTGCAGCGACTCAATGGCCTGTCGGTCGTCGGACTCCGTTATCTCCATCGAGAGGTTGGTGCTGGTCGCCTGCAGGTTGGCTAAGAGAATGACGGACGAGACGAAGAGCGGCAGCAGGGAGAGCAGCAGCGTGATGACGAGGATCTTTTTGAAGATGGTGAAACGTGGCACGTGGCTCTCCCATGTGGTTAATCAGTTCGGCAGGTTAGCATAAATCCTCTTTTCAGAATAGTGTTTCGACACCGTCCGGGAGAGCTAGGAGGCGAGGGGAGGGGGCGCGCCCGGGGGCTCCGGTGTCGAAGGCCTTCTTCGACTGTGCCGGTAACCGCGGCTGAGCCCTCTCTGCGCGCGGGCTCGGGGGTCTTTTGTGTTGACTTGGCTGCGGGGCTGCATTAATAGTAGTCCGTTGTTCAGGCTGGAATCGTCCGGAGGAATCGGTTGGGATATAAAGACCTTGCATCCTGCGTCGCTGACCTGGAGCGCACCGGCGCGCTGGTCAGGATTGACTGCGAACTTTCCGCGGAACTCGAGATCGGGTCGATCCAGCGCCGCGTCTATCAGGCGGGCGGCCCGGCGCTTCTCTTCACCAGGGTGAAGGGGAGCTCCTTTCCCATGCTCGGGAACCTCTTCGGGACCCTCGACCGCACGAGATACATCTTCAGGGACACCCTTAAAGCGGTGGAGCGCCTGGTCAAGCTCAAGGTGGACCCGCGCACCGCGCTGAAGGAACCGACCACCTTGCTCGGCGCGGTTCCCGCTGCCTGGCACCTCCTCCCGAAAACGGTGGGGGACGGCCCCGTCCTTGCCAACCGCACCGCGATCGCCGGTCTCCCGCAGTTGAAATCCTGGCCCGACGACGGCGGCGCCTTCATCACCCTTCCCCAGGTCTATTCCGAAAGTGCGGCTCAACCCGGGTTGCGCCATTCGAACCTCGGCATGTACCGGGTGCAGCTCTCCGGCGGCGCCTACCGGGAGAACGAGGAGATCGGGCTGCACTACCAGATCCACCGCGGCATCGGCTTTCACCACGCCGAGGCCATCGAGCGGGGCGAACCGTTCCGGGTCAACATCTTCGTCGGCGGTCCCCCGTCCATGACCGTCGCCGCGGTCATGCCGCTTCCCGAGGGGATGCCGGAACTCTCCTTCGCCGGACTTCTGGCCGGGCACCGCATCGAAATGGTGCAGCGCGAGGGGAAGCTTCCCATCCCGGCGCAGGCGGATTTCTGCATCACCGGCATCGTCGACCCCAAAAGAACACTCCCCGAAGGCCCCTTTGGCGACCACTTCGGCTATTACAGCCTCGCACACGACTTCCCGGTGCTGAAGGTGGAGGAGGTCTTCCATCGCGACGGCGCCATCTGGCCCTTCACCACGGTGGGGCGTCCCCCGCAGGAGGACACCTCGTTCGGCGCCTTCATACACGAGCTCACCGGCCCGCTCATCCCGACCGTCATTCCCGGGGTGAAGGCGGTGCACGCGGTGGACGCGGCGGGGGTGCACCCGCTTCTCTTTGCCGTCGGCAGCGAGCGCTACGTCCCGTACGGCGAGCGGCGCACGCCGCAGGAGCTTTTGACCATCGCGAACGCGGTGCTCGGGCAGGGGCAGCTCTCCCTGGCGAAGTACCTGATGATCGCCGCCCACGAGGACGCGCCGCGCCTGGACATCCACGACATCCCGGCGTTTTTGGCCCACGTTCTCGAGCGGTTCGATCCGCGCCGCGACCTGCACTTCCAGACCGCCACCACCATGGACACCCTTGACTACTCCGGCTCGGGACTGAACAGCGGCTCCAAGGTGGTCATCGCCGCGATCGGGGAGAAGCGTCGCACCCTCGCCACCGAGCTTCCCAGCGGGCTCAGGCTTCCCGCCGGCTTCGACGACCCCAGGCTCTGCCTCCCGGGCGTCATCGCTTTGCGCGGACCCGCCTGCCGGACGAGGAAAGGGGAACCGGACGAGCGGATGGATGAGCTTTGCGAAACGCTTGCCGGCGGTGAAGGGCTGGAGGGCTTCCCGCTCATCGTGGTCTGCGACGACAGTCGTTTTACCGCGGCGGAACTGAACAACTTCCTGTGGGTGACCTTCACGCGCAGCGATCCCGCCGCCGACATCTACGGCGTGGGTGCCTCCATGGCCTGCAAGCAGTGGGGGTGCACCGGACCCGTCGTGATCGATGCACGCGTGAAGCCGCACCATGCCCCGCCCCTGGTCGAGGATCCAGCGGTGGAGCGCAAGGTGGACGAACTGGCAGCGCCCGGCGGCCCGCTGCACGGGCTTTATTAAAAGGCAAAAGGCCTCAACGCAAAGACGCCAAGCCGCGAAGACGCAAAGACGAAAAACAGGAAGCACGACTGAGGCTTTTAATCGGGATTGTTCCCTTCGCGCCTTTGCGGCTCCGCGTCTCTGCGTTGAGTCTTTCTGTCCTTGTTTGTGACTTTGGAGTAACTGTGGCGAAGGAAAGACTGGACAAGCTGGTGTTCGAACGGGGGCTCGCCCCCTCGCGGGAGAGGGCCAAGGCGCTCATCATGGCCGGGCAGGTGGTGGTAAACGACCATCTGGCCGACAAGGCGGGGCTCATGGTCGCCCCCGAGGCGGAGATCCGTCTCAAGGGGGAGCCGCTGCCGTACGTGAGCCGCGGCGGACTCAAGTTGGCCGAGGGGCTCACCCGCTTCGGCATCGACGTCGCCGGGCTTTGCGCCGTCGACGTCGGCGCATCCACCGGAGGCTTCACCGATTGCCTGCTGCAGCGCGGCGCCCGGCGCGTCTTCGCCGTCGACGTGGGGTACGGCCAGCTTGCATGGAAGCTGCGCGAGGACCCGCGGGTGGTGAACCTCGAGAAGACCAACATCCGCTACCTCGAGTCGCTCCCGGAAACTCCGGACCTGGCCGTCATCGACGCCTCGTTCATCTCTCTGGACAAGGTACTTCCGCCGACGCTGCGCCTCATCAAGGAGGACGGCATCGTCGTCGCCCTCATCAAGCCGCAGTTCGAGGTGGGGCGCGGACAAGTAGGGAAGGGGGGCGTGGTGCGGGACGCGAAAAAGCACCAGGAGGTGGTCGACGGCATCACCGATCTCGCCCGCGGCCTGGGCCTTACCGTCCTCGGCGTCTGCGACTCCCCGATCCTCGGCCCTAAGGGGAACAAGGAGTTCCTGATCCATCTGAAAAAGGGCGACGCGGTTCCCGAACCCGGGGACGCGGACGCTTCGGAGTAGATTTCCATCCCGCAGGAGGTGTTTCACATGAATGACTGTCTTTTCTGCAAGATGGCGGACGGGCGCATCCCGGTCAAGAAGGTCTACGAGGACGACCTCCTCTTCGCCATCGAGGACATCAACCCAGTTGCGCCGGTGCACATGCTCCTCATCCCGAAGAAGCACTTGGCGAACGCGCTTGACCTCGCCCCCGAGGACGACCTGCTGATCGGTGCGGTGCACCGTGTTGCCGCCTCCCTCACCCGCGAACGCGGCTTCGACGAGGAGGGGTTCCGCCTGGTGAACAACACCAACGCCGGCGCCGGCCAGTCCGTATTTCACATTCATTTCCACCTGTTGGCCGGGCGCAAGCTCGGGTGGCCTCCGGGGTAGCATCGGGGGGGACCGAACCTGAAACGGTACAGCCTAAGGAGAGAAAAGATGAAAAAACTGCTCGTGCTGTTGCTACTGCTCTACCCGCTCACGGCCATCGCGGAGACCTACCAGTGGACCGACGGGAGGGGAACGGTGAACTTCGCCGAAGACCTCGGCAAGGTTCCGAAGAAGTACCGGAAAAAGGCCAAAAGGCTCGGCGGCGATGAGGAACCGGTGAAGATCATCAACGAGTCCCCGGCGGAACCGGCCAAGGCGAAGAAGGACGAGCCGGAAGCGGGTAAAAAGCTCTACGGCGGGAAGGACGAGGCAGCCTGGCGCAGGGAGTTTGGGCAGGCCGAGTTCAACCTTAAAAACGCGGAGTCGGACCTCGCAACGCTCAAGGGGAGGCTGCGCGACACCTCGACGATGAGCCGCTCCGAGTACCTCTCCATCCAGAACAGCATCAGGTACGCCGAGGACCGGGTCCAGGCGCAACGCAAGAGACTCGAACAGCTTCAGGAGAGCGCCGACCGCCTGGGCGTTCCCGCCGAATACCGTAAATAACAAGATACCTCGCCAAACCCGGACCGGGCGCCGCCTTGTGCGGTTACCCGGTCCGGCCGGCATCACCGCCTGGAGTAAAGCATGGTTTTTCCCAACATCGACCCGGTTTTCCTGCGCCTTGGGCCGCTGGAATTCCGCTGGTACGGTCTCATGTACATCTGCGGCTTCGTCAGCGCCTACTTCATAATCCTCTCCGGCGTGAAGCGCAAAGGGCTGCCGCTCAACAAGGACCAGGTCGCCGACATCATCTTCACCGTCGCCCTCGGGGTTATCTTGGGCGGCCGGATCGGCTACATACTCTTTTACAACCTCTCTTATTACCTGAGCCACCCGTTGAAACTGTTCGCGGTTTGGGAAGGGGGGATGTCCTTCCACGGCGGCCTGATCGGTGCCACCCTGGCGAGCCTCTACTACATCCGCAAGCACAAGCTCGCCTTCTATCCCCTGGCGGACATAGGCTTTTTGGCAGGCCCGGTGGGGCTTGGTTTCGGCAGGATCGGCAACTTCATCAACGGCGAACTCTACGGCCGGGTTACCGACGTCCCCTGGGGGGTCGTCTTCCCGAGCGGGGGGCCGCTGCCGCGCCATCCTTCCCAGCTCTACGAGGCGTTTCTCGAGGGGCCGGTCATGTTCACGGTTCTTTACCTGGTTTCGCGCAACGTGAAAAAGGACGGGGTCGTCGTGTGGTCCTTCATCGCGCTGTACGGACTGTTCCGTTTCCTGGTGGAGTTCGTCAGGGAACCCGACGAGCAGATAGGTTTTCTCTTCGGAGGGCTGTCTATGGGGCAGATGCTAAGCTTCCCTATGTTCCTTCTGGGCGCGGCGATGGTGATCCGGCGCTACCGCCGCGGATAGCGGTCAGGCGAGTTTCTTTTTCATCTCCAGCATGTTTTCCTTGCAGCTCTTTCTGTAGGCGACCGAGTCCATAAGGGTACGGATCAGGAAGATGCCGCGTCCCCGGTCCTCCAACTCCTCGAAGTTGGGGGCGGGGATGGCGTTGATGTCGAATCCCTGACCGTCGTCGTACACCCTGATGGTGAGATCGTCCCGGTGCAGGCTTATAACGATGCGAACGAGCTTTTCCGGCTCCTTGGGGCCGGCATGCTTTATCGCGTTCACCATCGCTTCGGTGAGGACCAGATTCAGGTGATAGGCGAGCACCTCCTTGTCGCCGCTGAAACGCTCAAGCTCCCGGGCTATGTCCTCCCCGATCTTCCCGATAAGACTCAGGTACCTGGTCTTGTTGGGGACCTTTATGTCGACCTCGATCGTGTTCCCTTGCATCTAGAGCCTCGCTTCAGGACCATGGGCCCCGCCTAGGACTGAAAGTTCTCCACCGCCTCCACCGTGGATGGGAATATCTCGAAGACCCGGTGCAATCGGGTCAGTTCGAACATCGACTTTACCTGAGACTGCAGCGAGGAGAGCTTCAGGTTCCCCTGATGCGAAATGGCGTTCTTAAAACCGGACACCAGCGCGCCAAGACCAGAGCTGTCGATAAAGCGGACGTCCTTCAGGTCCACCAGCACGTTCTTCTTGCCGTCCTCGAAAAGCTTCTGCACCGCGCTTTTCAGCTCGGTAGAGTTGTGCGCGTCCAGCCTTTCCTCCTTGACGTATATAATTACAACGTCGTTCCTCGTCTCGCTTGCTAGGTTCATGGCCTTCTCCTTGTTGTGAGGTCCGATCCGGTATACATCCTGCTTTATTGTGCAATAACTGCCGACATTTAGCAAGAGGCGCCCCCCCTGCGGTCACGCCACCTTCATGACTACCATGGAAATGTCGTCCTGTAAAGGTTGGGGCCAGGCGTGGTTTCCCACCTCGGTCAGCACCCTTTCGATCACCACCTCAGGCTCCGCGTCAAGCAGCCCGGAGAGGAGCCGGCAAAGCCGATCCACCCCGAAGAAATCCCCCGCGTCGTTCTCCGCCTCGATGATGCCGTCGGTGTAAATGAAGAGGAGGTCCCCAGGTTCCAGCGGGGTATGGCGCTCCTCGAAAACGACATTTTTTTCGACACCCAGGATGAGTCCCTCCGCGTCCAACTCCTGCCAGGTCCCGCCGCGGAACAGGATGGGGCGGGTGTGACCCGCGTTGGCAAAGGTGAGGGCGCGTTGCGCGCCGTCGTACCTTGCGCAGAACATGGTGATGAAGAGTTCGGCGCCGGTCAGGTCTTCGTACAAAAGCTCGTTCAAAAGCTTCAAAAGGTCCTTCGGGGACCTCGACTCCTGCATCTGGGCCCGCAGCACGCTCCTCGTCTCGACCATGATGAGGGCGGCACCGACGCTGTGGCCGGAGACGTCCGCCATGACCACGTCCATCACGCCGGTGCTGCGATGGAAGAAGTCGTAGTAGTCGCCACCGACGTGTGCGGCGGGCACGCAGCGGCTGGCGATGCGCAGCCCGGGGAGTGACGGTGGGCTTTCCGGCAGGAGCGAGAGCTGGATCTGCTTGGCGAGCTCGAGGTCGCGGGTGACCCGCGCGTTCTCCAGAAGTGCAGCCTCCTTCTGGCGCCGCTCGCGCTCCTTCGCCTCGCGCTCCTCGACGATGCGCACCGCCTGGGCGAGCTGTCCCGCGAGGCTTTCAAGAAGCTCGACGAACTGCTCGGTGAAAAGGCCGATGATGGAGCGGGAGAATACCGAAAGCACCCCAACCGGAGGGGCCCCCTCGCTCGCGATCGGGATATGCGCGAAGGACTTGATCCCTTCCTTCTGGAAGATCTCCTTGGCGATCGGCTTCGTTATGAAGGCGGTGTCATTGAAAAATTCGGTACGGCGCCCGAGAAACGCCTCTCCTACGTGGGTGTCTATCTCGAGGATGCGGTCTTCCGCGGTGATCCTCTCCCCGCCGACGCCCCGGTAGGAGCGGACCTTCAGTACCGACTCCTCGTTAAGAAGCCGTATCACGGCGAGGTCGAGCTTGAACTCGCGCAAAAGAAGCTCGAGAAGATCCCCCATGATGATGTCGAGCTCGAGCGAGCGGCTCATGATCTCCGAGGCGCGCAGCCTGACGAAGAGAGCCTCGCGGCTTTGGTCGCGCGAGGTGCGCACCGTGGAAAATATGTCGAACACCGGCTCCATCCTCGACCCGATGTCGCTGAGAAAACTCTCCACCACCGCGCCGGCGGCGGCCCCCCCAAGCGACCCGGCGAGGGTCTTCTCCACGAAACGCTTCAGGTTCGGGAGCTCGAACTCGGAGACCCCTCCCTTGCCGTCGATCTCGCGTTCGCCCAGGTAGTCCGCGATCGCGGCGTGGGCCTGCTGTTCGCCGATGAACTTGGACATGAGGGTGACGAACTGCACGATGGTCACCGGCTTCGAGAGACGCTTGGTCTCCCACTGCGGCGTCCCCTCAGACGAGAAGACCCGCACGAAGCGGTTCATCTGCTCGCTCTCCTTTTCCCCCTGGCCAAGCAGGATGGAGAGGGATAGGTAGGCCGCGATGTTCATGAACATGCTCCAGAAGAGCGTGTGGGTGAACTCGTCCAGTCCGGTCAGCCCGAAGAGCGCCTGGGGGCGCAACAGCTCGATCCCGAACGGGCCGTAGAGCAAAAGGTCGGTCTGCCAACCTCCCGCCTGCAGCACGGAGGGGAGGAGCAGGGTGTAGAACCAGACCCCGAAGCCGAGCAAAAGCCCGGTTATGGCGCCCGCCTTGTTGCCGCGCGGCCAGTAGAGGCCGCCGATCAGGGCGGGGGCGAACTGGACCGCTGCGGAGAAGGAGATGAGCCCCATGTTGGCGAGCATGTAGGTCTCGCCCACCGCGCTTTGGTACAGGTACCCGAGCAGGATGACGAGCACGATGCCGAAGCGCTTCAGGTTGATGAGCAGGAGTGGGAACCAGGACTGCGGCCTGAAGCGGATCACGACCGGCATCAGCACGTGGTTCAGAAGCATGGTGGAGACGGCGATGGATTCGACCATCACCATTCCCGCCGATGCCGAGAACCCGCCCAGGAAGGCAACCAGCGCGAGCCATGGCGACTCAAGCCGCATCGGCAGGGTGAGCACGAAATAGTCGGCGCCGGTGTTGCTCCCGGTCATCAGGATCCCGGCGAGGGCGATGGGCATGACGAACAGGTTCATGAGGAACATGTAGGCCGGAAAGCGCCACGATGCGCTGTTCAGGTGCGCCTCGTGCGCGTTTTCCAGCACCATGACCTGGAACTGACGCGGCAGGAGCATGACCGCGCTCATCGAGAGCGCGAGGATGCTGAACATCGAGGAGTAGGAGTTCTCCCCGGTGGCATCGAGCGTGACGAGGCGCGACAAGGTGTGCGGCTCCTTCTGGAACATGCGCCAGAAGATGTCTCCCATGCCGTCGAAGGCGAAGTAGGTGATGAAGGCGCCGACGACGAGCATCGCGACGAGCTTGACCACCGACTCCAGGGCGATGGCCGCCACGAGGCCGTCGTGCCGCTCGGTCGAGGTCAGGTGTCTCGCACCGAAGAGCACGCTGAACACCGCGAGCAGCAGCGCCGTGAATAGCCCGGGGTGCGGGGATGGGATGTAGGCCTGCTCCATGAACCCGAGGTGGAAGTCGTGGTAGCCGGTGATGATAGTAAATGAGGTGGAGACCGCTTTCAGCTGCAGGGCGATGTAGGGCATCACCCCCATGACCGTGATCACCGTGATGATGGCGCCCAGCCACTGCGAGGAACCGTAGCGGGAGCTGATGAAGTCGGCGATGGAGGTTATGTTGTTCTCTTTGGAGATGCGCACCATCTTCTTCAGCAGAAACCACCAGGTAAAGGCGGTCAGGGTGGGCCCCAGGTAGACGGGGAGGAAGTCGATCCCGGTGGTGGCCGCCTTCCCGACGCTGCCGTAGAAGGTCCAGGATGTGGCGTAGACCGCGATGGAGAGGGAGTAGACCCAGGGATTGGCCGTGATGCTGCGCCCGGCCTTCTGCCGCTGGTCGGCGTAGTAGGCGACCAGGAAGAGGAGGGCTATGTAGAGCAGGGCAGTGCCCCAGACCCAGTTGACCTCAAGCATCAAAGCTGCCCCTTGGTATCGGTTTCGCGGCGCGCGGCGCGGCTGAAAAGGTAGACGATGAAGATGGAGAAACTCCATCCGACCAGCAGGTACAGGTAGAGAAGCGGTATCCCGAAGGGGAGAACCTCCTTGTTGAAGATGCTGATAAACGGGTAGTTCATCATGACCAGGCCGAGCACGAAGCAGATGACCCAGGTGTCCTTCAATTTGAGCCGGTGTATGACCACTTCCTTCAGTGTCTTTTTCATGACGGTAACCCCGCTGCCTCGATCACCAGGTCGACCCCTTGGTGAACGGGAAGGGCGCTGTCGACGACGATTGCCTCGCCCGGTTGCGGCGCCTCGAACTCCGCCTCCAACTGGCGGTAATGTTCCCAACGCGCGTCCGATACCTCTGCGGCATCGCCGTTTCGGGCCTCCAGGCGCAGGCGCGCGACCTCCTCGGAACAGCGCGTCTCGACGAGCAGAAACGGGACGCCCAGCCTCAAGGCGAGCTCGCGGAAGCGCTCCCGGTCCGCACTGCGCCGGAAGGTGGCATCCACCACCATCCCTTCACCCCGGGAAAGCGAGCGCTCCGCCTCTGTCAGAAGGGCGAGGTAGGTGGCTTGATCCATGTCGCTGTTGTAGATCCCTGCACGGTATGACCGGGTGGGCGCCGCTCCCACGGTGGCAACGCCGGCCAGTTCCTTGCGCACCACGTCGGAACGCTTTAGGGCGAACCCCAACTCCCGGCTGAGCGCGCGGGCGAGTGTGCTCTTGCCGCTTCCGATCATCCCGCAGGTGAGGACGAGCATGGGATGCATTCTTGCTCTCAAGCTGTAGCCGCGCGCCAGCCTGAAGTAGCGGACCGCCGTGTCCTTGACCTCGATACGCTCTGCCTCGGTGAGGGACGCATGCTCCAGGCGCAGGCTGGTCACCTTGCCGCGCACGAAGGCGCGCTGGGCCTTGTAGAAGTCGAGAAGCGGCGCCATCCCCACGTCTCCGCTTGCCGCCTGGTAGGCGTTAAGAAGCTCGCCGGCCAGGTCCTTGCGATCCGCGTATTCCAGGTCCATGAGCAGGAAGGCTAGGTCGGCGGCCGTGTCGATGTAACGAAACTTGTCGTTGAACTCTATGCAGTCGAAGATGCAAACCGGGTCGGTGAGGCAGATGTTGCCGGAGTGCAGGTCACCGTCGCAGTCCCTGATGAAGCCCCCGGTCACCCGCTCCCGGAATAGTGCGTCGTTTTCCTGGAGAAAGGAGATCACCCACTGCCGAATTTCAGTCATCTGGGCGGCTGAGATAGTCAAACCTACGAAAGAGGCCGCTTGTCGGAAATTCTGTTCCCAGTTCTCGCGTATAGCCTCGGTTTCGCCATAGGCATCGATCACCGGACCACGTTCGGCCCCCTCGTGGAAGCGCGCCACCGCCTGTGCGATGCGCGTCATGTCCCGGGCTTCGACGTTTTCTTCGGCAAGGAGCCTGTCGAGCATGCGTTCCTGCGGCAGGCGCCGCATCTTCACTGCGTAGTCGATCACCGGACCTGTGCCGCCGAAACCGGGGCCGTCCGTAGTGTCGCGCAGCTCGACAACGCCCAGGTAGACCTCCGGACAAAGACGGCGGTTCAGGCGAACTTCCTCGTTGCAGTAGAAGCGGCGACGGTCGAGGGTGGTGAAGTCGAGAAAGCCGTAATTTACCGCCTTTTTCACCTTGTAGACGAAGCGATCGGTGAGGAATATGAAGGAGACGTGTGTCTCAACCAGGCGCACTTCTGTCGTCGGGTCTGGGTAGGCCTTAGCTTCAAGTAGCGATTTTATAACGTTTCGGATCATCGTTTTACCGGTAAAGTTATGATTTCATTTGAGAATAGTACCATACCGCATTTGAGGCGCAACCGCTTAAAATGCAGCTAAATGTTGTTTGACGCTGCTACCTATTTATGCTAGCTTTCATGGTAATTAACCGCGCCACCCACGGATACTGTATCCAGAGAGGGTGCCGCGTTTTTTAGGTTTTTGCCCCAAATCTACCGAAGCCACAGGTACCCCATGACCAAGAAGTGTCTGCCGCTCCTTTTTCTACCCCTGTTGA